>NZ_CALMZC010000027.1 GCF_937873765.1 uncultured Thiothrix sp. | reverse complement strand
GTCATTGGAACCTTCATCAATCGGTACTACTTTCAAATCTAATGAGACATTACCCTCTAAAGCTCCAAAATTTGCTACTAATCCGGAAATAGATGGGATGATGCAAATAATGCTACAGCACATTGCTGGCATGAAAACCGTTTGGGCTTTTGAACAAACGCGTGCAATTGCTAAACTGTTTGAAAATAATCCGAGTGGCCTGCCACTGCCCGATATGGGTCCTTTTTATTCCCAACCCTTGGAATACACACCAGAAGAAATACTGGCTCAGGGTTTCCTACAAAGACCCTTGGTGTTTCTTGATCCTCGTTATTTAGAGGCGAGTTTGAATTGGGTATTGGATCCTAATCAGTTTCAAGTAGCAGCTTTCATGCGTCCAGTTGAACTGGTGAATATGCTGATAGAAACTGGCAATCCTGATACTAATGCCATGCTCATGAACGTCATGCAAGCTATGCAGCTCAAACCGCGACTGCTAGCAGCTCTCAGTAGTGACAGCCCACAAACTCGCGAAGTAGCCGTTATCTTAATAGGGCAAACAAACGATGCTAATTTCTCAACAGCCCTCAGCCAACTTCTCTTCGATAAAGTCCCTAGTATTCGTCAAGCAGCACTGAAGAGTCTGTTTCAGATTGATTTTGACCACGCTTTACCAGTAGCAACTGAGCTTATCAATGCACGCAATCAGCCTCTAGATGTGCGTCTAACTGTCATCAATCAATTAGGCAATAGTAACTCACTTAAAGCTGCTCCACTGTTACTCACACGTTTTCAAGACGCGAATGAACATGAAGAAATCCGTCAGATAGCAGCCTCTTCTTTAGGGGTTTTAGGAGCCACTGAAGCTATTCCAGTATTTCGTCACGTCCTTAATGATCAAAATGAGCGCACTGAGGCGCGTATTGGTGCAATTGAGGGGCTCAAAGCTTTAAATGATCTGGCTAGTATTGATCTTTTGTTAAATCGTCTACAAGACGCCGAAGAGCGCACCGATGTTCGCAGTACTTGTGCAACTACCTTGGGCGTCTTAACTGCTAACCAGTCTGTGCCACTTTTACTGGAACTTATTGAGCACCCTAACACTGATGAAAATCTCAAGTACTCAGCAATTAGTGCTTTAGCCAATTTACAAGATCCTAATATTATTCCACGCCTAACAGCGTATTTGAAAACCTTGCCAGCAACTACTAGTTTGGCTATGCAACTCTCGTTTACTTTAGACAACCTAAGCCAGCCAGTCGAGCCAGCAGGTTTCAAGAGTACCATCTACTCATCGTTCATGAATGCAGTTAATCCTCAATTATTAAACGATTTTGGGTTAGTAGCATCCATTCCCCAGTATGAACCCATCCATAAACTTACTAATAGCTTAGACCCTAGTGTGAATAGCCAACTCCTTGGCAGCTATACTCAACGCCAAGCCTTGCTGACTGCCATGAGCTTAAGTGATGGCAACCGCAATCCAGCCTTACTGCGCCTTGCTATCGATACGAATATGAGCACCAGCATTCGCGTACAAGCTTTGTTATCCATGCAGTCCACCCCCTATAATCAAACGATTAGTCAAGCTTTAGTAACTTTAACTCAAGACTCTAATCATTTAATTCGTATGCAAAGTATCGATACCTTATTAAAGGTCTCAGAAGGTGAAGACTTACTGCCGTGGTTAAAAACTCAGGGTCTTTCCTCTACTAGTTTGTTGAGTGGCTTAAGCCACTATGTGGCGACTAGCCCACGCACTCAAGCCATTTCAACGCTACTAAGCTTTGCTCAAGATGATCAAAGCCCGCTTCAAACTCCCGCTTATCAACTGTTAGCCGAGCTAAACGCTACCGAAGCGTTGCCAGTGATTCATAGTGGCTTAGACGTTTTAGAGGAGGAATATCAACAATGGCGTCAACTACGTGACCAACAACCCGCTGATTTAAGCGATGCCACAGCCTATGCAAGTTGGCAAACCCAATTGGAGGCAGCCACGCCCAAACATACACACCTCGCTATTTATTATGGCTATGCCTTAGCACAAATGGGCTTTGAACAGGCTCTCGCTGCTTTAAACCATGATTTAGCAGATGTCCGCTTAGGGGCAAGCTTCAGCTTAGGTAAATATGCGAGTGTGCAAGACCTCCAAGCGCTTACTCAAGAGCGTACTAAGCACTCTAATAAACCTCTATTTCAACAAGCTAGCTATCTAGCACTTAATCAAGGCTTGCAGCGTTTAGAACTCACCACTAATCCAGAACAAATCCAAGCCTTAGCTACTTGGCAAGCCCAAACCAAAACACACGCGACTGATCCGATCAATCAGCGTTTAGCTTGGACTTTAACCCTGATTAAACACTATCAACGTATTGATCAGGAATTTACCTCGAACTATCAGTTAAAGCGCAAGTTATAAAACCCTGCGCTAGTTTTGCTTTAAGTCTGCTGAGTTTAAGACTGAGTAGGCTTTAAACCACTGGCGACCTTAAAGTCTTTTGCGGTGTAATAGATTTCCTCATCAGCCATCATCTGATCCAAATCAATGCTAATCGAGCTAGGAAAGCCATAGTTTGGATCATAAGTCACCTGCACACTGGCAGCCGGTCGATTAATCGCATTCCGAATCAGCTTAAACAAATCGTCGATAGTTTTAGCATCTGCTTTGCGTTCAGCGGGTAGAGGTTGGTTTGAGGTGACTAAATCAGCTTGCTGCACTACGCCTTTAAACACCCGAATTGCAATCGGCTGGGTGTATTCTGGGGGACAAAAACAACTAGGCTGTAATTGATAGGCATAATGCTCAGGACGTTTCTGCATCCACAGTGCCTCAGCCGCATCCAAAGCTGCTAAAGCTTTCAAATCCTTTTTCGGCGCTTGGATAGGATTTGCCGCTTCCTGCACAGCACTTAAAGCTTGCTGTGAGCCTTTTATTTCGTATTGTGCAGGGAAAGACTCCATTACTTTTAAGATTTTAAGTTGCCCGGCTGCTTCTAATTCACGAATTTTGGCCTCAACTGGATCAGGTTGCTGGGTTGTTCCAGTAATAGTTAAAACAGTCCAACTGACTTGTTCAACACCCGGTTGAGGCTTGGGCAGCTGACCCGATTCGGAAGCTGTCGTGCAAGCTACTAAGCTAGTTAATAACAGCGCAGGTAATACTAATGATTTCATACTTAATTTTTACTCCTGTTGCTATGCAATAAAACCCCAGCGACTAAACAATCTTGGTATATAATCTTGCACCAAATAACAGTTAAATAGTTTTAAGGTAGTTTTATGAAAATTGCGGTTGCTGGCACTGGTTATGTAGGCCTCTCTAATGCCTTACTTTTAGCCCAACATCACGAAGTCATCGCCCTTGATATTATCCCTGAAAAAGTTGAGTTACTAAATCAAGGCCAATCACCCATCATTGACACAGAAGTCGAAGCTTTTTTAAAACGCACTGACTTAAACTTTCACGCTACTTTGAATAAAGAAGATGCTTATCGCAATGCAGATTTTGTGATCATTGCTACCCCTACGGATTACGATACTCAAACCAATTATTTCAACACACGCTCCGTCGAAGCGGTGGTCAACGATGTAATGGCCTTAAATCCCCACGCAGTGATGGTGATCAAATCAACTATTCCTGTCGGCTATACGGAAAGCTTACGGCAAGCAACGGGTAGTAACAATTTAATTTTTTCCCCGGAATTTTTACGTGAGGGTAAAGCGCTCTATGACAATCTTTACCCCTCACGTATTGTAGTCGGCGAACGCTCTGAACGTGCTGCGACTTTTGCTAAGCTCTTACAAGAAGGGGCGCGCAAAGAGAATATTCCAGTACTGTTCACCGACTCGACGGAAGCAGAGGCTATCAAGTTATTTGCTAATACTTATCTAGCGATGCGGGTAGCTTATTTCAATGAATTAGATACTTATGCCGCTACGCATGGTTTAGATACTCGCCAAATTATCGAAGGTGTCTGTTTAGACCCACGCATTGGGACGCATTATAATAATCCTTCGTTCGGTTATGGTGGCTACTGTTTACCGAAAGATACTAAACAGCTACTTGCCAATTATAACCAAGTACCTCAAAACCTGATTCAAGCGATCGTAGCGTCTAACTCTACGCGTAAAGACTTTGTGGCCGATAGCATTATTCAGCAGCAACCTAAAGTGGTAGGCGTGTATCGCCTGATTATGAAAGCAGGTTCAGACAATTTCCGTGCATCCTCGATTCAAGGAATTATGAAGCGAATTAAAGCCAAAGGTATTCAAGTCGTTTTATATGAGCCTGAATTGCAGGAAGACAGTTTTTTCAACTCCAAAGTGATGCACGACTTGAATGAATTCAAAGCTTTAAGTGAGGTTATTATCGCTAATCGGATGCATCCTGATTTGCAAGATGTCAAAGCTAAAGTTTATACCCGTGATTTATTTGGCAGCGATTAAGCTAAGCAATAGTGACCCTTAGTCGCCTGCCTTAAGCATAAATATCTATTATAACCAAGCCAATCTGGCTTGGTTTCTCATTAGTGTTGGCTATACTTATACTTAATATATCCTGCTTAGAAACCCATCACTTCATAGGTGCTTATCATACCTATTGCTCGTAACCCCTCTATACAAGCTGATTACTGGATCACTCGTGAAGTTGAGGAAGAATTACAGGCTTTGTTAGCTGAGAAGCGGGCTTATGTCGTGCCTATAGTAGACATAGGTACCTACACAAATCGTCGGACAGTCTTTTTGAGGCTGTCCAATTGTTCGGGGGAGTAAACTTCCATGATTTCTAACATGGCTAGCAATGCCCACATTCCATCCAATAAAGCTGGGTAAGTGAAGGGTTGCTTCCGCTTCATTTGCCGACCACTGAGTTTGATCAACAACGCTTTAAGTTCGGCGGCCTCCTGACTATGATCAGCCGCAATCCCCCAAACAGTGACGCACGCCATGCAAGCAACCAGTAATCGCTTGGCGATGGTCAGTGCCGATTCCTGCTGCTAGGATTCCAGTTGGTGCCCGACTGACTTCATCAGTTTGAAGAAAGATTCAATCTGCCAACGCCAGTAATACCAAAGGGCGATAGTGGCTTGGTTTACCTCCGGCACATGGGTCAGCAGGTACCATTCGTCCAGTTGTTCACCGTCCTCGGTGAGGATACGGCTGACCATCAGGCGGGCTTCCACCGGGCTGCCCGGTACTTCCGGCTTAGGGCGTTTCTTGCGGCTGGGTTTGGCGGGGCGAGTCAGGCTAACGGTGGTTTCGGCAACCCATTGTCAGTATGTTCCGCCTTGGTGAGTGACTTGACGGGTTCTCTCAAACGCTAATGTTTCGGTCAGTGTTTTACTGTGAGTGGTCTGCCCCTGATAGGCCAGGCGGGAATGGGCTTTCACCCTGACCAGCCAACGATAACCACCTTGTTCCCATTAACGGATATGACCAACGGAGTCGGCTTCTCGGTCAATGATGTGGACTAGGAGTTTGTCGAAACCCTGTTGTTCCAAGGTATGAATACAGTGAGTGACTTCATCCAGATGCTCTCGGACAGGAGGAGTGTCCGCTGCGTCTGCCTCATAGGTGGAATAACTGCCATCCTGACTGACTAACCGCAACGCCACAGGAGCTAGCGGCTGTCCATCTCGGTCACTCACTAGCAGGCTGCTTTGCAGGTTGTAGCCCACATCATGCTGATACGTCATAGCGTAAGTGTCCGATTTATTAGCCTGTTTTTAGGCCAAACGCGACCAGTCATGGATGCACAGGGCATAAGTATCACACTGTTGTCGATTGGGCAGCTTTTGTCAGAGGAGCCTGCAATACGGGCAGACTAACTGACTCATTGGCGTAAAAACGCCAGGCCGCTTGGGTGCTAGCAAAACTGCTCACTTTGTCCGGCAAGGCTTTTAGCCCCGTACTTAAGGCCGTACCCGTTTTCATGTGCTCTGCCACCAAGCGCTGGTAACGGTCAGACAGACGTTTATCAACGCCAAGAAGATGTTTTTAAAAATCATCCCCCGATTCTCTATGAATCAGGGGAATTTGTGTAGATACCTATGCTCCCTGACCTTGCGTTGACGATAGTACGTTCATGGTTTGACAGGTTAAACCAGTAGCAGGAAAAGCCGGTAACGAGAGTGACGTAAACCAAACCAAGCCCGATCGAGCGATAGGCACCTACTACGCGGTTTCCATGATAGCTCTGGGGCCATGCGCCCCGCGTAAAGAAGCCGGATATACAAATGCAGTTTGGTCTGTCCAATGCCTGTACTTGAGCAAAACCGTTATCAGCAACACAGGGGAAAGACACATCGCATGAAGACAACATGCCCGCCAACAGGATGACTTACACACCGGCATTATCAAGGAGCTTCCCTGCAAGACTCCTCCTTGACAATACCAGCGTTTCAGGCAAAGACATCAGCAGGGGCTGTTGCACCAAAAGGCACAGGGTCTGCGCTTTGAGTAAGGGGGGATTGAATGTTTGCCGGAAAGGAAATGCCAGAAAGAGTTGACTGTGGAGACCATATACTCTTGTTAGCCTTGCTCCAAACGTTCAACATTCGACTCTACTGCACGGATCGTTGGGAAGCTTATCGGCGCTTACTGCCTTCTGAGTTGCACCTGATGACCAAGCGTTACACTCAATCGATTGAACGCCAGAACCTCAATTTTTCCGAACTCGACTGAAACGCTTAGCCCGTCGTACCTTGTGTTTCTCTAAATCCATTGAGGTTCACGATAAGGTCATTGGAGAATTCATTAACCGAACTTTCTTCTACTCTTCTAAAGCATGACCAAAACTACGCCGACTAAACTAATCAGTACAATTCCAAGCCCCGACCAAATCGCATAGGTAATTCCCAAAGGAATGGTGCGCAACGCCAAAGTCATGAAATAAAATGCACTGCCATAGGCAGCAATCATAATTAAAGTCGGCCAAAGCTTAGTAAATTCCGCTGAGTTTCTTAAAGCGCTCGTAGCGATCACTTCAGAGATAATGGCAATCGCCAAATAAAAATAAGACATAAAACCTCAATTAATACAATAGCTAAGGCTGACGCTGCTCTAGCCATGTGCGCTCATCGACTCGTGCTAAATCGTCTAAATCGGCTACTACAGCCATTGGATCATCCACCCACTCTCGCAATAAGGGCGAACCATTGATGACATCAATCGCAAGCTTATCCAGCTCATATTCATAAGGAAAATCACGCCATAAGGGGTAATCGGCTTTTAATAACCGTAAGGCTTTGAAGGCTAAAGCCTGCAGACACCAAGGTTTAAACTGTCGATGCTGATAGCTTGTATCTTCAACATGAATCTGCACACCCACACAGAGTTTACCTACATGCTTATGGAAAGTTGGTTCAAACCAGCACTCGCGCAAGCGGCAACCTTGTAGCCAGTCAGGTGCTAGCTCATGCATCAGTTTCAAGAGCGCTTGCGGATCAATATCGGGTGCACCTAATGCCTTAGTTATTGTTACTGGAAGACCTTATGCTTATGAACGTCAAGAACAAAAATCAGCCTATTGCCAGCAGGCTGATTTATCGCCCATGA
The DNA here is from genome assembly GCF_937873765.1 of uncultured Thiothrix sp. Taxonomy (GTDB): domain Bacteria; phylum Pseudomonadota; class Gammaproteobacteria; order Thiotrichales; family Thiotrichaceae; genus Thiolinea. The sequence continues at coordinate 53,379 of NZ_CALMZC010000027.1, read as the reverse complement.
TTGCAGAGCAAATTCGTGCTTTTGTATCGCCTTGGTATCGGGTCGCCCATCAACCGAATGGCTGGGCAGAACAACAAGCTGAAAAATACGAATTATCTGATGAAATTTTCTCACGCCCCTATTTGCCAGAAATAACGAAGAATGCCATGTTGCTCACTTTATTCATTGACTTGGCTTGGATTATGCAGATATTGGCTTGCTCTCTTCACACGCTAAATTGTATGAAGAGGCGGTGGAGTTGTTATTACAGCGTTGGCATCAGTGTAGTGATCTAATATAACCGGACACATTAATGAGAGACAATAAACGACAAGCATCGAGGTGTCCCTATAACTCAGAAACGCCGTTACAAACACTACCTGAAAGAGTTCAAAGACGAGGCGGTCGCACTGGTGCTGGAACAGGGTTATACCGTGCTGGAGACTGCTAAATCATTAGGGAGTACGGCGAGCCTGTTGTACAGCTTCACGAGCAACTAGTTGAAGTCAAATCGTTAGCCGGAGATGAGCGTGAAGAACTAAAACGCTTGCGCAAAGAAGTTAAGGAGCTGCGCATGGAGAAGGAGATTTTAAAAAAGGCCAGTGCATTCTTCGCGAAAGAAATGAAGTAAAGGTCACTTTTATCAAGGCGGAGTCGACACGTTATCCCGTGCGGATATTGTGCCGAATGCAGGTTGGTAAGTCAGCTTTCTATGCATGGAAGGTTCGGCTACCGACTCTGATGACTGCTGTTGACTTGCATCTGTATCGCCGACCAAAAGAGTTGTTTTGTGCAAGCAGAGGCTGTCTTGGCAGTCGAGAATTGGCGAAAAAATTACGTGAAGAAGGCATTAAAATCAGTCGCGAACGTAAACGTAAGCTGATGAGAAAGCTGAATTTAGTGGTGAAGCAGCGAGTCGCTTACAGGGTGACCACTTAACGAAAGCATGGTGATCCGGTTGCTGATAATCTGCTGAATCAAAACTTCAATCCTGTTGCCGCGAATGAAGTATGGGCGGGCGATATTACCTATCTGAAAACCGCTGAAGGCTGGATGTATTTAGCGATTGTGATGGATTATTTTCGCGTCGGATAGTGGGCTGGCATATGGATAAGCGCATGACGACCGATTTAATTGGTAAGGCGATGATCAAAGCGGTCAACCTCCGACAGCCGCTAAAAGGAGTTGTATTTCACAGCGAGCAAGGCTCGCAGTACACAAGCAAACGCTTCAGAACCTTGTTAGAAAGCTACGGCCTACGCTCATCCATGGGCGATATTGGAGCTTGCTGGGATAACGCAGTGGTTGAGCGCTTTTTTGGAAGCTTGAAGCACGATTGGATCTTCAAAGTTGCACAGCTCACGCGTGATCAGATGAAATCTGATGTGGCGGCTTACATTAAATATTACAACCTAGATCGGCTACACACGGCTAATGGTGGCGTGTCCCCCATTAACTTTGAATCGTCTCAAATTAAAGTGTCCGGTTTTACTTGACCAGTACAGGCGTAATAGTTTTACCGAAAAAAATGGTGTCGTCGTCCCTGCCAGACAGGCATACTCCCATTCTACCTCAGTAGATAAGCCAACAGGTAAATTAGATATTATAACCCAAGTTGCGTGCCTCAATTGAGCAATAATTTGAAACTGAGTGCTAAGATAAAAGACATGAGTTTAATCTCAAAGCCTGTACTGGTCGAAGTATGAATGTGTTTGGGCATAAGCTGTTCTAATAGACTGCCTGTGGTTTCCACCACTTTGCGCTTGAGTGATCGCCAATAGGTGGTGTAAGCAGGAATCGCCCGTTTGGAGTTGCTCTTTCTCAAGGGGGAGGGAATCAAGTTTACTTTAGCCATCTGATCCTCGAAGCGGTAATCATTGTAGGCTTTATCCCCCAGGATTTCAGAGCCTTCAGGCAAATCCAGATCAAATAATGTCAAGGCGTTCACATCACTCATCGAGCCTTCGGTGAAGAAGCACTCGACAGGCTGTCCTGCCTCGGTGACGAGTAGATGGACTTTAAGTCCATAAAAATAGCGCTGCTTACTAGCTTGATAACCGCGCCACTCTTCCCCTTGAAACCGTTGGCAGCGCTGAATGCGCTTATTATGGCACACGGCCATAGGAAAGCTGTCGATGACATAAAGGTGTGAAGGCGAAGGACTATTCCAATAATGCCCAAGGATTTGAAAGAGCCGCCTAATTACCGAAGCTAATTCATGGACTCGACGGTTAAAGCGACTCGTGCTCTCTGGGGAATGTAGCCATGAGCTTTCATAAACTGACAGCTCTTGTCATGATGACCGGAAAAGTAGAGTGCACTCACCACGACTGTGGTGATTACCTCCGCATCGCTCATGCGGCTGGGACTTTCGCGATGACCTCGGTGGTTTAACAGATCGTCACATAAGCAATACAGCGCTATGATCGTCATGTCCATGAGGAACCTCGTTTAAAGCGGTTGTTTTGGTCAATAACACTTTAAACCTTCCTTATGGGCTTTTGCCTTAGTTCGCGCAACTTGGGTTACCTAAGTAAAATTACTTAGGGGCGCTCAAACACCGACTAGCACGCCCTTCCGCGTATTGCGGCAGTTCATCACTGATTACATCCCAATTTGCTTTTGAGCCAACATAGATATGCGCATCGGGTAAACGTTCTAAATCAGAATCTAAGCTACCTAAACTAATTTCAATAACTTCAACCGCGTCGGCAGAGGGTGCAAAGCTTAGACTGGAGCCGCAATGTTTACAAAAGCGGCGCACTGTTCCATTGGGGGCTTGATAAGCAGCGAGTTCCTTTTCACCTTGTATCCAGCGAAAGTTTTCTTGCTTGACTGAGCCAAAGGTTGCAAAAGCAGCCCCGTGAAATTTGCGGCACATGGAGCAGTGGCAATGCGCCATGTTGGCCTCAAACTGGGTTGCAGCATAACGAACTTTGCCGCATAAGCAGCCCCCTTGATAAAGCTTAGTGTCACGCTGCATGCGGATTCCTCAATCGGTTGTCCAACGGAAGCCCAAAGCACCAATCGCTAAAAATACTAAGGACATTGCTAATAAAACTAACAGATGCGGGGCGACCTGCCAAAGCGTTGCACCGTCTAACATAATCGCACGGGCAGCAGTTAGTGTATGGGTTAATGGAGAAAGTTGGCTTAACCCTTGCATGATCGGGTTAGTGCCTTCCATTGAGAACCACACACCAGAAAGCAACATCATCGGCCAAGTCAGCAGATTCAATAGGCCATCGGATAATTCCTCACTTCGCACGCGGCTGGCAACGAGCAAGCCCATCGTAATTAAAGTAAACGTGCCCACTATTAATACGACTAGTAAATCTAAATAGCTACCCTCCATGACGAAGTGCATGAACAGATTCGTCAGGGTAAACACCAAGGTGCTGACACCCACGACTAACACCATCCGTGAGATGATTTGCCCCAGCAGGAATTCAGTCGCGGTCAACGGGGTGGCATTCAGGCGTTTGAGATAACCATTTTTGCGATAGCGCACAATCACATAGCCCACCCCCCACAGGCAATTAAACATCATATTCATGCCTAAAATACCGGGGATCACCCAATCCACATAGCGGATTTGTTGGCCTTGCACGGTTTCTTGGGTGAGCTTAGCGCCCTCACTACTTTTAAGTAGCAGCTCCAGAAAATAGCCTTTAGGTGATTCGGTATTCACCCAATAATGCTGCTGACCGGCGCGTAAATCTATAAGCATATCCACTTGATGCCGCCCGACCTTTTTGACGACGGCCGCTTGTTGATCAGCCGCTACGCTATAGAAATCAATATGCTGGGTCGTAAGGAAAGGATGTAGCTTAGGACTGGGTTCGGCTTCTGTGGCTAAATTATCAGCGATGACCCCGACTTTAAACAAGGGCTGCCCTTCACCGGAAAAAATAAACGCTAACCCTACCACCATCACAATCGGCATCACGAAGCTCCACGAGAGTGCCGAGCGATCACGAATAAATTCAAGGCTACGGGCATAAATCACTGCCCCAATGCGTCGCAGATTCATTGCCGTAGCTCCTTGCCGGTTAATTCCAAGAATAAATCCTCTAAAGTGCGTTGGCGCACTTGTAAACCGGCGAGCGAAGCGCCTGCTTGCAGCAATTCAGCGACGGTTTTATTCACGTCTTGGGTGCTGATTTCAATGCTTGGATTCACTTTAGCTAAGCGCCGATGCGGAATGACTTCAGCCGCTTGGGGGAAGTCTTGTGCAGGCAATTCAATAATCACATCTTGGAAATGCTCGCTGAGTAACTGATCAGGCGAACCTTGGGCAATGATTTTGCCATGATCCATAATTGCAATTTGGTCGCAGAGGTTATAAGCCTCTTCCATATAATGCGTGGTTAGGAGGACAGTTTTGTTCTGCGCTTTAATCCGATTAATCAGCTCCCAGAAATTCAAACGTGCTTGCGGGTCAAGCCCGGTAGTGGGTTCATCCAAAAACACGATTTCTGGATCATTCACTAAAGCAATAGCCAACAGCATGCGTTGGCGTTGTCCACCGGAGAGTTTGCGTGCATCTCGATCCAGATAGGATTCGAGGGCGCAAATCTCAATCAGTTCATCCATCGACCTATTTTTGGGGTAGAGATTACTGAAAAACTTCAGATTCTCGCGCACGGTCAAAAAATCTTGTAACGCGGTGGATTGAAACTGGATACCGACTTCATTTTTAAAGCGCGGCCCCATCGGCTCGCCTTTATACAGAATCTCGCCAGAACTGGGGCGAATAATCCCTTCCATCATTTCAATCGTGGTAGTTTTGCCCGCCCCATTCGGGCCGAGCAGCCCAAAGCAAATGCCGGTCGGAACGGAAAAGTCTACGCCATCGACGGCTTTGACTTTGGGATAATGTTTGCGCAGATTACGCACTTCGAGAATCGGTGTAGTGTTCATGATGGCATTAGAGCGGATTGCCTAAGTGGCTGCAAGAGGGGTGATGTTTGTGTGGTTTTGGCGCACTCCCACCCACCCCGTTCTTCGCCCATACCCTATCAGCAGTCAGCAAGTAGTATTCAGAAAGCAAGAGCAATCAGGGACAATTCACAATCCGAAAACCCAAGTTGTTGTTCCGATTGTGTGGATGATTCCTGTTGCGCACCGCACACCGCAGATGATCGGTGTTATTGTTCCAAGAACCGCCGCGAACTGCTCCAGCCCCTCATGCAGCATAGCGAGAAACGCTTAAAAAATCTGCGGCTGGGCTTTAAGTTTTCACATCAATGACGGACAGGTGGGCAAAAACCAAGAAAGTCGGGCTTTTCGCAGGTTTGAGGCTGGTTTTTCCATTGCTGGCAATGACCAAAAGTATCAGAGCGTTCACAATCGGGGTGAATATTCGCGCAGGCTATGAGGCTACTTAGGCAAATGATCCAGCTCGTGAGTATTTTGATCATCTTAATATAGTGCTTGGTAGTGAATGAATTCGGGTACGACTTGAAGCTTCAGTATAGCCTAGCTGGATGGGTAATGAGTGCTTGCCATTTCCTGTCAAGCTATTGACTGAACAGTCAATCAAACCTAAGCTGTAAGCCCCAAGTGATGGAGATGGCCATGAGCGATCACAAAATATCTGAACGCTTCACTTTTGGTGAGTTGACAGAGGAATCGACACCACTGCGTATTATGCATTCCGCTCTGGAGGAAATCAGCACTAATGGCCTTAGTGGTTTGACCACAAAAGGCATTAGTCAACGTGCCAATTTATCCACCGGCATCATTCATCATTATTTCGATACCAAAGATAATCTAGTTTACGCGGCTTATGTGTATTTAGTGCGCGATTTGCATCAATCCAGTTTGGCTATCTTTCGTTCAGAGGCTGACCCGAAAAAGCGTCTACAAGCGATGATTCGCATGAATTTTTCCTCGGTGCATATCTCTCCCGAAGCGCGTGATGTATGGCCACAATTTTGGGCACAAGCGGCGCATGATGAGCGCACTGCTCGCCTTTTACGGGTGTATTATCGACGTTTTCACAGCAATCTAGCCCATGATTTTCGTGCTTTATTGGGTGATCGCGATAAGTCCCAAGAAGCTGCCAATCTCTTATTAGCCAGCATTCACGGCGTTTGGTTTTTGCATCGGTTTAGCGATAGCCCTAAGCAAATGGAGCAAGCGGTGGCTTTAATTGAGCAGAACCTCGAATTATTGCTCAACCGCCCATAATAAATTCTAAAGCTTCAATAATTTCTAAATCCGGCTTATGAAAGAATATCCCCTGATCAGGTTTATCAGGGTGCATCCCGCGCAGGAATAAATAAAATACTCCACCAAAATGGGTATCCCAAGTATAATCCACTAAACGCTGTTTTAAATAACGGTGCAAAGCCACACAATAAATAAGATATTGCAAATAATAATGGGCATCCGCCATGGCTTGCATCAGTTGAGGGGCAGAATAAGCATCCGGTTCCTCACCTAGCCAATTCGATTTATAGTCCACTAGGTAATATTGATCTTGCCAACGGAACACTAAATCAATATAGCCTTTCATATAGCCTTTTAAGTCTTGGAATTCCAAGCGTTCGATGGCGGCTCGAATCGGTTGCCAAGCGGCCTCGTCGGGTAAAAAGTGCAGCACTAATTTAAGTTGCTCAGGTTTAAGTTGCTGGACTGGGAAGTAAAACTCTAATTCATCTAAGCGATTTTTCTTGTCTAAGCAGCTTAGAGAAAAGTGATGGAGTGGCGGCAAAGGTGTATCTAAGGCAGGTTGCAATAAGTGGATGGCGGCGGTTTGTAGTTCAGAGCTAAAACCTTGGCTACGCAAACCTTTGATGATGACACTATCTAATTGTTCCACTAATGGCTGTTGAAAATCAGCTTGTTGCAACAGGCTATGTAGGCAAATGCCCGCACGTGCACCACTGGGGAAAGTGTTTAAATCCAGTGCTTGCGGCGTATTGCTATACAGTTCAATAGCAATAGGACGGTCATGATCAGGTTTTTCATCATGTGAGCCTTGTGCTAGGCTACTAAAACTACCCACACGTAAGATTTCAGCTAAGGGTTGTCTGAATGAGCGGCAGTGAAAGCGGGTTTGCATCCGAGGGGCTTGATAGCGTAGCGCCTCTTGCTCAACAGGTACAGGTTCATAGCTGATGCAGCCTTGCGAGTTTGCCGCCAAGTCTTGTAAAGCTTGTTGCATTAATTGTTGGCGTAAAGCGACTTTATCGGCTTTACCGATGGTACAGAGAATATGTTCACTTTCAGGTAAATAGCCGAACAGCAGCCAAGCGAGCGCCGTGTCATAGCTAAAGGTTTTATAGCTAACGGCGGCACTCAAATTCACAATCGTGCAGTGATATTGAGCGCGGGTAATCGCTACATATAAGAGCCGTAAATTCTCACTGCGTTCCTCAGCGCGTCGTGCTTGTTTGGCTGCTTCAAGATTTAAGAGGCTAGCTTGCAAACAGCTTTGTTGATTCGCGGTATCATACCAAGCAAACCATTGTTTTTTAATCTCGCGCTCTTGGTCATTCCATAAAAAGGGGCAGTAAATGATTTTGTACTGCAAGCCTTTACTTTTATGGATGGTAACAATCTGTACTAAATTTTCATCACTTTCTAAACGCAGTTGATGTTCTTCATTCGTTTGTTCCGTAGCACGTCGTTGCAACCAACGTAAAGTCGTGTGTAAGCTCGGTGCTTGTTTACGGGTCTCTACATGAATTAGCTCCGCCAAGTGCAAGAGATTCGTTAAGCGGCGTTCACCATCGACATAAGCCAACAGGCGAGCACGCACCTTACGTTTATCCAACCAATCACGAAACATGCGCATAAAGCCATGCTTTTGCCAGAGATATTGCCAGTGGAAAAAGTCCTCTAACTCAGCATCAAACAGGGCTGGACTAGCATCCAAGGCTAATAAAGTTTGTGCAGTCCCTCCCATGAGTTCGGTGACTAAAGCACGGCGTAGTTTGCTGATTTGGCTCGGTTCTGCAATCGCGCTTAAGACTAAACGCAACTCTTCGGCTTCTTCGGTTTCAAAAATTCCTTTGGGTGATTTCTGCACACTAGCAATCCCGCAAGCTTGGAGTGCTTCTTTAATCATGCGGCCTTGGCGATGACTGCGTACTAGCACCGCGAAATCGCCACTTGTTAAGGCTTGATCACCAATCGTTGCTTGACCTTGTTGCGCTTGAAGTAGCAGACGCGCAATATCATTCGCGACCGCTTGGGCAACCGCCAGTTGAACTTCGCCTAGGCTGCATTCATGCTGCGGGTCGCCTTGAAAATCCCAAATTCGCAGGGGTGCAAGTGAGGGTTCGCAAACAAGTTCATGGTTGACTGTACCCCCACTACTGACTGTTTCGTAAGCAATCCGCTGGTCATTGCGAAACGGATCAGGTGAGCGTGCATACAGTAAATTAAAAGCCTCTAAGAGTTTGGGGTGTGAGCGGAAATTACGCGCTAAAGTATAGCGTTGGCTGTGCTGTACACTATTGGCTGCTTGCAAATAGGTGTAAATATCTGCCCCACGAAAGCTATAAATCGCCTGTTTAGGGTCGCCAACATAATAGACTTGGCCTTGGGTATTGCGATAAATACGCTCAAACACATCATATTGAATGGGGTCAGTGTCTTGGAATTCATCAATCAAAGCCACTTGATATTGTTCGGCTATTTGAGTTGCTAAAGCAGGCCGCTGCTGGAGCGCGGTTTGCAAATTCACCAAGAGATCATCAAAGGTTAATTGGCCTTTTAAACGTTTCCGTTCAGGTAACTGTTCGCGTAACCAGACTAATAAATCATGGCGGAGTTGCTCTAGGGCTAGAGTTTGTACTTCAAGCAATTGCGCGCAGGGTACTAATAACTCATCTATTAAATCAAAAAAGCGATGCTGGGGTGATTCTTGTTTGGCTTTAGTGCCTGCCATTAAGGCTTGAGTACCAAGTTTAGCGAGTAGCTCTTGGTGTTCCGCTTCAAGTTTGCCAGATAGAATCGCTGTCCAAGCAGCCAAGGCTTTTTGGATAGTTAAGGGACCATGAGTCTTCTGATTTAAGCGTTGTTTATCATTCAGTAATTGAATAATGGCTGTTTGGTCTTGCGTCCAAACTAAGCTAGCTTGCTGAAGAAGAATCTCATAATGCTGTTTTAAAGCCTTAAATTCGGCTTCTGAGTAGTTCTGAGCGCGGATAATTTGCAGATACGGACGACCAATAAATTCAGCCACTTCTTGCAGAAGAGTTTCAGGGGTAATTTTATTGGTACTGAGGACTAGGGCATCTAAAGCATTGGGGTAGACTAAGCGTTGTTGCCAAAATTGATCAGTTAATTGCAACTGTAAATCAGCTTCACTGGCGACTAATTCGCTTTCAAAGGGAATACCAACTTCAAAGGCATGTTGCTGCAAAACTCGCTGGCAAAAGCTGTGAATAGTAAATACGGCTGCCTCATCAAAGCTTAATAAAGCGCGCTGTAAATACCATAGGCGTTCGGTATCAGCAGGGTATTGCTCTAATAAAGTTTGGTATTCATGGCTAGCTAATTCGGGCTGCTCATAAGCAGCTACCGCTTCTTTTAAACGCGCTCGAATCCGCGAACGCAATTCATCGGTGGCAGCACGCGTATAAGTGACGACCAGAATCTTATCGACGGTGAGGTGTTGTTCTAAAATTAAACGCAAATAAAGGAGCGAAATCGTCCAAGTCTTACCCGTACCTGCGCTGGCTTGGATAAGATTTTTACCACTTAAGGGAAGTTTGAAGGGATCAAGAGCTTGCATCGGCTTATTTTATCGCGAGCACTCGGTAGACAGCTAACAATAAAATTTTTTCTTTAGCTGTCAACCTCATAGAGAATTAAGCGTTAATATGGTTAAGCTGGTGTTCAGTGAGTTCTAAGTGACTCAGCTCTGAATACCAGCTTTTTTCACACAGGTACATGGATGTGCCTGAAGTGCACTGTTCTTTGATATGGAGATCGTATAATGAAATCAGTTCTTGTTCCTTTTGCTGCAGTTGTTGTGTTAACCATGACAGGTTCTGTATTTGCAGGCGCTCCGGCTGAGCCTGAGGCTAAACCTAGTGTTAGCGTAGAGCCGATTGCTGCACCGACTGAAGTGAAAGCTGAGCCAACGGTATGCATACCTACTGCTCAAAAGGCTTGTGAAACAACAGAGGTCAAAGTAGAGACTGAAGAAGCTCCGGCTACTGAAGTCAAAGTTGAGACCAAAGAGGCTCCGGCTACTGAAGTCAAAGTTGAAGCTACCCCCGGGCAACCTGCTGAACTACCAGTCGTTGATAAACCTACCCAAAGCTAAGGCTTAGCCGATCTTGCTTAATACTGATGAATAACAATAAGTGTTAGTCAGTTGTTGATTACCCTTTCTGCTCTGGAAAGGGTTTTTAGGAGAGTAAATGCAAGCGCCGTCTTAAAACCCGTGCACTCATCGTGTCCAAATTATCTGGCAGAAAAATAACAACCTGCATTTTTCCTTGTACTTGCAGATGTAAAATTATTGTTAGTCTTGAACTAAAATGCTGAATCAATTTAACGGCTTGTAGTTTGCCTTCAACGGATAATATTTCCCAACCACCGGTTTCTCGCCAAATTAAAGTGCTAAAGTTTCTATGGCCTAAACTCAGTTGTGAACGCCATTCATAGAAACTAATCAGGCTAATGAATAGGATTAAACCCCATTTCCAAAACCAACTTAGTGGCATGAAGCAGACGCTCGTGAGTACAAATAGGTTTATCATTAGCATGAAGCTGAGCAGCAGACGAGAGGGTAGCAATCTGAGGACTAGCTCTGCTTCAAATACCTGAGCAGAGCTAAGTGCGCGTGACATGCGTCAACAATCCAGCACTTTTAGAAGCTTGCGTAAACGCTCCATTCCAATGATTAAGTTTTGATGGATTACCTGCATGGTAATTTCACTAAGCGTTTTGCCGGCTGCCCAATTGGCAACCACTGAACAACTGGCATAGCTTAAGCCGAGTTCCTTAGCTAAAGCCGCTTCAGGCATGGCGGTCATACCGACTAAATCACAACCATCCCTTTCAAGACGCAGAATTTCTGCAGCACTTTCTAAACGAGGGCCTTGAGTCGCGGCATAAGTACCACCATCAATTAAGTCAAGCTGTGCTTGTTTGCCAGCAGCAAGTAAAGCTTGGCGTAGCTCTGTACAATAAGGTTGCGAAAAATCAATATGCGTGACTGAGGTCAAGCCTTCATCAAAGAAGGTATGCGCCCGCCCATAGGTATAATCAATAATTTGATTAGGAATCACTAAAGACTGCGGTGTCATTTGGGCAGTAATTCCACCCACAGCACCCACTGCGACCACATTTTTAACGCCAATACTATGCAGCGCCCAAATATTCGCACGATAGTTAATTCGATGCGGTGGAATATTATGCGTATAGCCGTGACGCGCCAAGAAGGCAATACGCTTTTCTCCGATCACACCATGGGTAATTTGCCCAGAGGGTTCGCCATAAGGGGTGTGTACCACTTCACGATGAATCACTTCTAGGCCTTCGATAGCAGTGAGACCCGTACCGCCAATCACTGCAAATGCAATTTTCGTTTCGCTCATGCCCTCATCCTATCATTTCTTGGTTTCTGTATTGTTAACAGCGCTTAAGCTAAATGGCTAATTTCCTCGACAGTCTGTTGCCAATAAGTCTGTTCTAATAAAGCAGAGCGATTCATAAAAGACGTGCCTAACATACTTTGCAAACGTTTAGCTGAAGCTTCTGAGGTTTGTAGCTTAACTTGATCCAAGATTTCAATAATGCCCGCCCGTTTATTACAAGCCAGAATCATATCGCAGCCTGCTGCTAAAGCCGCTTCAGCCCGCTCGGCATAGCCACCAACCACACCTGCAGCTTCCATACTTAGATCATCGCTAAAAATCACGCCTTCAAATCCGAGTTGAGTGCGCAAAATATCTTGCAGCCAAATCCGTGAAAAACCTGCGGGTTGTGTATCCACTTGCTCATAAATCACATGAGCTGGCATGACGGCATTTAAGCCCTGCTGCATCAGCCTAGCGAAGGGCAGAACATCAGCTTGCATAATCTGTTCTTTAGGACGTAAATCTAGGGGAATCGCTAAGTGGGAATCGGCTTCAACAAATCCATGCCCCGGGAAGTGCTTACCTGTTGAGGCCATACCTGCTTCACGCATGCCACTGATATAGGCTCCCGCGAGTTCAGTAACAATCTCTGGATTTTGATGAAAGGCACGGTCGCCAATCACTTGGCTGACCCCATAATTCAAGTCTAATACCGGTGCGAAGCTAATATCTATATCAACGGCACGCACTTCTGCCGCCATTAGCCAGCCCGTGCGATAAGCCAGTTGACGCGCTTCAAGAGGATTTTGGGTATAGCTCTCACCTAGTTTGGCAATGGCAGGGAGTCGGGTAAATTGCTTGCGAAAACGCTGCACGCGCCCCCCTTCGTGATCAACCGCTAAGAGCAAAGGGCGTTGTGCCGCCATGCGTACTAATTTCACTAAAGCCGTGAGTTGCTGCACAGATTCATAATTGCGGGTGAAAAAAATTACACCACCAATCGCTGGGTGCGCTAATAAATCCACTTCTTCAGCACTCAAATCAGTGCCGGTTAAATCCATCATTAAACTGCCAATCGGCATGAGCTTCAGCTCCTGTTTTAAAATTATTTTCTGAGCTAAACAGTGTAGCGCGATCTGCCTAGAGATGCTGCCGCTTTAAGCGCCTAAGCGATCTTGCAAAATCATTTCGGCGGCTTTAGTGGCTAACATAATAGTCGGTGAGCTGGTGTTTCCAGAGGTAATCGTAGGCATAATCGAGGCATCCACCACGCGTAAGCCTTGCACACCGCGTACTTGTAAACGACTATCCGTAACGGCGCTGAGATCATCTGCCCGCCCCATTTTGCAAGTACCCACCGGGTGAAAAATGGTTGTACCAATCTTGCCCGCTGCTATCACTAATTCTTCTGTGCTTTGATAAGCAGAGCCGGGTAAATATTCTTCTGGTTGGTAAGGCTGTAGCGCTGCTTGGCTAGCGATTTTGCGGGTTAATTGAATCGCTTGTGCGGCCTTAATCCGATCCACTTCAGCCGTCAAGTAACAAGGTGCAATCAACGGTGCGCTATTCGGATCAGCATCAGCAATTTTAATCCAACCGCGTGATGCTGGGCGTAGATCACAGACACTGGCGGTAAAGGCTGGAAAATCATGTAAAGGGTCGCCGAATTTATCCAAAGACAAAGGTTGGACATGATATTCCAAATCAGGCGTTGCTACGCAGTCATCGGAGCGCGCAAATAGACCAAGCTGGCTCGGCGCCATCGTCAACGGCCCTTTACGCATCAAGGCGTATTCCAAACCCATCTTGGCTTTGCCTTGCCAAGTTTTCACGGTTTGATTTAGGGTTTGAATACCTTGAACTTTATAAATACTGCGTAGTTGTAGATGATCTTGCAGATTATTCCCCACACCCGGGGAGTTCAGCAGCACAGGAATCCCTTTCTCTTGTAAGAAGGCTGCATCTCCAATCCCTGAACGCTGTAAAATAGCCGGAGAACCTATCGAGCCTGCGGATAAAATCGTTTCAATTCGGCTCTGAGCTTGGCAAAGTTCGCCATGCAAATAAAACTGTAGGCCCGTCGCGCGTTTATCGGTAAACACTACTTTATCGCTAAGTGCGCCAGTGAGGATCAGGAGATTTTTGCGTCCACGTGCAGGTTTTAAAAAGCCACGAGCTGCACTCCAACGCATCCCGAATTTTTGATTGACCTCAAACTGGCTCACCCCTTCATTATTGCCGGTGTTGAAATCAACCGTATTAGGGATACCCGCTTGGTTGGCGGCTTCGGCAAAGCGGTCAAGAATATCCCAAGATAAGCGCTGCTGAGCGACCTGCCATTCGCCATCGACGCCATGAAATTCACTTTCACCGCGCCAATAATTCTCAACAGCTTTGAAACTGGGTAAAACTGCTTGCCACGACCAACGCGAGTCACCGGTGAGTGCCGCCCATTCATCATAATCCCGGGCTTGGCCGCGCATATAGATCATGGCATTAATTAAGGTACTGCCACCTAAACCTTTACCGCGCGCGTAAATAATCGAACGCCCATTTAAACCGGGTTCGACTTGAGTTTTATAACACCAGTCAGTGCGTGGATTATTAATACAGAATAGATAGCCCACTGGGATTTTAGTCCAAATCCAGCGCTCATCATTACCAGCTTCGAGAAGTAATACGCGTAGGGCTGGATTAGCGGATAAGCGATTTGCCAGTACGCAGCCTGCAGCACCGCCACCGGCAATAATATAATCGAAGCTGCCAAAATCGCGCATAAGGCTTTCCTAGTTTTTTGATGGTAGCGCGAGTTTAGCTGAATCTGCCCAACAAGCGTAATGGGTCTAACTAGATTTTCGCCAGTTAGGCAACCATTGTAAGGGTGCTTCTTTTTTCACCCAAATATAAAGGGTAGAAGCACTATCCCCACAGCCACCACACGAGCCTGAGCCACAACTCGCTGTTTGTGGACGAATTTTGCCTTGGTTTTGCCAATAATTAAGGGCAAATTCTGCGGTATCGTAGGCAATATCAAAATGTATAGCCACCTCTTTGACACTGGCTGTACCGCGTTGCTGCAGATAGCTGCGAATATCTTTCAAGAGCATAGATTAGCCCACTAAACGCTGGAGAGGATTAAGAGAAACTTGTTTTTGTCCAGCACGATAAAAAGCATAGACAGATAAACTAAAGGCTAATAAGACTAAAGCAGTCCACCATAAAGATTGTGCTGGGTGATGTGTAAAGGTCGCGATTTGGTAAAATAAAGTCGCTGCACCATAAGCTAAGCCAGTGCTCCAAGCAACACCTAATAAAGCCCAACGTGGCCCCACTTCTCGAACCATCGCTCCAGTCGACGCTACACAAGGGAAGTACATTAAGATAAAGAGTAAATAAGCGAAAGCCCCGATTTTTCCATCAAAATAATGATTCATTGCGGTGAAAGTTGCATTGCTCACCTCTTCTGGTCGCTGATTGATACTACCCAAGTCAAGCGGGTCGCCCAAATGATTAAGCGCATCAGTCAGGTTAGCTGGAATAGTTGCCGCCGCAGCCTGTAAGCTACGCCAAAAGCTATAAGTGCTTGCTGCTTGATGGTTAGAGCTGCCATCCATTTGACTATAAAGCGCATCTAACGTACCTACTACGACTTCTTTAGCTAATAGACCACTCAAGATACCCACTGTTGCTGGCCAATTGTCCTGTGTAATTCCGATAGGATGAAACACCGGAGTAACCGTTTTAGCAGCCGCACTTAATACTGATTTTTCAGTGTTTTGATTACCAAAACTACCGTCCGTACCAATGCTATTGGCAAAATTAATAAGCATCACTACCAAGACAATAATTTTTCCTGCCCCCAACAAAAAGCCTTTGAGCTTATTCCAAGTGTTCAGTAGAACATTCTGGAGCCTTGGAAGCTGATAGGTCGGCATTTCCATCACAAAGTGATCCGTACCACCACGCAATAAAGTTTTACGCAGAATATAAGCAGTCAAAATGGCAAAGCCAATGCCAGTCAGGTAGAGCAAAAAGACCATATTTTGACCACCTCCTTGAAAAAAAGCTGCAGCAAATAGAGCATAAACGGCTAAACGCGCACCACAAGACATAAATGGAGCCATTAGCACAGTGGTAATACGTTCGCGCTGACTATCTAAAGTACGGGTTGCCATAATCGCTGGTACATTGCAGCCAAAGCCGACAATTAAAGGTACAAACGCTTTGCCGGATAAGCCAAGCTTACGCATGAATTGATCCATGACAAAAGCAGCACGTGCCATATAACCCGATTCTTCTAAAACGGTTAAAAATAGATATAAAGCCGCAATAATCGGAATGAAAGTAGCGACTACTTGTAAGCCACCGCCTAAACCATCCGCTATTAAAGTGATCAGCCATTCAGGCGTCGCAAGACTGCTAAGTAGATGCCGAATGCCATCCACAGCGATGGTTTGTACGCTTTGATCAAAAAAATCAATAAACGCTCCACCGAGATTGATACTAAATAAAAACAGCAGATACATTATCAATAGGAAAATGGGTAAACCTGTCCAATTACCCAGTATCCAACGATCGAGCTTATCCGAAAGGGTGCGGCTGATTTTACCTTGCTCATGCACTACTTTTTTAGCTAAAGCAGTGGCGGCATCAAAACGCGCATCGGCTAGTAGGAAATCAAGTGTCTCGTCAGTAGTGGCTTCAATTTGTTCACGTAATTGAGTCGCTGGTGCCGATGAACTGGTTTGCAAATTCGTTAAAGCGGCTAAGCGCTCAGTGCCTGTTTGCGTCTGTAATTCAGCTAGCGCACTTTCAACGGCAGGATGATAATGCAGTTCTAAAGCTTGAGCTTGAGCTTGAGCTTGATAAGCGCTAATACCTTGATAGACGGCAGCTAGATTTGGGTTTTGACGAAGAGATATCGCTATTACTGGACAAGCTAATTGCTGCTCTAAAGCGCGTAATTTAATTTTCATGCCACGCTTTGCGGCCATATCCATCATGTTCAATAACACAATCATCCGCACGCCAAGCTCACGCAGTTGTAAGCTTAAATACAGACCTCGCTCAAGGGTCGTTGCATCCACAATATTCAAATACAGATAGTCAGGATTGGTATGCACAAACTCACGAGCGACTTGCTCATCTGCAGAAGCATCACTTAAATCCAGTGAATAAGTGCCGGGTAAGTCAATTACCTGAACATCAAGCTCATCCAGCCGACAGAAACCTTCTTTACGCTCAACCGTCACTCCCGGCCAATTACCTGTGCGTTGGCGTGTCCCTGTAAGTGCATTAAACAGGGTCGTTTTACCCGCATTCGGGTTACCGACTAGGGCTAATTTGAGCGCATTAGAATCCAACTGGGTTAATGAGCTATCGGTGTCACAACAAGGTTTTTGCATTTTAGGCAGACACCTGTACCAAAATGTGTTGAGTAATACTTCTGCCTAAACTAATACGAGTATTACCATGGCTTAGTACTAAATCACCTTTGCGATTACGCAATACCTCAACACGCGAACCTTTCCCTAGGCCCATACCTAATAAGCGAATTCGGGTTGGATTATCTGTTTGGATAAGTTCAATGTGTGCGTGATGTAGCTCAGGCAGTTCAGCTAACGCTAACAGACGAGAGTGTGTCATGGTTATGTCTCTTAATGAAAATCATTCTCAGTAATGATAGGAGTGCTTACAAGGAGTTTCAATACCCATTGACAGAAAAAAACTGCAAGGCTGAAGCTAACATGGTTGGACGGATGGCTAAGTCTTCAGTTTAGAAAGTAGATAAATTTTGGTAATAAATAACAAAATTAAGTGAATGCTTAAACTTGTGAAATTAAATAAATACTTATACCATATAAAATATATTTTAATAAAAGTTCAAATAAAATCAAATGATTGCTTGTTTAATAAACAGTTTTAACGTGGCAAGCTGGTTGAATAGCTTGATGTTAAACTGTTTGCTGGGTGTTTTCCTATTTGCAGTATGGCAGCCAGCTTTGGCCATAGAGAAGGCGCAGCAGTTAGAAATTCAAAACAGTAATGTGTCAGTGCAAATTGAGTCTGTTGATCAGGTTCAAGCTCAGCAAGAGAAGCTCAAAATTCTGATCGAAAATTCGCCGCCTGCCTATCAAGATAAAGTGATGTCTGCCCCTGAGTTGCTGGAGTTGACTAATGCAGAAGCAGAAGAAATACCTGAAGGTTTTCAGTCCTATTTTTTAGAGACGCGTGCCAATTATATAGATTCAAAAACAAATAAAACTGACTTGTACAAAACGGGCGATTTGGGACTACGTTTGGAGTATCTCTACGAGACTGCTAGTTTGGGTGATGTCAAAATTCAGGCACAAACCAGTCAACAGGCGAACAATAAACACCAAGAGAGTTTAAGTTTTGAAGAAGATGAACCTGATACTAGTATCACTCTAATTAATAATAATTTATACCTGACACCGAGTATTGCTGCAGATTCCGCGCTAGGTGATATCTCTAGTGAGCTCACCGATGCTCTAAGACGTAGCTCCCGTGTTGCGCTAGGGGTGGATAATTTACAGGGTGCACGTACTCGTATTCGTGGTGAAAAATTTGATCTACGTTTAGGTAGTGGTGACTTAGGTAAATTGCAGGGTAGTCCTTATGCAGGTTATCGGCAAACCGACGAACGCTTAGATTGGCTAGGTGCAAGTCAGCAGTTGAATAAGCATCTTGTGGTTGGTTTCCAAGCGAATCAGCTAGATAGTTTTAGAACTAATCAGAATCACTCTAAATTAACGAGTGCTGCCTTAGCTTTAAATTATAAAACTGAGGATAAAAATGATAAAAAACTACGTTTTACTTTGCTTAAAAGCCAAAAAAGCACTGCAGCCGGGCATAGTACGACTTCTCAAGGTGCTTACTTAGAAGGTGGTTTTCGTGTAGGCCGCTATCTACATGAGTTCGGAGCTTATCGGACAGACCCTGAACTTTATTTCGGTAAAAATTTGCTGAGTTCTGATGAGCAAGGCGCTTCTTGGCGCTTCACACGTGATAGTAGTCAGTTTAGTTTTAGTGCAGGTTTGAGTCTAGAAGAGCATCAGTTACAAGAAAAAAATCCAGATAAACAGGCAAAGACCTTAGGTTTTGATGGAAGTTTGCGCTATCGGCTAGATCGCAGCCATTCGTATGGTGGAAGTTTACGCCTACAGCAAATTCGTTATGCTGATATGGCTGCAAATGATCAGCGCAGTGTATATGCCTATGCTTATTACGAATTAATTAATGCTGATTGGGGACGGAGTCGTTTTAGTACAACGGTTCATCGTAATGAAAAAATCGTCAGCAATGATATAGCAGCGACTGGTGATGAAGTGCAGTGGGAGCAAGATTGGTTAGCTAATTCCAAGCAAATCTTAAGCTCTCAACCTGAACTAATCACTACTTTAGGTTTAGCCCATGACCGTAGTGCAGATGAAACTAGAACTTATCCGACGGCTGGCATAACAGGGCGTTATTGGCTTAATTCCGATTGGAGGTTGAATAGCAGCCTACGTTATAGCGCTAGTTCAGGTAAGTTGTCTAGCTCACAAGGTTTGTCAGGTTCAGTATCAAGTGAATATCGGCTTAGTGCCGGACTAACTTTTGGAGCAGCACTTAATTTAAATCAGGCTAAGGTCGAAGTTGAGCGCAATGGCATGCATGAAGCTCAAACTTCACGTAGCCACGACAAATCGGCTCAAGTGTATTTACGTTGGGAGGGTAGTCGTGGACGTGAGCATAGTGTGATTGGGAAAAGAACAACTGGCTTAGCGGGTATAGGCGGTATTATTGGCTCGGTCTTCTTTGATAGTAATCAAGATGGGCAACGTCAAGGAGATGAGGCAGGCGTACCTGAGGTTGAAGTTTATTTAGATGGTGGCTATTCGGTACGCACGGATCAGCATGGCTACTATGAATTTACGCGTGTTGCCACGGGCGCACATGCGCTTACACTGAATCTCGATACAGTACCGCTTCCTTGGAGTGTGAAGGAAGAGAGTGTCAGTGTAGAGGTTTCTTTACGAGGACAAACATCAGCGAATTTAGCCTTGACTAAAGGAGCCGATTAGCCACTTGTATTGAACTGTTGTGACGCTTAAGCGTCAAAGTGTCATAAATTTTACTTATTAATAAAAATAACTGAAGGAAACCCCAAAAATGAAAATTACAACTAACAAGTTTTTAGCCGCTATGGCAGCAGGTAGTTTATTAGCTGTTGCAGCTAGCGCTAATGCTGACAGCCAATATGGCTATAACGGAGCTGCAAAAGGTGTATCAGCACAGGCTCAAGTAAACATTCAAGTTAATGTCCCTGAACTAGTTATCTTAAGAGTCGGTGATACTAAAGCAATTGATTTGCTTAAGCTAAATGCACAGGCAACTGTAAAGTCTGACCCCGGTTTAATTAAGGACGATGCAAATAATATTGCTGCAGCTTGGGATGGGGCAGTACCTGGCTTTGAAGCAGAGTCTCAAAAGCTCGCTGCTTATGTGTGGACGAATGCTAAGGGTGTTGTTTTGCGGTGTGAAAGTGATGATAAGTTAAGCGCTATTAATTTAGATAGTAGTAAAGTCAATGTTGAAGTAGCAGACGGTGATTTAAAACATCCCGGTGCTACAACTGCATGTGGAGAGAAAATTGACATTCCACCCAACAAATTGCAAACAGCCACTTGGGTTTATTCGATTAGCTCGGATGCTTTAGCCAATGCGTATGCAGGTACGGCTACTCAAACGACGGTTTATACAGCCGCTAATATTTAAAGGTAAAATAAAATGCTCACAGCAAAGCTTAATTTTAAACGCAAGTTTTCAATGACAACCCAATTGCTGATGAGCGTATGCTTGAGTGCCTGCTTAATTAAGCAGGCACTTGCAGTATTCACTTATACAGATTTAGTGGATACCCCACGTCGTTTAACATTGCAAATAGGTTCGTCACAGTTTGGTACGGTAAATACGGTAAGTTTTAATGTCCGTGGTGAGTCATTGACGAACAATACACCTATCGTTGGTAATCCTAGTGATAGTGCTTGGACGCAGCCTACGTCACCTGCCAATGGTATTTTATTCAGAGTCACCAGTCAGATACCGACAAGTTTGGCCAATACTCTTCAAACGGTGAAATTTACGGTGGATTCGCCGCTGGGGCTGAGTTGTCAAAATGGCTCTGGTTGTGGTAGCACGATCATTCCCTTTAATACGATTAGCTGGGTTGCTTACCAGCGAGATTCCAGTGGTTTAGATATGAATGACGGCGTATTTGCAGGTGGTACAACGCAAACTTTATTAGACTTGAGTACGGAAAATGCTGGTTTAAAAATTGAAAATACTTTGGTGTTTTATTATGCGAACGACATTATTTATCCAGCAGGACAATATACCGGCCGAGTGATTTATACGGCGAGTTTACCATGAAAATGACTAAGAACTTTGTTGGGCTAAGTTTGGCTTTTCTTCTATTAAGTGGGTCGGCCTCTGCTCAAATCTATCGTTTAGATGATAGCTCCTCAGCTCAGAGAAGAGTCGAAGCGCGTTATGTTACTAATGAGTTTGGTACATCCTTAGCAGAAACTAGTTCGGCTAATTTTATGTTCCTAAAGTTTGGTTTAGTACAGTATCGCTTGGCTACATCTGCCTATAAAGGTCAAAAAGCTAAAATTTATTATGTGATTCCACTGTTTATTGAGGGGTTACAAAATCCTCAAGCTCTCACAGTCACTTGGAAAGGTAATCGATTATTGGCTGATGGCGCTGGTCATGCTGGGGAGCGGCAATTAGTTTGGTCGGGCACAGTGACTGAAGATTGGATGCAAGATGAAATTGATCTAGAAATGCAAGTCGAGCTAGCGCAGTTGCGTTTGCGAGAAGGGCAAGGATTTGGCTTTGAGTCTTATTTTGAGATAGAAACAAATGAATAATAAAAAAACTAGTCTATTAGCTTTAGGTTTTTTAAGCAGCTTGATGGCATTGCCGGTGTATGCAGACGCTTTTGAAGTGGCGGTTGCGCCTTCACGTTTGGAGTTAAGTGCTAAGGCTAGCCAGCGTTTAGGTCAGTCGATTGATATTCAAAATATTGGTAAAGCACCCACTGAGTTGAGTATTCGTACTTTGGATTGGACTTATTCAAATGAAGGGCAAATTAGCTATCATGAAGCTTTAATCCCTAATAGCTGTCGTCCTTGGGTAACTTTAGAAAAAAATATCATCAAACTGAATGCGCAAGCTAAACGGACTTTCCGCTTCCAAATTGAAGTGCCTGCTAATGCACCTCGTGCAGAATGTCGTTTTATGGTGGCGATTGAAGGAAAAGAGGCCGCTACTAATACGGTATTGAAAACAGGTGGTGCCAATCTCAGCTTACCAGTGAATGGGCGTATTGCCGTCGCTGTTTATGTCGCAGTGGGTGGGGCTGAACCCAAACTCAGTATCAAGCAGATGAATGTACAAAATGTGAAAGGTCAAAAGGTTCCAGTTGCCACTGTTACCAATCAAGGAGATGCTCATGGGCGCTTAGAAGGCTTGATAGAAGCCACGGATGCAAAGGGTCAAGCCTTTGAGTTAGCGCCAGAAACAACACCGGTATTACCAGGACAAACGCGCACTCTAGCTCTTTTACCTCAAGCGCTCGCCAAGCAAACACTGCAACCACTGACTTATCCCATCCAAGCCAAAGGGAGCATTGATTGGGATAAAGGTAGTTTTAAGATTAATCAGGCAGTATTTAAATGAAACCCTATGGTTTAGCGCTGCTAGTTTATTTAATGCTAGTGCATTCTGCTCAAGCAGAGCTAGACACCATGGCAGGTACTAAGGGACAGCCCTATCGAGCACTGAACGTCAGTGCTCGTTTAGAGTTTAATATAAACATTGATCAGTTTATTTATTTTAGAATCGGCAATGTGAGTAGCATAGACACTGTGAGTTTAACCACAGCCGCTAGCCTTCCAACCACAACCCTACCTGTAATCCCCTCTGATGGAAATAATACAGCCATCCTTTGGAGCGGTGCTGCCCCGAGCTTTGCTTCAAATACCGTCAGCTTACCAGTGCAAGTGCAGAGTAACGCCGGGCAAGTTAGCCTTAAAACTACCGTGACTGCACCCTTAAGCAATGCTTCTAGTACTTTGCCGTTCTCTGCACTAACTATTACTTCTAGCGATAATCATTTACCAGCACCACCCGTGCCGGATACAGGAACGGGCAGTGCGGTTAATGTGACGACCAGTACTTATGGCTTGGTAACTAGCCGCACTGCCAACTGGTTCTTTACTTATAATGCCCAAGCTGTAAATCCTGGAATTTATACAGGTAAGTTACTATTTACGGCGAGTGCGCCTTAAGCCATATATGGTGCTAACAATTAGGCTGGATCACTCTTGGGGGATTTTGGGTTAAACTTTTTAGAGCTGCTAAACTCTGACTTCATCTAAAAAAAGAGGCCAAGAGCATGTTAGTTAGTACTACTCCCACCATTGAAGGTAAACGGATCACTCGATACTGTGGCGTGATTGCTGGCGAAGCGATCTTAGGAGCAAATATTGTAAAAGATTTGTTTGCGGGTATTCGTGATTTAGTGGGAGGGCGTTCGGGTACTTACGAGCGTGAATTGCAAAAAGCACGCGAAATTGCCTTACAAGAATTACAGGAGCGTGCGCAGGAGTTGGGTGCAAATGCCGTGGTGGGTGTGGATATTGATTATGAAGTCTTAGGTTCAAGTGGCAGTATGCTCATGGTTTCAGCCAGTGGTACGGCGGTGGTTTTAGAGTAAGCGAGTTTGGCTTCGATCTAGGCTTCTTGAACCTAGGCGCTGTTTAGTGTTACTTAAGGGTTAATGTTATTTTAGAATCAGTACTTTTTAAGCAACACATGGAGCGTGTATGACCCCGCAATCTGGTATTTTACGTAAAATGCCTAGCAAGCTTGCTGAGCCAGTCGAGTACCAGTTAGTGCTCAATAATGTAGAGCTGCCCTTAACCCCTTACTTAGGCAAGCCGCTTAAGTTGATGCATACGGGTAAAATTTACTGCATTCATTGTGGACGCTTAACCAAGAAAAGTTTCAATCAAGGTTATTGCTATCCTTGCTTCATAAAGCTGGCGCAATGTGATACCTGCATCGTTAAACCGGAGTTATGTCATTACACGGCGGGTACTTGCCGTGAACCTCAATGGGGCGAGCAGCATTGTATGCAGCCGCATGTGGTTTATTTGGCGAATTCCTCCACTTTAAAAGTAGGCATCACCCGTCAAGGGCAGATTCCGACCCGCTGGATTGATCAAGGTGCGGTGGCGGCTTTGCCAATTTTGAAAGTACAGTCACGCTATTTATCAGGCTTAATGGAGGTGGCTTTTAAAGACCATGTAGCTGATAAAACCAATTGGCAGCAAATGCTGAAAAGTGAAGCGGCACCCATTGATCTAGCGGCTGAACGTGATCTTTTACTCCCTCAAGTCGAAGATGCTTTTCGCGATTTGCGGCATCGGTTTGGGGATAACGCAGTAGAGCTTTTACCCGAGGCACAGGTGGTCTATATTCGCTACCCTGTTCTAACTTATCCCAGTAAAGTGAAATCTTTAAGCTTTGATAAAGAGCCTGTTGTGGAAGGGGTATTAGAAGGCATTAAAGGCCAATATCTACTATTCGATACGGGTGTCATCAATATCCGTAAATTTGGGGGCTATGAACTTGAGTTTTCGGGCGTACCTTGATTTTTACGACCAATAGCCAGCTTTTCTAAGACATGACTGACCGCGAATAAAGCGAAACTTGCGGTAACGGTCATCACTGAGCCTAAGCCACCCGCACAACTGAGGCTCGTTGCATTGGAGTCAGTAGGGCGTTCTGAGCCTACACCTCCATCCGCGCTGGGGAATTGCATTTGCTCTTCTGACCAGACACAAGGGATTTCAAAACGCCGTTTTGGGTTACGACTGAAATTATAATCTTGACGGAGTTGCTTACGCACGCGCGCGAGTAAAGGATCATGTTGGCTACGGGCCAAATCCCCTAGGCGAATTTGACTCGGGTCACGCTGTCCACCGGCTCCACCTAAGGTAATCACGCGAATTTTCTGGCGTTTACAATAGGCAATTAAAGCCGCTTTCACCCTGAAGCTGTCAATGCAGTCAATCACATAATCCATGTCTTTCGTAAGTAACTGCGCGACGGTATCCAGTTCAACAAAATCTTCAATCAATTGTACTTGGCAGCGTGGATTAATATCGAGGATACGTGTTTTTAGGACTTCGATTTTGGGTGAACCAATCGTGCTGGAGAGTGCAGGCAACTGCCTATTGATATTCGACTCGGCTACGTTATCCAAATCAATTAAGGTTAGTTTGCCAATAGTACTGCGGGCTAAAGCTTCTACTGCCCAAGAGCCTACCCCACCCACGCCAATGACACAGACATGCGCCGTTTGAAAGCGCTCTAAGGCCAACTCGCCATAAGCGCGGGCAATGCCACCAAAGCGGCGGCTGAAATCAAGTTCATCAGATCTTTGCATCGGCTAAACTTAGCATTTTGTAACTCGCTTGAATAGTTGCCTTGCGTCCGCCCTAGCAATCCTGTATTCGTATCAAGTCAATTAAACAGTTTATAGGAGCTGTCTATGAAGAGCTGCCGTATCAACTCTTATCGTGGTTTGTTCTTGGGATTAATAATCTGGGCGAGTGCTTCACTGGCTGATGAGTCTAGTTTCAAACCACAGCGGATTTTATTTATAGGCAATAGTTACACTGAGTATATGCGACCTTGCCTCACGCAAATGGTGGACAACTCCCCTTGGAAACAAACGTATTTAGAGTTTATAACCCATAGTGGCATGCGCTTGGCTCAGCATTTAGCAAATACCCACACGGTCGATAAAATTCACTCCGGTCAATGGGATCGGGTGATTTTGCAGGAATACAGTCGTTTACCGGCTTTGCAAGGTGCTCCTGTAGAAAGTTTTCAAGTATCAGTGGCTAAATTCAGCCAAGAAATCCGCAATGCAGGGGCTACACCACTGTTGTATATGACTTGGGGACGCCGCGATGGGGATGCAGAAAATCGTAAAGTCTTGCCCGATTTTAAAACCATGCAACAGCAAGTGACTACTTCTTATGAAACCGCTGCTGAGCAAAATCAGGCAGGAGTTGTGCCAGTAGGCTTAGTGTGGTCGTGGATACGCGCTAACGATTCGGTATTTGGTGAAGAACTCTATGCTGCCGATGGTTCACATCCTTCACCGAAAGGCAGTTGTTTAGCTGCAGCGGTATTCTTGCATAATTTATTTGCTGATGATTTAACCACTGAACGCCGTCCTGCTGTCTTAAATCCGCAAGAATGGGAAATGATTCGGCTAGCGGTAGCGGAAGTAGAGCACAGTTTATCGCCCTAGCTTGTTATTTTATCGGATTTAAAGCAAGAGCAGATTTCATTAAACATAGGTGAAGCTAGCGCACTCTAGGCTTGTCTCAGCAGCAATGTATTGAGCCATTGCTGGATTCATCTTAGGAGTAAACGGTGAAGCTTTATCAGCAGTTAATAATAATAACTCCAATGCTGGTGAGTTGTTCATTAGCACAAGCCAATGATGGGCGCTATCCGATTCGGGCTTTTCAGGCTGCGCCGACACAAGATTTAAAGGCCTTTAATGAGCATTTAAAAGCGGTGGTGGCTCAATACCCTAGCGCTAAATCCTCACCTTTAGCGCTGTTAAAGCGCTTACCGGTTGAACCGGCAGGGCATACCAAAGCTTATCATTGGTGCGGCAAGGTGAAAGCTGGGCAACAAATTTGTACCTTCCGTGAAGAAAACATTCCCGACCACTCCGTCGTGGGTGTGATTCAAAAAATCACTTTTAAAGCAACTCGCTATGGCTGGTATGCAGCCAGTATCCAACGGGCTTGGCGCTGCCGACCGGGCAAGGGGGAATCTAAGTTTTATCAGACGCAACTGTGTGATTAAACTGATCTAAATGGCTGATGAGGTTATAAGCTAAGATTTGCCAGCCTTGTTGATATTGAACTAAGGCAAGGCTGGCATTGTGCAGAGTCGATTTGCCTGTACCGATTTCGCCATGACTAATATGCGCTAGTAGACTATTAATCACGCCACCATGCGTCACAATCAAAGTACGTGCTGATGGTTCGCGGGTTAATTGCTGCAAACCCGTTAGCACGCGCCTTTGCAAAGTTTCCAAGGTTTCTTGGCGCGGTATAATCCCATCCGGAAAAGACTGCCTACGTTGTGCTGCCGTCATGCCTGAACAGTCCCCATAATCACGTTCCATGAAGACATCCATGATTGCAACCGGTGCTAGTTTGAGCTGCTCTGCAATAATTTCAGCACTTTCAGCCGCACGTTTTAAGGGGCTACTGATAATCCGATCCCAGTGCCATTGCTGCAAATAGAAGCCAGTTTGCGCAGCCTGTAATCGACCCAGCGCATTTAGCTCAATATCTTCTAAGCCCTGAATACGCCCTACCGCATTCCAATCGGTTTGGCCGTGACGCACGAGGCAAAAACACGGGGCTTCACTATCAGCAGGCGGTAAGTGCTTAAACACTGGCTAAATTCCCTTTATCTTCTAACCAAGTTTTACGATCCGAGGCACGTTTTTTCGCAAGCAGCATATCCATAGTGGCTTCCGTAGCTGCGCTATCCTCCATCGTGAGTTGCACCAAACGGCGCGTATCGGGAGAAATCGTGGTTTCGCGCAATTGCAACGGATTCATCTCACCTAAGCCTTTAAACCGAGTGACACTAATCGTGCCGCGTTTTTTCTCTGCCGCTAATAGGTCTAAACGTGCTTGTCGCTCAGCATCATCCAAAGCGTAATAAACCTCTTTGCCAATATCAATCCGATATAAAGGTGGCATCGCGACAAAGACATGACCGGATTCCACCAGAGTACGGAAATGACGCACAAATAAAGCACAGAGTAGGGTGGCAATATGCGCTCCGTCTGAATCTGCATCCGCTAGAATACACACTTTGCCATACCTTAATTGGCTAAGGTCACTATGGCCGGGTTCGACACCAATCGCGACCGAAATATCATGCACTTCTTGTGAGCCAAGCACTTGATCAGAATCGACCTCCCAAGTGTTTAGAATCTTCCCGCGTAAAGGCATGATGGCTTGGAATTCACGATCCCGTGCTTGTTTAGCGGAGCCACCGGCTGAGTCACCTTCCACCAAAAATAATTCAGTGCGTGTAATATCTTGTGAGCTGCAATCGGCAAGTTTTCCGGGTAGCGCCGGACCACTGGTCACTTTCTTCCTGACGACTTTCTTGCTAGCGCGCTGGCGACGATTGGCATTATTAATCGCCATTTCCGCGAGTTGTTCGCCCATACTGGTATTTTGATTTAAGTAGAGGCTAAACGCATCTTTCAGAGAGCCGGATACAAAACTCGCTGCTTCGCGGGAAGACAAACGCTCTTTAGTTTGTCCGGCAAATTGGGGTTCTTGCATCTTGAAGGACAGCACATAGCTGATATTTTCCCAAACATCATCCGGTGTCAGTTTCAAGCCCCGTGGGAGTAAATTCCGAAATTCACAAAACTCGCGTAAAGCATCCGTGACACCGGTGCGCAAGCCATTTACATGGGTTCCGCCTTGAATAGTTGGGATGAGATTCACATAGCTTTCTTGGGTGAGGTCACCACCTTCAGGTAGCCAGAGTAATGCCCAATCGACCGCTTCGCGTGCGGCTTTGAGCGAACCAGTAAAGGGTTGTTCCGGTAGTAACTCAAAGCCTTTCACCGCTTCGATTAAATAATCGCGCAAACCATCTTGGTAATGCCATTCAAGCGTTTCTTGGCTTTCTTCATCCGTAAAGCGAATCAATAAACCGGGGCAAAGTACTGCTTTAGCGCGTAAATTGTGTTTTAGGCGCGGAATTGAGAATTTAGCCGAGTCAAAGTATTTGGGATCAGGCCAGAAGTGTACAGCAGTGCCAGTATCTTTCTTGGCAGTTTTACCGATCACCTCCAGTTCGCTGGCTTTGTTACCGTCTGCAAACACCATTTGCCATACCTGCCCGCCCCGTTTGATGCGCACTTCTAAACGCTGCGAGAGGGCATTCACCACCGATACACCCACGCCATGTAGACCCCCAGAGAATTGATAATTCTGATCGGAGAATTTGCCACCCGCATGTAGGGTACAAAGAATGACTTCCACTCCCGGTTTACCTTGTTCCGGGTGAATATCGACCGGCATACCCCGTCCATTATCCGTAACCGTGACGGAACCATCCGTATGCAAGGTCACTTCAATACGATTGGCATGCCCCGCTAAAGCTTCATCCACACTATTGTCGATGACTTCTTGAGCCAGATGATTCGGGCGTGTGGTGTCGGTATACATCCCCGGACGTTTCCTTACAGGGTCAAGACCAGTCAGAACTTCAATGGCGGAGGCGTCGTAACTCGTACTCATAAGGGGTGCTGTGCCTTTAAATTTATACTTAGGTTTGCATAGAGCCGCGAATTATAACGAGTTTTCGGGGCTAGGGGGAGTTAGTGCTATAGTTGAGGAATTACTTGAGATGAGTGGTTTTTTATGGTTGCACTAGCATCATCTTCCCTCCTAACCTCGGAGGCTTTTGATCAGTGTTCAGCGTAGGTGAAAAAATCGTCGCTTAATCAGTAGCAATTTGGCTGTGATAGTCTTCATAGATCTCTTTTACTGTTCGTCCGTTAAACAGCCAATATGGTGAAGGCTGGATAGCTGCACCATTCGACATATTCAATAATTTGCGGGTTGCTTCAGTCAGTGAGCAAACGACTCCTTGCAGTTCTACTTTTTTCTCACTCACTATGGTGACTTGGAGTTGCCCGTCTTTAGACAGCAAAATTGAGCCGTTAGGCATCCCTAGATCGTGAAAATTCATGGGCGGGCGCTGACGGCGTTTATAAGTCTGGGCGGATTGTTTATCAATCGCTTCCAGTTCGGCTTCCATTTGTTGCTCAAATTGCAGCGTAATATCATCAACCCGCAGCAGTTTTAAAATAGCAATCGCCTGTTCAGGGTCGATTTCAAAAAACTCCCGATTCGGATTAAGGCGTTGCTTTTTAAACGCAATGTGTAAGGCTTTTTCTACTTCGGTTGCATCTTTTACCTGACAAGCAAACACACATTCAAACGGCAAAGGAACACCTGTGCTATATAATTGCCGCACGCGCACGTCAACTTCTAATTGCGTGGTTTTGCCGATTTTGACCAAGTTAGGCATAGCAGGATTAGTGAGGAGATAGACGATTTGGGAGCTGTTGTCTGCCATGATTGATTGCCCTTGTTAATTCAGCGTAGCGGCGGTTAACGCTTGCCAGTTTTTGTTTTCTACCCACACGAAGCGGCAACGTCCGTTGCTGCGTCTTGCCCACAGTTCACCGATTTGGCGTTTTTCTTTGTCGTGTTCGGCGATGTGTTTGCCTTTGTATTCAACGGCTAGGGTTATACCGTTTTTCAGGCGTACTAGAAAGTCGGGGTAGTAGCGGTCTTTGGCGGTTTGCAGCCAAAAAGCGTTGGGTTTGCGGTCGACATTGCGCACCCACCAGTCGATATTGTCGAGTTGGTCAATGCGTTGGGCGCATTCAAATTCTTCGCCGTGTGGCTGCAAATCACCGATGGCGGTGAAAAAATGGTGCTTGAAATGGATGAAGCCGTCGTAGCGGGTATTGTAGGCATAGCTGCCTTGCTTGAGCGTAATGCTGTGTTCGTCGCGTACTTCAAAGCGGGTTTCATCCTTGAACAGGTCGGTAAACACGGTTTGTTTGGCTAATACCAGACCGCTTGCCATTTTGCGTTCCAATGCACCGCGCAGGTGGAATTTGCGGTAAGCGAGTTCTTCCAAGGTAAAGCCGCGTTCATGTAGTAAATATTGGACGGCTTGATTCAACCATGCCACTTTTTGCGGCTGGTCGGCGTAAATGAAAGGCAGGTTTTTGTCTAGCCATGTCACCAATTCGATGGCTGTCCAACCCAGTTCGATAGTGTCGATCTTGAGTTGAGGGTTATCCAGTTTGTCGTAGAAATCGAGTTGCAGCTTGCCCTTTTGAGTAATGGATAATTGGGCGCGGCTCATCACGTCCGCATCCGGTGCGAATTCGGCGGCGGTGAGTTTGGGGTCAAAGTCGGTGAGTTCCCAATCCGCATCCGAGAGGGCACGGGTATCAAACACATCAAAGAAACCAAACTGGTGCAGACCCAACAAGGGCACAGTGGCGATAATGCCGCGTTCAGCGGGCGTTGGTTCGCGTTGCTGGGGGGCGATGGCACTAGCGCGTGCCGTATCCAGTTGTTCGCGCACGGCTTTGGCGGCTTCCGGTTGCTTAAATGTTTCCGCCACTTTTTTGATTTGTTCGGGAGTCGCGCCGCCTTTGAGCGTTAGTGTGCCTGCTTCGGGGGAGATTTCGATTTTGTCGCGCAAGGCTTTGGGCAACACGGCAATCGCCGCGCTATTAGGGGTAACAACGGTGTCGTTGGCGGTGGGCAGTGTCACCACTAAGTCGTTCGTGGGGGCGAATAAATCCCCGCTACGGGCATTCGGGATATTGATTAAATCTTTAGCTTCTTGGCGTTCAAAACCGCTTTGTACCAAACCATCCCGCAAACCTTGTACGGTGGCGGCTAATTGGTCGGAAACCACATAGGCGTAACTGCGGTTGAGGGCTTCGCGTTGTTTACGTTTAACGTGTGGCATCCGTAATACGCGCCCTAACACCTGTTCAACAGCGGTGGCGGAGGTAGTGTTGCGGAAGGAAAACAGCACGTAGGCAAACGGGCAATCCCAGCCTTCGCGTAATTTGTCCACGGTGATAATAAATTGTGGGTAGTCGGGGTCGGTGAGTTTTTTACCGGACAATTCGTCTAATGCGCCTGTGGCAATGGCGATGCGTGCGGCGGGGATTTGATAATCGTCGATGAGAAATTGTCTGACCCGTTCCGGTACGAAACTTTCGCTATTGGCATTTTTGCGTTCGGCTTGGATCAACATAATGATTGGGTTGATGATTTCGCCCGTCAATTGCTGTTCGGTTTGAGCTTCCTGTTCCAGCGTGCGTAAACGCGCAATCGCTTCGGTCAAACAGGTGCGCCATTCGGGGTGTATTGCCAGTTCCAGCGGCAGTTTGAGCATATCTTCCGCTTGCAAGGTGGCGGCGGAAACGCTGCGTAGCACGTTGGAAGGCTGGTTGATGCGGTCAGGGGTGGCGGTGAGTTCGAGGATACAACTGGGGTTAAAGCGCACCAAGGTGTCCATTGCCAACGGTGTGCCTTGGTTGTGGGCTTCGTCCACGATGATGAAGGGCATCTGTAAACGGATAGCATCGACCAGCGAATGATCGCCTTTCAAGTCAGCGGGCAGGTGTTCAAAGTGCGACATTAACGCGCCGTTTTGTCGATAGACGCGCAAGCCTTCGGCGGTGTCGCGTTTGAAACTCTGCATGGTGGCAACAATGATCGTGACACCGCTTTCCAGCGTCGGGCGGGTCATGTAGAGGGCTTGGTTAATGTCCAGCACATTTACCGCGCCGAACAGTTCGCGCATATCCGCGTGGAGCATTTCGCCGCGTGTTTTCAGGGTGTGGAGCGTTTGCTCCAGAATCGGCTCGGAGGGGACAAGCCATAACACCAGCGGGCATTCGGTGGCGAGTAAGGCGCTTTTGACCCGTGCAATCGACTGCCCTGCAATGCGGGTTTTGCCGCCACCCGTGGGGACGCGCAAGCACACATACGGCACTTGTTCTGCGTTGGGTAACGGGGTGTAGGGCAAACCGTAGTCGAATACTTCCCTGGTACTTTCCCAAAATGCCAGCGTGGGGTTTTGCAATTCGCGGGTACGGCGCAAAAACGCTTCGAGCGCATCCAGCAATTGCTCTTGGTAATCTTTGAGTCTTAAAACCATGTTTTCGCCGCCAATTCGTAAGGCAATTGGTGGAAGGTGATGTTCAATTTGGTCAGCGTGGCTTTGTCGAGGCGGCTGCGTGCGCCGAACACCACACACGGCATATCTTTTTCAGGCAGTAGCGTTTGCAGCAGGTGTAAGGTTTTGGCATTTAAGACATTGCCGCCGAGATCGGTTTTGTCTTTGAGAATACCGTTGTAGAGCATGAAAATGGCGCGGTTTTGGAAGATACCGAGTAATGGGGTAGTGAATAAAGAAACCCCTCCTGGCCTCCCCTTGTCAGGGGAGGAACAAGAGGTTAAGCCTGTGCCTGTTTCGGTGAACCAAACAAATTCGGCGAGTTGGCGGAAGGTCACGTCGGGGCGGACTTTGCCATCAGCGGCGAAGAGGGGTTCTGAGGAAAGTTGGTAAAACTGGAAGCCGCTGCCGAGTCCATCCACGGTTTTGTCTTTGGCGCTGGTATAGCCTTGGCTGACGCGCCTGACCCGTTCGGCGGTAACGGTTTGGGCGATGGTGTTGTCCATTTCGACCAGAATGAAACGGCGGTTGCCGCCATCTTCCGCGTTCTGTTTCAGCACGGCGTGGGCGGTTGTGCCTGAGCCTGCGAAGCTGTCCAGCACCAGCGAATCTTTATCCGTCGCAATCTGCAAAATCCGCTGAATCAAGGTTGTTGGTTTCGGGGTCGCAAAATCAGAAACAGCAGATATATCATGCAAAACCTCGCGTAAATCCTTGCGTGCACCATCTGTATGACCTGCAAAATCATGTGTCCAAAGGGTTTGCGGAACGATGCCATCATTTTTCAGCGCATGTTTGTAACGTTTGTAAGCTGGAACTTTCCCTGTGCCATCTTTCCCCCAATAAATCAAATTTTCAACAATATGGCGATTATGTTCTTCTTGGGAATATGCCCAAACTCTGGTTTGCTTAGGCCAAATTTCTTCACCAGTATTGGGATTTTGAATGGGGTAATAAAGGTTCGGTCGTTCTTCCGCTGTTTTATTGCAGGTGTAGTCACTGGAGCGATATAAACCACCCTCATCTTCATACTTATACTGAGTATTTTTGTCGTTTCCACGTGGTAGTAGATTTCTCTGCCATGAAGTGGATTTTTGATAGACGAGAACAAAATCGTGCATTGGTGCGATAGTTTTGTGATCGTTGGCTACCGCATATTTCTTCTGCCAGAGAATCGTGGCGATGAAGTTTTGGCTACCGAAAATTTCGTCCATGATCAGGCGCAGGGATGCGACTTCGTTGTCGTCGATGGAGATGAAGATTGCGCCATCTTCACGCAAAAACTGCTTGAGGAGCATCAACCGTGGGTACATCATGCACAACCAACGGTCATGCCGATCCAGCGTTTCACCTTCCCGCCCAACCGTCTCCCCCAACCAGCGACGGATTTCGGGGCTGTTGACGTTATCGTTATACACCCAGCCTTCGTTACCGGTGTTATACGGCGGATCAATGTAGATACACTTTACTTGCCCCGCATAACGCGGTAGCAAGGCTTTCAAGGCCAGCAGGTTATCGCCTTGTACAATCAAGTTGCCACTTTCCGTATCCCCAGCGGACAGTTCCGGTACGGGTTCGACCAAACGGAATGGCACTTCCTTGTGATGTGAGGCGACGGCTTGTTTGCCTATCCAGTTGAGCGTGGGCAAGAGCTTCTCCTAAAGGCTAAGGCGTAGTCATGTTGAGAGTGTTGTGTATAGGTTTGGGTTTTACAGTGGTGTAGGGTTTAAGTAGGGAGGATTCGCAATTTATCATTGCTCGCCACTCAAGTCAGTACAATAATAGCCTTATTACGTGTACACGGATACAGTGCTATGAATATCACTCTCTCAATTGATGATAAAGTGGTCAATGAAGTTCGCAAGATTGCCCAAGAAATGGGGACGAGCCTCAACCAGTTAGTACGAGAATACTTAGAGCAACTGACTCGGCAGCAGCAGGCCAATGCTAGTTTTGATGAGTTTCTATCTTTATCTGGGCAGGGGGACTCTAAAGCTTGGGTTTTCAATCGGGATGAGCTCCATGAAAGAACGTAGCTTTTTCGATACTAATATCTTGCTTTATACAGATGACCGCCATGATCCAATTAAGCAGGCCAAGGCGCTTGCTTTACTACAAAATGCTTGGATGAGTAGCAATTTAGTGTTGTCTACCCAAGTGCTTCAAGAGTATTTCGCCGCTGCAACGCGTAAGCTTGGCGTACCCATAGAAAGGGCACAGCGAAAAATTCAGCTACTGAGCCAACAGGCTAATGTTTTCAGCATTGCTCCCGATGATATTGTGCAAGCGATTGATCTGCACCGACTGCATGGTTTTTCATTCTGGGATTCGCTCATCATACGCATGTCTCAAAAGACCGCCTGTAGCATTTTGTATTCCGAAGATATGCAAAACGGACGTGTCATCGGTAGCGTGAAAATCGTTAATCCCTTCGCTTAGAATGCGATTTCTTACGTAACGACGGGCTCAGCCAAGCAAGATGAACTTAAACTTCGGCTGGATTTAACAGTTCTAATTTGAAGTACTTCAAATAGCCAGTATCCCGCGAGATCAAGCCAAATCCAGCTACACTCGCATGTGCACCAATTAAAAAATTTGCGAGTACTCGCTGTTTTTGTCCGCCATTTTTCCGGTAACGGCGGAAAGCTTGTCCTGCAAGGAAACTAGCCTCCCAAATCAATGGATCACGCCGAAACAAACCCAGCGACAGTAGGGAATCTAGCTCTTCTAAAGAGTCGCAAATAGCTCCAACTTCACCATAGATAATTGGATTAATCACTAAGATTCCATGTTCGGCACAGCGTTCTAAAGCTTGTGTTGAGGCTTCTGCAAACAACGGGTCTTCGTGAATAATGTCAATGAGCACATTGGTATCAACTAGCCATTCAGTGGCCATCGCGTAACAGGCTCATCAATTCATCGGTAGTCATACCTGTTTGCTTGCGCCCACGTAAAGCTCGAATTGCTTGGTTTTGAGTGGTGGTTTTACGCACGAGTACTAATTCATTATTGCGTACAATAAATTCAACTTCGGTATTGGGTAAAAAGCCAAATTGCGCCCGATATGCTTTAGGGATGGTGACTTGTCCTCGTTCACTGATTTGCATATTACGTCCTCAGAGTATGAATACTTATTCATACTTTAGGGTGTCTTATGAAGATAATCAAGTTCACAAAACTTTACAAACCCGCCGTAATCCAGCAACACAAGTTTTGCATGATAGCTCCCATGCCAGAACGACAACTGGCTCAGCCAAGCAAGCTGAATGAATCAATAAACTGGAGTAGTTATCATGTCAGATGTAAAAAATACCAACGAAACCCACTCAGAAAATACGACTGAAGGTTTAAATGTTAAGCTCAATACCGAGGCTGAAACCCAAACAAGCACCTCCAATGGCGGCTGTAAGCGGGGTGGCTGTGGGGATTGGTCAAAACAAGACTTTTGGCAGCACCGCAAACGTCGCGGCAAAGTGCTGTTAGCAGCGTTCCTTATTGGCCTGTTTGGTTTTATGCTAGGCAAAGCAACGAGTTATCACCATTATGAGCGTCATCATGGCTATCAGCAGCAAATGTATGAAGGCGGTGCGAACCGTTTGCCCATGAGTATGATTTTAGATGGGATTGAAGCCACGCCTGCCCAACGTGCTAAAGCAGTGGAGCTGATGCGTTAAGCTTCAACAGTTAAGCGGTCTTAATTGAGTATAATCAGCAGCAGAGTTAGGCCACTAGCTCTGCTTTTTTAATGGATGAAACCCTGATGCTAGAATCACTTTTATTGATCGATGATGATGTCCGTTTAAGTCAAATGCTGGTGCAGTATTTAGGTGAGGCGGGCTATACAGTTAGGGCTGCGCATACCGGACAAGAGGGTTTGCGTTTAGCACAACAGGGTGAATGGTCGCTGATTATTTTAGATTTAATGCTCCCTGATGCGGATGGTTTAGATCTCTGTCGGCAATTACGGATGGGTGCGACGGCAGCAGTGCCTATTTTAATGCTGACCGCACGCGGCGATGCCATGGATCGAATCATTGGCCTTGAAATGGGCGCGGATGATTACTTACCTAAGCCTTTCGAGCCACGTGAACTGCGGGCGCGGATTAAAGCCATTTTGCGTCGGGGTTTACGTGAAAACACTCATGCGCAAGTGCTCCGTTTTGGACGCTTAGAGATTGAGCGTGAGGCTCGTGAAGTTCGGGTTGATGGGCAACTACGTGAATTAACCAGCTACCAATTTGATCTATTAGTGGCAATGGCGGAACGAGCAGGCAGGGTTTTAAGCCGTGAGCAACTGATGGATATGGTGAAAGGTGAAGCTTTGGAGGCGTTTGATCGCTCAATTGATGTGCATATCTCACGGATTCGCGCCGCGATTGAAGATAATCCCAAGCAGCCTAAGCGGATTATTACTTTGCGTGGAGCCGGGTACATCTTTGCGCGTAGCCAAGATGGTGAGGAACAGTAATGACAGGCGAGGGGCGGCGCTGTGCTAAACATTCAGATAGAAAAGCATGGCGTAAAGAACAGCGACGCTTTGGACGCTTAAAACGCCGCTTATTTTGGCAAATTTATTTGGTAGTGATTAGCAGTGTCGTACTAGTTTCCATGTTGGCAGGTATGGTGTTTCATTTGCGTGAGCAGGGCGCGCATATCCCGATTTTTCCACTTTTACTGATTACTGCTTTGATTGTCTCGTTAGGAGCGTATCCGATTGCTAAGCGCTTAACCTATCGCTTGGAAAATTTGAAAAAAGGAGTGGAAGCTTTAGGAGCTGGGCAATTAGCGACTCGCGTTCCAGTCGAGGGTTGTGATGAAGTGGCGATTCTAGCTAGTAGTTTTAATCAATCCGCTGAGCGCATTCAAGCCCTGTTAGCTAGCCATCGGCAATTATTAGCGAATGCTTCGCATGAGCTGCGCTCACCCTTAGCCCGCATGCGCATGAGCTTAGCGATCTTGGCTGAGCAACAAAATTTGGAGCAATCCACGCCAGTAAAAAACCTGCGCCAAGATATGCAGGAGTTAAATCAGTTAGTAGAAGAAATCTTGTTGGCGAGTCGCCTTGATACCTTAGAAATACCCTTGGAGCATTATGGGGTGGATCTTTCAGGTTTGCTCGCTGAAGAGTGTGCGCGTTTGGAGTTGGATTGCGAAGCCGAAGCTGTAGAGCTGAACGGTGAGGAGCGCTTATTACGTCGTTTAATTCGCAATCTCCTAGAAAATGCAGTACGTCACGGTGGAGGACAAGTTGAGGCTCGTTTAATTCGTACAACCCTTAAGCAAGTTAGTTTGCAGGTTTTGGATCGGGGAGTAGGCATTCCAACAGAAGCACAAGCACATATTTTTGAGCCTTTTTATCGACCGGCTGGATATGGTGAGATGCAAGGGGGGTGGGGTTTGGGTCTAAGCTTAGTCAAACAAATTGCTACCCGTCATGCAGGTACTGTTACCTGCAACGCGCGTTCTGGGGGCGGTACAGTATTTGAAGTCATCTTGCCTATTCAATAGGCCATTCCAGCTTTAAATCCAGTTGCAGGCTATCAGCACTCGAGCCACAATGCCCCGCATGAAAATCTATGAACACTATTCTTTAAAAGCACTGAATACCTTTGGTCTCGAGGTACAAGCGCGGTATTTTTGTAGCTTACCCACCTTGGGTGGTTTGAAAACAGTGATGCTCTGGCGACGTGAGCATCCAGATTTACCGGTGCTATTTTTGGGTGGTGGCAGCAATATGCTGTTTATTGCAGACTTCCCCGGGATGGTTGTGCAAGTACGTTTAGCAGAGCGTAAGGTCATTGCTGAAGATCAGCATTATGTGTATGTGCGTGCAGGGGCCGGGGAAAACTGGCATGAATTTGTACGCTGGACGCTTGGGCAAGGCTATGCGGGCTTAGAAAATTTATCGCTGATTCCGGGCACGGTAGGTGCTGCACCGATGCAAAATATTGGTGCGTATGGTGTGGAGCTAAAAGATCATTTTTATGAACTCGATGCTTTAGATTGGCGCACCGCCGAATTGCGTAAATTCAGTTTAGACGACTGTGCCTTTGCTTATCGGGATAGTCATTTTAAATCGGTCGAACCCGGACGTTGGCTGATTGCGACCGTCACTTTTCGCTTACCTAAGCAGCCAGTGTGGAAAACAAACTATGCGGGGGTGAGCGAGTCTTTAGCAGGGAAAGTGCTAGATGCTCTTAGTATTAGCGATGCGATTATGACCCTCCGCCAAAGTAAATTGCCTGATCCTGCTATATTGGGCAATGCGGGTAGTTTCTTTAAAAATCCACTAGTGACGGTCGAAGCCTTCGCTGCTATTAAAGCGAAGTTTCCGGATTGTCCCGCTTGGACTCAAGAGTCCCTTGTGAAATTGTCAGCCGGTTGGTTGATTGATCAATGTGGCTGGAAAGGCAAACGTGTGGGCGATGCAGGCACTTATGCTCAACATGCTCTCGTGCTCGTCAATCACGGTCAAGCCAGTGGTGTAGAAATTTGGCAGTTGGCTCAAGCAATTATTGCGTCGGTGCAAGATAAGTTTGGTGTGTGTTTAGAGCCTGAGCCGCAGGTGATTGGTAAGTGATAGTTTAAGTAGTGGCATTTTTTTGATGCGCCGTTAAGTGAATTTGCCCAGCAGGGTGGCGAATAACTAAACCTTGGTGGCAGTGAGGGCAGTTCAGATGGGTTTGAAGCCAAGCAGTTTGCTTGACCTCTTCAAAAATTAAGCGCGCATCTGCATGGCTAATGCCAATAGTGAGACGTAAATGCTCCAAATGGCGCAGATCCGCAAACTTTAACTGATCTTGTTCCAAGGCTTGAATAACTTCCATCCGAAACAAATTACGGCGGTGGATTAGTTCATTCATAAACCCTGAAGCGAGAATAGCAGTGGGTAAAGCAGCAATTGCCACTCCAGTCATAATAATAAATCCAGCCAAAACTTTACCTAAACTGGTGATTGGCACTACGTCACCATAACCAATCGTGGCTAAAGTCACCATCGACCACCATAAAGCCCGTAGAATGCTACCAAAGGCTTCGGGTTGATCTTCACCTTCCACTAAATACATGCCAGCGGCGGCGAGTAGGATTAGTAGGCACAAAACTAACAGTGCAGAGATTAAGGTTTCAGCTTCTTGCCGCACTACCTTAATTAATAAGTCCATCGATTGTGAATGGCGTGTGAGTTTGAACACGCGCAGTAAGCGTAAGCTACGCAGGATTCTCAGGTCACTGATACCCAAAACAGCACTTAGATAAAAGGGTAAAATCGCGAGTAGATCAACGAGAGCCATCGGGGTAATCAGATAACGCAAGCGACCTTTCAGGGGAGGTTGGTATTTTTTCTGAGTTGAGTGTGGAATAAGCCAAACTCGTAAGCCATATTCAATTGTAAAAACAACAATCGAAAACCATTCAAAATAATCAAAACCTAAAGAAAAGCGCTGGTAAATGGATGCCTCAGAAGCCAAGACCACAGCAAACACATTTAGGATGATTAAACTCGTCAAGCCATAATCGAGCCAACGCGCTATCGGGCTACTATCAGCTTGCTCTAAGCAGGTATACAATTGCTGGCGTGTTGGCCACATAGACCTTGTTCTCGTTTAGAAGCGGTTACACAGATAAGATAACGTGATTTCGTAGCATAAGACCAACATGATTTATAGTCCTCCAGCAGATACGGGTTTAGACCTTTACTATCTTGATGAATACTTGCTCGTTGTGCATAAGCCGGCGGGTTTATTATCAGTTCCCGGGCGTGGTGAAGATAAACAAGACTGCATGATTAATCGAGTGCTGCGTGAATACCCTGATGCTTTTATTGTGCATCGCTTAGACATGGATACTTCTGGTCTGCTGTTAATGGCACGAGGTAAGCCTATGCAAAGTGCTTTAAGTATTTTATTTCAAGAGCGCAGTGTGCATAAGCGTTATTTAGCAGTGGTGGGTGGCAAGCTCAAACAAGCAGAGGGTGAGATTAATTTGCCATTGCTATTAGATTGGCCGAATCGCCCGAAGCACAAAGTTGATTTTGAAGCGGGTAAGCCTTCACTCACACGCTATCGTTTACTCTCTTACCATGCAGTTGATGATTTAAGCCGTGTCGAGTTAGAGCCTTTTACTGGGCGTTCGCATCAATTGCGTGTGCATTTAATGAGCTTAGGCCACCCGATAGTGGGTGATGAGTTGTATGCACCGCCTGAGCTAAAAGCCAAGGCGGATCGGCTGTTATTGCATGCATGGCAGTTAGGGTTTCAGCATCCTATAACACAAGCCACTTTGCAGTTTGAGTGCCCACCCGAGTTCTAGCTAGTGCCCATTTCTAAATATTTTGCTTTGCGATAATCACTCGGTGGTACACCGGCCAAATTCTTAAAAAAGCGTGAAAAGTAAGCAGGGTCTTTAAAGCCTAAATATTCTGCTATGCGCTCTAAAGAGTCTTGGGTGTAGATTAAGCGCCGTTTCGCCTCAAGTAATACCCGTTCTTGAATGAGTGCTTTAGCGCTATTGCCTGCTTTTTCTTGGCACAAACGATTTAAACTCGATACCGACATATGCAGGGTGTTGGCATATGTTTGTACATCCCATTGCTCGCGATAATGCTGCTCTAATGCTTGTCTAAATTGATGGAAGTTTTGGCTGCTTTTCGGATTCTGATGTATTTGGGTATTGCTGTATTGCAATTGTCGCCACAAAGTGATCAGTAGTGTGCTGACGAGCCAGCTTAAAATCGCTTCATGACCCGTATAAGCTTGCTTGAGTTCTTGCCGAATTAAGTCTAGGTAGTTTTTAAATTGAGCGAAAAGTACATCTTGCTCCACAAAGCTGACTGTATGCGCCTGCTCGAATAAACTAGCTAAGCTTTGGAATTGCTGGGTTGCGGTGTTTAGTAAAGAAGCTTCGACGGATAAGACGATGCCTTGAGTATCAGCAGGAAACTCAAAACCATGCACGCAGCCGGGAGGAATGCTTACCGCCCAATTCCCTTGCAGGGGATGCTGTTGATCGTCTAATTTTACCTGCAAGCTGCCATTGATTAATAACAAAATTTGGAACAAGCGGGTATGGCGATGCGGTTTGATTACCCAATCATGGTCACGACTGCGATCTGCAATATCCTCGATGTGCACTAAGCTCGGCTGTTGGCTTAGATTGCTGTCACCGTATAAAGCAAACTGCGGAATAAGCTGCGCTTGCACACGCCTCATGATTGACTCTCATCCATCTTAAGCTCCCTAGTGTAAAAGATTGACTTAAAAGTACAAGTTTTTGCTGTGCTCCAACATTCTGCAAAGGGTGGATTTATTTGATCATGTAAAGATTAACGGTTAGGAGGCGAGTGATGAAAGCAGTTAAAACTTTAAAAACTCAAGTAGCGATTATTGGAGCTGGGCCTTCGGGTTTATTACTAGGGCAATTACTCGCGAAACAAGGAATTGAAAATATTATTGTAGAGCGCGTCACCGGTGACTATGTGCTAGGCCGGATTCGTGCGGGTATTTTAGAGCAAGGCTTTGTGGATTTAGTCCGTGAGGCAGGTGTTGGCAAGCGCATGGATTTGGAAGGCGAAGTTCATGAGGGTTTTGAAATCGCCGTGAATGGGCAGTGTACGCATATTGATTTGAAAGCGTTAACTGGCGGCAAAGTGGTGGTTTGCTATGGTCAGGTGGAGATCACCAAGGACTTAATGGATGCGCGTGCTGCAGCAGGTTTAACGACTTATTATGAAGCTGCAAATGTACAGCCCCATCATGTTAAATCT
Source organism: uncultured Thiothrix sp. (assembly GCF_937873765.1). Classification (GTDB taxonomy): domain Bacteria; phylum Pseudomonadota; class Gammaproteobacteria; order Thiotrichales; family Thiotrichaceae; genus Thiolinea. Next base: position 11,148 of record NZ_CALMZC010000027.1, on the reverse strand, counting down.
GAACAACCTTCGATTAGCTTTGAATATCAAGGTGAAGCATACGAGCTGCAATGTGACTATATTGCGGGCTGTGATGGTTTTCACGGCATTTCGCGCCAAACGATTCCAGCAGAACTTCGTACTGAATACGAGCGAGTCTATCCATTTGGTTGGTTAGGTCTATTAAGTGATACGCCACCTGTGAGCGAAGAACTCATTTATTGTAAGCATGAGCGTGGCTTTGCTTTAGCTAGTCGGCGCTCAGCCACCCGCTCACGTTATTATCTGCAAGTTCCGCTGACTGATAAGCTCGAAGATTGGTCAGATGAAGCCTTTTGGGAAGAACTGAAAAAGCGTTTGCCTTCAGAAGCAGCAGCGCGTTTAGTCACTGGCTCTAGTTTAGAAAAAAGTATTGCGCCTTTGCGTTCCTTCGTATGTGAGCCGATGCAATATGGGCGCTTATTTTTGGTAGGTGATGCTGCTCATATTGTGCCGCCCACAGGTGCTAAGGGCTTGAATTCTGCCGCTTCGGATGTCGCCACTTTGTATAAAATCATGCAGCGCGTGTATCAGCAAGGTGATAAAGACTGCATTAACCAATATTCGCCGATAGCCTTACGTCGCGTCTGGCATGCGGAGCGCTTCTCGTGGTGGATGAGTAATATGCTGCACGATTATCGTGATATGGAGCTAAGTGATATGAAATCCGGCACCTTCAGCCGCTTTATGGATTCAGAGCTGGATTATTATTTAAGTTCAGATTTAGGGCGCAGGGTGATTGCTGAGCAATATGTGGGATTGCCGTATGAGGAGCTTAAATGACTGACAAGTACTATACTTATCGTTATGCTTGGAGTTTTTCCTTAAGAAGTAAGCATTATCTTTAGTTTCGTTCAGATCTAAGAGAGGGTTGCATATGTCTGTTTATCTACAAAAACTTAGATTGACTCACACAACTGCGAATCAGCGTTATGCAGACACAGATAGTGGTGTGTATTTAGACTTATTTATAGATCCTAGCGATTCAAGTACTTACCCTTATAGCGGTTGGAAGTCATTTTTACTGGATTCATCTCGTGATGACAGAGAGCGTGGTGTTGAGGAGACCTATGAGATTGATTTTACATTAGAAACAACAGGAGTTAGTGAGTCTATCGGTGGAACAATAGTTCCTAATGGTATAAGGTTCAGCAATTTAACCGATGTAAATACACTAGTAGCATTTTTACGTATTCGTGGTGCAGATTGGTGGTTAGTAAAAGACTATAAATTAGAAGGTCAATTTAAAGAGGTTGCTTATTTTCCTGGTCCTATAGTTGACCATGAGTGGCTTACTCTGAGTTTAAATTCCTATCCTATTAATCTGAGTACAGACAAGTCAGAGGGTGTGAGCACTCATCATATAATTATTAAGATAGCGAGTTAGAAATTTCAACTTATCTTAATCTTTTGCTTTTCTGTTTCAAGGTATTTATGTGAGTTATGATGTCAGCCGATGCTGTTAAAGCCAGTTATACTATTTCAGAGCGCGATTTCTTAGCTGCTAGCCGTTTAAACGAAACCCCACCGACGCGCTTGTTAGTTTTATTTGCGGTGATTTTAATAGGGCTCTTAGCCGTGTATCTAACGGATTATTATGGTTTTGGGCAGTTAGCGCATGGTGCTTTAATTGGTTTGGTTTTGAGCTATCTATTTCTGCATTTTGTAGGTTCACCCTATAAAGCTAAAAAGTTTTATCGAGGTTTTAAAGCTTTACACGACAACTTTACCGTAGAGTTACTCCCAACGGGGCTGGAAATCAGCTCAATGCATGGTAGGAATCAGTTGCTCTGGAAAGATATTAAGGATTGGAAACAAAATAGGGAGTTTCTCTTGGTTTATCCTAAGCCGGATGTGTTTTATGTGCTACCCAAAAAAATCAGCGAGCAAGGTTTTGATGGTCGCGCCTTAGTACAGGCCTTGGAGATGTATGTGGGGAAAGCGAGTTGAGAGTCTTGCTTGAGTAACAAATAAAAAGACCTGCATTAAGCAGGTCTTTTTTTATGGATCAGATTCAGGTTTAAACCACAGAACCATCCGGGTTCGCGCCTTCAATCCCATTTTCTTTGGGAATCAAATGTTCACGCTTCAAGCCAAACAAAAGGACCAAAGGAGAGGCTACTAACACCGAAGAGTAAATCCCGAACATAATCCCGATAGTTAGGGCTAAGGCGAAATTATGTAAGGCTTCACCGCCAAAGAAGAACATCGCCAACACCATAATTTGAGTCGAAGTATGAGTGATGATAGTGCGTGACATTGTGACCGTGATGGCATTATCGATGATGTCAGGAATACTAGTATCACGCATTTTGCGAATATTTTCCCGTACACGGTCAAAGACAACGACGGACTCGTTCACGGAGTAACCAAGAATAGCGAGTACCCCTGCCAAAACAGTTAAATCGAACTGCCATTGGAAGAAGGCAAACATACCCAGAATAATCACCACGTCATGCATATTCGCAATGGTCGCGGCGACCGCAAACCGCCATTCAAAGCGGAAGGATAGATAAATAATAATCCCTGCTGCGACTAATAACAGTGCTAAGCCCCCGTTTTCATATAATTCCTGACCGACTTGAGGGCCAACGAATTCTACGCGGCTAAGTTGCACATCCGGACTTTCAGCTTTCAGGGTTTTCATCACCTGTTCACTGACTTGAGCACCGGATTTGCCTTGTTCAACTGGTAAGCGAATCAATACATCTTGCGTCGAACCATAGTTTTGCACAAAGACTTCGGGAAAACCTTGGCCTTTGAGAGTCTCACGGATATGTTCAATCGGTGCGGCTTGCGCATAGCGCACCTCAATCATCGTTCCACCCGTGAAATCAACGCCTAAGTTAAGACCGCGATACAACAAGAAGAATACTGCGAAGACGAAAGTGCCTAAAGAAATAAGGGTCGTTACCTTCCCATACTTCATGAAGGGGATGTCTTTTTTGAAATGGAATAATTCAATCATGAGTCAACCCCTAAATGGAAATATCGGTTAAGCGTTTACGATAGCCATAAACCAAATTGGTCAGGGCGCGTGAAACAGTGACGGCACTGAACATCGAGGTCAAAATACCTAAACACAGTACGACCGCGAAACCACGCACTGGTCCCGAACCCAGCATGAAGAGTGCGATACCAGCAATTAAGTTGGTGAGGTTCGAATCTAAGATTGTACCCCAAGCACGCTCGTAACCCGCATTGATCGCGACTTGCGGAACAGCACCATTGCGCAATTCTTCACGAATCCGCTCATTGATTAAAACGTTGGCATCAATCGCCATACCAAGCGTTAAGGCAATTGCAGCCATACCGGGGAGGGTTAAGGTCGCTTGAATCATAGAAAGGATCGCAAACAATAAGAAACCGTTCACGCCTAAGGAAATACTCGAAATCAAGCCAAACACGCGGTAGTAAACCACCATGAAAATAACGACCGCAACAAAGCCCCAAATATTGGAATTGAAGCCTTTCTCGATATTTTCTTTACCCATGCTTGGGCCGATGGTGCGTTCTTCGACGATATACAAAGGCGCTGCCAATGCCCCCGCACGGAGTAATAAAGCTAAATCACGGGCTTCTTTGGTAGAATCTAAACCCGTGATTTGGAAGCGTTTACTCAATTGCTCTTGAATACGCGCTACATTGATAACTTCTTCAGTTTTAACCGGTTTACGAACTTTTTGGCCATCAACTTCTACTTCTTGGAATTTGGTTTCGATATAAACCACTGCCATGAGTTTTTGGACATTTTCCCCCGTGGCTTTGCTGAAACGGCTGGCGCCATTGCCATCTAGAGTTATATTCACTGAAGGCTGGTTGTTTTGGTCAAAGCCAGAGCTAGCATCCGTGATGTATTCACCGGTTAACATGACTTTACGTTTTAACAGGATCGGTGTGCCATCGCGCTCTTTGTACAGTTGCAAACCAATAGGAGCACGCCCTGAAGACTGTGCTTGCTGAGCATCATTACCACTATCATCTACTAGGCGGAATTCAAGCGTGGCAGTAGCACCTAAGATTTCTTTAGCACGCACCGTATCTTGTACACCCGGTAACTGCACTACAATCCGACCTTTGCCTTGCTGCTGAATTACGGGTTCAGCTACACCCAACTCATTCACGCGCTTACGTAAAGTGGTGATGTTTTGTTGGATCGCAAATTTTTCGATATTTAATAGATTTTGTGGCGACATCGCCGCTGCAAGAATATAACTGCCATCCTGTTCTTTCCTATCCCAGATCAGCTCATTATTGACATAAACCTTGCCTAAGACAGGTGCGGCTGCATCACGCTCTTGCTCAGTTTTAAACTTAGCGACTAATTGATCACCTTCCCGCGCAATGCCTAGGTAGGCGACTTTGGCTTCGCGCAAGGTATCACGGAATTCATCTTCATAACGCTCATAGGCTTTATCTTTAGCCGCGTTCATATCCACTTCCATTAAGAAGTGCACCCCACCGCGTAAATCCAAACCTAAATACATCGGATTGGCGTGTAGAGCACGTAGGAACTGTGGTGTAGATTGAGCGAGGTTTAATGCGACGACATATTTATCACCTACAACTGCTTTGAGTGCTTCAGACGCTTTTAACTGCACATCGGTATCGGCAAACCGAAATAAGACCTGTGAGCCATTATTTTCACTGGCGTGGAAGCTTAAGCTTTTGTCTTTTAAAGCTTGTTCAAAGCGCTGCATTTCAGCAGGTTCAATCGGCTGCTCGGTTTTCGTGCTGATTTGCACAGCAGGCTCAGAGGGGAAAAAGTTAGGAATTGAGTAAATAATGCCGATCAAGAGAATGATCGCAATCATTACATACTTCCAGACGGGATAGCGGTTCATTGTTATATTCCAAAACAAGCCCCTAGGCTGAGAAGCTCAACAGCACAGCCTAGGCAAGCGGTTCTAAAAGGAGAAAAATCAAGCGTTTTTCAAAGTCCCTTTGGGTAGTACAGAGGCAATGGCTTGCTTTTGTACTTTGATTTGCACATTGTCAGCGATTTCGACTTGGATAAAATTGTCGCCAATATTCGCAACCTTACCTAAGAGACCACCACCTGTGACAACTTCATCGCCTTTGCTGAGCGCTTCTAACATAGTTTTATGATCTTTAGCACGCTTTTGCTGAGGACGAATGATCATAAAATACATAATGGCGAAAAATACTGCCATCATCAAGACCATTTCAATTAAACCACCACCTGCAGGGCCTGCCGGAACTGCTTGTGCCATTGCATCAGAAATAAAAAAACTCATCTCAATTCTCCTTAAAATTCAAAAGTGAAGCGCGAATTGTGCCGTCCCTTCAGCACTTACGCTATTTCCCACGCAAAACTCAACATGCTGGTTAGCTGTTTAGCCTGCAGGCGACATAATAAAATTCGATCTAAGCCCAGTGCTATACCGGCTGAAAACGGCATACCGGCTGCTACTGCCGCAATAAACCGAGTATCTACTGGAATATCTTGGGCTTGCTGCTCAGCATCCTTAACCAATACACGTTCTAAGAGATCAGCATCAGTTTGCTCTTGATAGCCATTCCCTAATTCTAAAGGGCCTAAATACACTTCAAAGCGTTCGGCGACCCAATGACCATTTTCTAAACGCACACGTGCTAACGCAGCTTGTGTCGCAGGATAATGGCAAATAAAGGTCAAGCGATCTGTCGGGAAACTGGCTTCAATACAGTGGGTGAAGAGCAAGTCCAACCAAGCCTGTTGACTGAGTTCACCCTGAAAATCAATCTGTTGCTGTTGAGCACAAGCAGCTAGCTGCTCAATACTTGCTTGGTGGGGATCAAGCCCTAAGATTTGCAGGAAAGCTTGGCGATAAGTGAGAATGCGCGGCTCAGTATTTAGATGCGGAATCGCAAGCTGTAAGAGTTCAGCTACTTCTTGCATAAGCTGTTGATAACTGAAGCCCACCCGATAATATTCCAGCATACTGAATTCGGGATTATGCTTGCGCCCCGCTTCATCTTGCCGCCAGACTTTGCATATTTGATAAATATCGCCACTGCCGGCTGCTAATAAGCGTTTCATCGGGTATTCAGGGGAGGTGTGTAAATAACGTAAACCCTGTGGTGTATTCACACTGAAACTAGCAATATTCGGATCAGTATTACCCGCTTGCGAAAGTGCTGGGGTTTCGACTTCCAAGACACCACGTGCATGGAAAAAAGCGCGTAGCTGCTGATAAAGGCAGGCACGCGCTTTTAGAGCTTGAATTGAGGCTGTTGGTTGCCAGTTCACCCCATTGATCCTTAGACTTACTTAACGCGAGAAATGTATTCGCCAGTACGCGTGTCAATGCGCAGGACTTCATCCTGATTCATATATAAAGGGACTTTAACTACAGCGCCGGTTTCTAAAATCGCCGGTTTAGTACCACCGCTGGCCGTGTCACCTTTCAAACCGGGATCGGTTTCAACGATTTTCAATTCAACGAAATTCGGCGGAGTGACCGTTAAAGGAACTTCATTCCATAAAGTCACGACGCAGACTTCATTACCGCGTAACCATTTCACCGCATCTTCCATCGCTGAGGCCGGTGCACCTACTTGCTCGAAAGAGCCATCGGTGGCCATGAAATAATAATCATCGCCTTCTTTATAGAGATATTCCATTTCACGGTCGACGACATCGGCCGCTTCAACACTATCACCAGACTTCCAAGTTTTTTCAACGGTACGACCGGTTTTTAAATTCTTCACACGAACGCGATTAAATGCTTGACCTTTACCCGGTTTTACAAATTCGTTCTCAACGATGGTATAAGGGTCGCCGTCAATCATTAGTTTGAGTCCAGAACGGAACTCGCTGGTGCTGTAGCTTGGCATAGCCTTGTTGCTCTCCAAAAATCACTCAATTTAATTAAGGTGCGTATGATAACCGGAATCGCTGCAAAAAATCAGACTAAAAATTCAAGTTCATTCACAAGTTCAGTTTGGCAGCGTGCTTTGGCCTCGGCAGTACGTGATCCGTTTGAGCTGATTCGTCTCTTAGAATTAGAGGGGCAGGGCGCAGAAGTGAGCCTAGAAGCAGCGCGTCAATTTCGCTTATTAGCACCGCATAGTTATGTCCGCCGTATGAAAAAAGGCGATTGGAATGATCCTTTATTGCGTCAGGTGTTACCCTTATCCGCAGAAATACAGTTAACCCAAGGGTTTGTAAGTGATCCGGTGGGTGATCATGAAGCGATGGTCACGGATGGTGTCCTGCATAAATACCAAGGACGGGTCTTATTAGTGACAACAGGGGCTTGTGCGATTCATTGTCGTTATTGCTTCCGCCGCCATTTTCCATATAGCGAAGCTAATCCTGCCCGTGACCATTGGAAAGAAGCCCTCGATTATATTGCTAGCAACCCAGAAATCACCGAGGTCTTATTAAGTGGGGGGGATCCTTTAACTTTATCGGATGAGCGCTTAAGCAATTTATGCGAGCGGCTTGCAGCGATTGAACATGTGCAACGTATCCGCTTACATACACGCTTGCCAATTGTGTTGCCTGAGCGCATTGATGAGCGTTTGTTAACTGGGCTTAGTCAGTTAAAGAAACAAGTTATTATGGTGATTCATGCGAATCACGCCCACGAATTCCAAGATGCTGAAGTGCAAGCTGGTTTAAAAGCTTTACGTGAAATCGGTGTTTTATTATTAAATCAAACGGTCTTGCTGCGTGGGGTGAATGATAACGTGCCCGCTTTGGCTGCCTTAAGTGAAGCTTTAGTAGCAGCGAATGTCATGCCTTATTACCTACATATTTTGGATAGAGTACAGGGTGCGGCACATTTTGAAGTTCCAGAAGCAGAGGCGAAAGCTCTGGTCGCAGCTTTACGCTTACAAGTTCCGGGTTATATGGTTCCGCAACTCGTGCGCGAAGTGGCGGGTGAGGGCGCAAAAACCCCGCTATGAGCTTTATAAAGCCTTAGATTAAACCTACACTAAACAGCACTTAGGCGCAGGAGAGCAAGCATGTCTGGTAGTGAGCATCTGGCAGCGGTGGCTGCGTTTCAAGCACGCTTTGGTGAATTATTCACGACTAATGCGACCTTACGTGCTCAACATGCCAATACTCAGACTTGGTTGCCTAATCAACCTGCTGAGGGTGTATTGTTTGCTACTGATAAGCAAATGGTGATTGATGCCGTTAAACTCTGTCAGCAGTATCGCTGCCCCATCATTCCCTTTGGTACTGGCACTTCACTTGAAGGTCAAGTGAATGCACCACAAGGCGGTATCTGCATTGATGTCTCGCGCATGGATAAAGTCTTAGCGATTCATTCAGAGGATTTAACGGCTGTTGTGCAGCCGGGGGTAACGCGTGAAGCGCTCAATCAAGCCTTGCGCCATACCGGTTTATTTTTTCCGATTGATCCGGGAGCCAATGCGAGTTTAGGCGGTATGGCTTCAACCCGTGCTTCAGGGACGAATGCTGTGCGCTATGGCACGATGAAAGATGTAGTTCTTAGTTTAGAAGTGGTGACTGCTCAGGGTGAGTTGATTCGTACTGCTAGTCGTGCGAAGAAAAGTGCTGCCGGTTATGACTTAACGCGTTTATTTGTAGGCTCAGAGGGTACTTTGGGTCTTATCACTGAGTTGAGCTTAAAAGTATTTGCTCGCCCTGAAGTGGTGGCAGGGGGCGTATGTGCGTTTCCTACCGTGCTGGATGCTTGTAATGCCGTGATTGTGACGATTCAATCAGGTATTCCGGTGTCGAGGATTGAGCTATTGGATGCTTTGCAGATTCAAGCTTGCAACCGCTATTCCAAGCTAAATATGGCTGAGCAACCCACCTTATTTGTAGAGTTTCATGGCAGCGAGGCGGGCGTTGCGGAGCAGGTAGCCATGTTTGCGAGTATTGCTGCTGAGTTTGGAGCCAACGAATTCAAATGGAGTAGCGATCAACAGGAGTTAGGGCAACTCTGGAAGGCACGCCATAATGCTTTCTTTGCGGCTCAAGCCTTGCGGCCGGGTGCTCGTGCTTATTCGAGTGATGCCTGTGTACCCATTTCGCGTTTAGCGGAGTGTGTGGAAGCAACTCGTCAAGATTTGGAGGCGTCTGGTATGGTCGCTACTATTCTTGGGCATGTAGGCGATGGCAATTTCCATATTATTTTATTAGTCGATTTAGATGACCCAGTTGAAGTGGCAAAAGCCGAGGGCATTGTTTCGCGTATTAGCCAGCGAGCGATTGCGATGGATGGCACTTGTACCGGTGAGCATGGCATTGGCCAAGGCAAGCAAGCCTATTTGTTAGAGGAGTTAGGAGGCGCTGTCGCGGTAATGCGCACTATCAAGCAAGCGCTAGACCCCTTAAATTTACTTAATCCGGGGAAAATTTTTAGTGAGAGAGCTTGTTCTTGACTAAGAGCGGCACTAACCAAGGCTTGTGCTCAGCGATTTCTGCTTCAGTTAAGCCGCTAAGTTCATAGGGGAATACCAACCAGTCTTCGGTGTAGTGGAGTACAAAATCGGGCTTTAAGGTAGTCGCATTAAAAGATGGACGTTGCCAAAGAGTAGCAATTTTCACTTGTTCAGGCATATTGCGTTTAAGATGGGTTTGTAGGCGCTTCAGAACGGCTTCAATCGAATGCCCTGAGCTAAATACATCATCGACAAGCAAGAGGCTATCTTCCCGATTTAAGGTTTCCAGCAAATATTGAGTGCCGTGTACGCGAATGCTTGACCCTTGATCAGCCACCATTTGTTGATAATGGGGTTGCCCACGATACGAAGTACGCAAAGCAATATGGTTGGCTTGAACACCTAGAGTCTGTAGGCATTCCTGCACATAGATTCCAACGGTACTACCACCTCGCCATAACCCCACAATAAAACTGGGGTGAAAGCCACTGGCGTAGATTTGTACACCTAAGCGGAAGGAGTCGAGAACTAAAGTTTCTTCATTGAGGAAACGTTTTTCCATGAATCAATTGTGCCAGTGAAGTGATTAGCTGATAATCAGCCAAGCTTGGCTTAGAAGCAAGTTAAAGCTAGTTAAATTAGACAAATCAATAAGGAGAAATAGTCATGGCAGAGTGGCGCAAAGTTGCAAAAGGTTTCGCTTTAGGGGATGGACATATTAGCACTAAAGAAGTTGATATGCTCAGAGCCTTAGTACTCAAAGACGGTGATGTGAGCAAAAGTGAATTAGAGTTTTTGCAAGAGATCAAGGCCGAAGCTAAAACGGCGGTTAAAGCTCTAGATGAACTGATTGAAGAATGCAAAGGTATGGTTAAGTAACTAGAGGGCTGTGGCAGGATGAGCATGAAGCGTTATCTGCATGCGCAAGGTTTATTAGAGGATTCGTTTCGTTTGGGGCATCAAATTCTGCAAAGTGGGTTCGAGCCAACCTTCATTATTGCCATCTGGCGTGGCGGTGTCCCGATTGGCATCGCCGTGCAAGAGTATTTAAGTTTTCACGGTATTCACGCGGATAATATTTCGATTCGTACCGCTTCTTACTCCGGAATTGACCAGCAAGCGCGCCAAGTCCAAGTGTTTGGTTTGAATTATCTGGTCAAGAATTGCCAGCACCATGACCGCTTACTGATAGTTGATGATGTCTTTGATACCGGACGTTCGATTGAGGCGATTATCAATGAGCTACACCGTAAAGCACGCCTGAATACACCCGAGGATATTCGGGTGGCTGTTCCGTATTACAAACCTAAGCGGCGGCAAATCGAACGTCTTCCTAATTTCTATTTGTATGAAACGGAAGAGTGGTTAAAGTATCCACATTCCTTAGAGGGGTTAAGTATCGCAGAAATTCAGGAGCATCGCCCAGCAATCTATGAAATTCTTCAACCTTACTTGCTATCAACACCTGCTTAGCCGTCGCCTGAATAGAGCTGGTTGTCGGCTAATAGGCAGACATATTAATTTCTGCTTGCTTAAAGCTTGACAGCCCTAAGGGGCGCGATTATTATTCGCAGCCTGTTCAGCGGGAATAGCTCAGTGGTAGAGCACAACCTTGCCAAGGTTGGGGTCGCGAGTTCGAATCTCGTTTCCCGCTCCAGAATTCTGGAGCATATTCTGGATTAAGTTCAGGCTGTCACAAGCCAGTAAGCGGGAATAGCTCAGTGGTAGAGCACAACCTTGCCAAGGTTGGGGTCGCGAGTT
>NZ_CALMZC010000026.1 GCF_937873765.1 uncultured Thiothrix sp. | reverse complement strand
TATCGCCATAGAAAGGAAATTATGAAGATTATTGCTTTGGATATTTCTTTGCCTTGTCCTGCAGCTATTTCTCAAGCTTCTAATGTGATTCCGATGTTTACGGTTCTTGAAGCTAAGCCTTTAGATGTACCTAAGTGGGCATATGGAACACCACTTTATTTTGAGCCTCCGGCTCGCCCTAAACTTGTAAGAGTGATTTAGAGTTTTAAAGTTATTTAATCGCCCTCCTTCAGTGCGTCAACACTGAAAGAGGACTTCACAAACTGACTATTAAGGAGTCAATTTATGCAACCGCATAGTGTACCTACTTATTTTCGAGAATTAGATAGCTGGCATACCCAACTGGCTATTTTGCAAAACGCTTTTCATGCTGTTTTCAACTGCGAATGCTTTATGGAAGAAGATTCACAGTTCGGGGATACTCTGAATGTTTTAGATAACCGCTTTCAGCAGCTTTTAGATTCCTGTCCTTTTCCTGATGTTCCCTCTTCTTCTAAGCGTATCTGTACACCTTGTGGAGTTAGCTATGAGTAATCCATTTAAACGCTATGAAACGCCTTGGACGGGCTGGAATTGGCTCTATGGTAGTATGGTGTCCAAACTTTATTTGAACGTACCTACTGAACAATCTATCTTCCCAATTGCTGGGGATTCCATTGGCCAAGAAAACTTACAGTGTCTTGTAACACTGTAAGTAACACTGTAAGTTAGTCCCATAGGTGGGACTTTTTAGGAGTTCTATTATGCGTTGGTGCTTACTTGCTTTGTTGAATGTACTGCCTCTTTCATGTTTGGCTAGTATTGAATTTATTGTAACTAACTCTCAAGAGGCTTTAGCTGATGCCCAACAAGATGCTTTTAGTGTGGGTTCAGTTGTGATTCTGGTAGTTGCTAGCATCGTTGTAGTAACGCTAATTCTTTCTATGCTGCGCAAAATATAGTTGTTGAGTGGTGATGTCTTTTAGTTTTGATTGCGTCAACTATCGTTCATCGGATTAGCATAATCCGTTGAACGGTGGTTGGTATCTCATGCTTTGCTAGCTCCTGAAAGGAGCTTCATCGGTACTTAATACGCTAACTGAGAAGAAATAAGCTTGAAGTGGTGAGGGATGAGCGCTTTAGCCGAATCCCTCTTGTAAACAGTTTTTTCTTAAAACAACTCCGAATGACTACCCAAGCGAACTAACTCTAAAACCTCATCCACTTGCTGATAAATCAACAGCAAATCAGGCTTAACATGACATTCCCTAAAACCCTGTAAATCACCACTTAACGCATGATCACGGTACTTTTCGGGTAAAGCTTGATCGTTTGCTAATAGATACAACACCTCTACCAGAGGCTCACTAATCCCGATCTTATTAATATCCCGCTTAAAAGCCTTACTCGGTTTAAACTTCCTCATGCTTAGCATCCACCAGTAGTGCTTCTAGACTGTCGTAAACCTTGCCTTTACCTTCCTTCAACTCTCGCACCGCTTCTAAAGTGATTGCATTTGCTTGGTAACTCAAACTAATCGGAATCGTCTTGGTTTCAGCCGTTAGCTTCAAAAACATCTTGATTGCTTGCGCTGGACTAATCCCATAACGCTTAAACACCTCGAAGGCTTCATTCTTCAAATCTTCATCTAATCGGATATTGTAAGAAACACTCATCTTGCACCTACATTAAAAAACTGACCTTCTAAAACCGTATACATAACGTAAGCACATTGCAACACACATGAGCCAACACCCGAAACCTCCCACGAACTGCGACGACGGGCAGGAGGAGCAGTGAAGAGGAGGTTTCGGGTGGGGTGATAGGTATGCGTTCTACTTCGGGTTTCTTGTTTGCTCCGAAGGGGTGCAGTATTTAGTAATACTGCACTTTTGTCTCATTATGAGACTGGGGCATAAAAAAATAATGAATAAATAATAAATTAAAGCTTTAGCGTTCTGTTTTTTAATGTTACTTTTTAATTTTAAAGTAACTTAAGGGGTCTGTAAGTGTCTCGTAGAGTTAGTCTTACTTTATCTGATGATGAGTATGAGGTTTTAAAGGCATATGCAAAGATCGCTGGTGTTACTCCTACCACTGTAATTCATAAGCTTTTTACTGAATTGATTCCTGTTTTTTCTTCTGTAGTTGTAGCTACGCAGATGGCAGAACAGGACAAAAAAACTTCTTTGATTAAGTTACAGAGTGCTTTGTTAGATGGTATTCATGTTGCTACTGGCATCTCTTCATCACTTCAAAAGGATTTGAATTCATGATGATAGATTGGGTACAGGTGATTATTCCCTATATGCATTCGACACCAATCAATGGCGGTAACGTTCTCAGTATTAAACCCAATGGTGAATTAGATTGGAAGGTTGAGAAGCGATTGCAGGTGTTTGGCTCTCATGATTCAAGAATTCAGATTCGTAGTGAACATAAAGATTTTACTTGTTCTCACATTCGATTAGATGGCAACCCTGTTAAGTGGTTTCAAGGTCATAATGTTTGGGGTTCTTGTGATCTGTTAGGTCTGGTTTTTTCTTGTTTTAGCTCTATTCTTCCGCAAGTTCTTTCTGCCCATGAAGTTAGATCACTTGATTATTTGTGGTTTACTTGTTTGCAAGGTCGTCTTACCCGTTTGGATCTTACTAATATGTATGATCTGGGTAACTCTCAGCGTGTTTTGGCTTGGATTAGAGCTGCCTCTGATTCTGCTAATTTAAAATCTAGGGGTAAAGGCCAATTCTCTGGAGATACATTGTATTGGGGTAAGAACTCAAGGCGATGGTCTTTGAAGATGTATTCCAAGGGTTTAGAGTTACATGCACATAAGCCAAAACACTCTGATCCTTCTCATCCTCAATGTTTGGAGTCAGTAACTAATTTTGCTGATCCAGCTTTGCGTGTTGAGTTGGTTTTGAGGGCTATGGAATTAGCAAAATTAGGGATTTCAAGGGTTCAAGATTGCAATGAATCGTTTCTTGATGATGTATATACTAGTTACTTATCAGGATTAGAGTTCAGTCAAAATATGAAAGCAGTCGCTGAAATTAAAGACCTCGAAAAGTTACCGCTTCGTCTTCGTAGCGCTGTTCTTCTTTGGTCTGAGGGTCATGATCTTCGAGAGTTTTATTCTCGCGCGCAGTGGTATCGCCATAGAAAGGAAATTATGAAGATTATTGCTTTGGATATTTCTTTGCCTT
>NZ_CALMZC010000025.1 GCF_937873765.1 uncultured Thiothrix sp. | reverse complement strand
AGTTTAAATGAATCAGGAACGCGCCAAGGCTTAGCAAAAAAGGCAGACTGACGATTAGCTAAGAACCTGATCACGATCGGCTAACACGGCATGAACAAAATCCTCATGAAATATGTCCAAATATGTCTAAAAAATATTACATAAAAAAATATATGTAATAATTTTTTCTATTCAACTAAATAAAATCTCTTTTTTGTTGCGTGGGATGAAACACAAGTTATAACAAATATTTTTTCTAAAATCGGCTAATAATTTATTACGGCTTAACCAAAGCACTGCCCTCAATCCATCTTTCGAGCACTTTTTTACCTTCATAATGAACTAAAAACCAACCCTCCCCAGCATAAGGATCACCTTCCGTCGCTTGCCAATCGAGTAAAGTCACTGCATCCTTTTTCACTAAATACATCTTGGTTTTAGCAATGGCATTCGGCTTATCATAAAGGGCTGTTTTTTTCACTTTAATTGTTGCTACTGCAAAGGGTAAATTATCACCTGCATCCCCACTTTGTTCGTCTTGACTATTTACAACTTTGTGACCAATAACTTTGCCCTGTGGGTTTTTAAAGGTTAAGCGTTGCCAATTACCATCATTGACAGTGATCGGCTCCCACTCTACCGCCGGATAAAGCTCGCCCTGCCCTAGTTTATATTTAGTGGTATACCAAATCGGCCCACTACGAGTAGAGGTTGTGAGCACTTGTTGTTTGGCATCCACTTCGGGATTACTGACGGTCTCACCAAATGCCTTAAATGCTTGCGCCGATTGATCCCAAAGAAATAACTGGTAAAAAGCATTGACGCCACCGTAGCCGCTGCTCTCCAAAAGTGCTAAATCTTGTGCACCATCAAAATTAAAATCATTGGTCAGCGCAATGTGTTTGATACCATCACTCGCTTCATAGGTTTCGACCACTGCTAAAGACTGCTGCTTGCCATTCGGCAAATGAGCAATGACTTCTGAGCCTGCGGGCTGATCAATTGTGACTTTTTGGCCTGCCATTGGAGTAAATTGAAACGGAAAACGCGCTTCTTGAGTAGCTGCAGAACCTAAGGATAATTGTGTTACTAACAATAGCGCGCCCAAACCTTGAGTGTATGCCCTATAGTTCATAAAAAAATCCCTCGTTTTTATGTGCTTGTTACAAGTAAAGCCCTAAGCTTAACGGTATGGTAACCTTAGTTCTACTTGTAGTTTCTTTTAGCTTTACCTAGTATTGCCTAGAATTATATACCTAGATACAAATAACAGATTTAGCGCTTAAACAGGTATAACCTAAAGGTAGCCACTATGACTTATGCAGTGAAAAAAACCGTGGGCTTTTTATTGCTAACGGCCACTATTGGCTTAGTTAGTTTGCAGTCTGTATATCATTTATTTGTGTGAGAAGCGCGATGCCCAACCCTGTCTCTAAAGCCCAACGTTATGCGCCTGTTGCTGCCGCTACAGCGAGTGAAGCAGCACATCAAGTACGCACCAGCCTTAAAGGTCTATTATTGTACTTTTTGCCGTTTCCATTGCTAATTGGTGCTATTGCAGCTTTAGTAGCAGGTAATGTAGGTAGCACTCTCCTGTTAGGTGGTTCGTTTGCAGCCTATATGCTTGCTGCCACGATTGCCCGACGTGGCTTTAAATTGGAGGCTGAATACCAACGCCGTAAAATTGCGCGTGCCCCTAAAACTCCGTTCAAAACGGTTGCAGCGATTTTTACATCTGTGACTACAGGTGTACTAGCTTGGTTAGGCGCTAAATATGGCCCAATTGAAGCGCTGGTGATGGCAGCCGCAACCTTCTTAGCCTTTGCTTTATCCTATGGACTTGATCCGCGTCGTGATAAAGCGGGCAATATTTCCTTAGGTGTAACTGCCGATGAGATTATCGATGCCCTAGATGCTGCTGAAATACGCATCAAATCTATCGAAAATGCGCGGCGCTCGATTCGCAATCCTGACTATAGTCAACGTTTAGATCGGATTACCTCGAAAGCACGCGAAATTCTTACCACGATTGAAGATGATCCAACGCGCCTGTCGCGGGCACGTAAATTCTTAAAAGTCTATTTGGATGGTACAGAAAAAGTTGCCCAAGGCTATGCGAAAAGCCAGAATAATAAAGAGGGCATGACCACTACCTTAGATACTGATTTTAATCGAGTTTTAGATTCAATTGAGCAAACTTTCCAAGAGCAGCAAACTAAACTTTTAGAAAATAATAATTTCGATTTAGATGTGCAGATTGCCGTGCTAGAACAGCAATTAAAACGCGAAGGCGTATTTTAAACACGATTAAAGCTTCTGCCTGCTATCAAGCAAACTTCAAGAATTAATGAGGAGATAAAAATGAGCAACACTGACCTGCAGACCACCACTACAACAACCGCCACTACCGCTTTAGCCATCATTCCCGGCACTGAAAT
The DNA here is from genome assembly GCF_937873765.1 of uncultured Thiothrix sp. Lineage (GTDB taxonomy): Bacteria > Pseudomonadota > Gammaproteobacteria > Thiotrichales > Thiotrichaceae > Thiolinea. The sequence goes on along the minus strand of NZ_CALMZC010000025.1, from coordinate 12,239 downwards.
TGCCCCAGTACCAGCGATTCAAGCTGAAGTCACTCCTTATACAGCCGCACCGCCCGCAGTTAAGCAAGAAATTGAAAACCTAATTGGTGAAATTGATTTAAAGGATCGTAGCAGCATCATGTTCTTTGGCACTAAAACCCAAGAGCAAATGACGGTCATCTCGGAAAAAATGTTGGAAGGTGTCAAAAATAAGGATATTGGCGCTGCAGGTAAATCCTTAACTAGTATGATTACCGCTATCAAAGGCTTCGATATCGATGCGCTCAATCCGAATGACGAGCCTAGCTGGTGGGAAAAACTGTTAGGAAAGGCTAAACCGGTAGTGGAGTTTTTAAGTCAATATGAAGAAGTACGTAAGCAAATCGACTCCATTACCGATGAAATGGAAGGTCACAAAACTCAGTTACTAACTGACATTATCACTCTCGATAAGCTGTACGAAGCTAACCTCGACTTCTTCCATAAACTCGAAAACTATATTGCTGCGGGTGATGAAAAGCTCAAACGCTTAGACAGCCACGATATTCCGGCTTTTGTGGCTCAAGCTACAGCGAATCCAAGCGATATGGTCATGGCGCAAAACCTACGCGATCTGCGCAGTGCACGCGATGATTTAGAGCGGCGTGTGCATGATTTACGTTTAACACGTCAAGTCGCTATGCAAAGTTTGCCAAGTATTCGTCTAGTACAAGAGAACGACAAAACCTTAGTGAATAAAATCAATTCTACTTTGATTAATACCGTGCCTTTATGGAAGAACCAACTCGCTCAAGCAGTGACCATTTTCCGCATGAGTGATGCGGCTGAAGTGGTGAAAAAGGCTAGCGATTTAACCAATGACTTGTTGGAAAAGAATGCGGAAACCTTACGCTTAGGCAATGCTGAAACGCGTAAGCAAATGGAGCGTGGTGTATTTGATATTGAATCGGTGAAGAAAGCGAATCGAACTCTTATTGACACCATCAATGATTCTTTGCGAATTGCCGATGAAGGCAAGGCCATGCGCGCCCGTGCTGAGGAAGAATTGCAAGTGATGGAAGGCGAATTACGTGAAGCCCTCGTCGCTGCCAAATCTCGTGTTGCTGCTGCCAATCCACGCTAACTAAGGAGTCTCATGATGGGATTATGGGATAAATTAATGGGTGAATTTGTTGATGTCATCGACTGGACTGATGACAGCAATAATACCATGGTACATCGCTTTGCACGGCAAGGAAATGAAATCAAATACGGTGCTAAACTTACCGTGCGTGAATCGCAAGTGGCTATTTTTGTGAATGAAGGCGAAGTCGCTGATATCTTAGGCCCCGGTCTTTATGTGCTCGAAACGCGTAATTTGCCGCTTCTTTCGACTTTACAGCATTGGGATCATGGTTTTAGTAGCCCGTTTAAGGCCGAAGTTTATTTCTTCAACACCCGCCAATTTACCAATCTGAAATGGGGGACGCGTAACCCGATTATGGTGCGCGATAGTGAGTTTGGTGCAGTACGCTTACGTGCGTTTGGCACTTACTCTATGCGCATCACTGACCCTAAACTCTTTATGCAAGAGATTATGGGCACCGATGGCAATTTTCGGGTGGAAGAAATCAGCGATCAACTGCGTAATCTAATTGTTACACGCTTTTCTACAGTGGTCGCGCAAGCCAATATTCCAGTTTTGGATATGGCAGCCAATACTGAGCAGTTCAGTCAATTCATCACCAATAAAATTGCCCCTGAATTTAAAGCTTATGGTCTAACCCTCACTCAAGTTTTGGTAGAAAATATTTCTCTGCCCGATGAGGTTGAGCAGGCTTTAGATAAGCGTACAAGCATGGGCATGATCGGGAATTTAGACCGCTATCTGCAATATCAAGCGGCTGAAAACTTGGGTAAAAGTGATGGCAGTGCTGTGATGGATATGGGCGTGGGCTTAGCCATGGCGGGTAAACTGTCGGATGCGATGCGCTCGAGTGAAGCACCCACTATTCCACCACCTTTACCTCAAGCTAGTTGGCATGTAGCACAAGGTCAACAGAGCAGTGGCCCACATAGCTTGTCAGACTTGCAAGCGATGGTTAAAGCGGGCAGTTTGAACGCTTCTACTTTAGTGTGGCAAGCGGGTATGGCGCAATGGCAAACGGCTGGAACGGTTCCTGCTTTAAGTAGTTTAATACCAGCCTCTCCACCACCCTTGCCGCCAATTCCTTAAAACAAACGCTAGCGCCAGAATGACAGAAACGACAAAACGCGCTTCAAACACTTTAGATCAGACTCCACAACAACATTTCCCTTGTGAAGAATGTGGAGCTTATCTAATGTATCAACCGGGCATTCGTGTCCTGCGTTGTGATTATTGCGGCCACGAAAACGCGATTATCGATGCACCTGCGAAAATTAAAGAGTATAGCTTTTCCTCAGCTTTAGAGGCTTTAGCCCATTCTGAAAAGCGGCCTTTAGATAATACCCCCATCATTAAATGCCCGAACTGTGCAGCCAGTTTCGAGCTTAAGAAGAATCAGCATGCTGGCGACTGCCCTTTCTGTGGGACTCCAGTGGTGACCAGCACTGGGGAAACGCGGCTATTTCAACCGAAATCACTACTACCATTTAATATCACTGAACAGCAAGCCCGCGCTTCATTTGACAAGTGGATTGGGCAACTTTGGTTTGCGCCTTCTGCTTTAAAAAATAAAGCTTCCCGTGATGAGCGCTTGTTAGGCATTTATGTCCCTTATTGGACTTATGACAGCCATACCGATAGCTATTATCAGGGGCAGCGTGGCACTATTTATTACGTGCAGGAAGTGGTCACAGAGGTGGTCAATGGGCAAACTCGACAGCGTGTTATCAATGTACCTAAGATTCGTTGGACACCCGTTTCTGGGCAAGTCCGCCAATTTTTTGACGATGTTTTAGTCGGTGCGACCCGTTCTCTACCCCGTAAAATTTTAGATAATATCCAGCCTTGGGATTTAGACCAATTAGTCAATTATAATGAGGCTTATCTCAGCGGCTTCCAAAGCGAAATCTATCAAGTTGATTTGGATGAGGGCTTCAATCAAGCCCGTGAATTGATGGAGCAAGCGATTCAACAAGCCGTGCGGCGCGATATTGGTGGCGATCAGCAACAGATCACTGCTTTAGATACGCGTTATTCAGATACTACTTTTAAGCATATTTTGTTACCCGTTTGGTCAGCAGCATTTCGTTATCAAGGCAAGATTTATCGCTTTGTTATCAATGGCCGCAACGGGCGTACTCAGGGCGAACGTCCCTATAGCGTCGTGAAAATAGTCTCTTTGATTATTACTCTCTTGGTTTTGATGATTGGCTTAGGTTATTACTTAGAAACCAGTGGTATTTTGGAGCAAATGCTGCAACAAGGCGGAAGTATGCAATATGAGTACTATCCAAATACGCCGCATTATCCAAGCTATCCTAACTACCCACGTTAGTACCACTTATCAAAAAAATTAATTATCCTCTGAACTTGAGCTAGGCTAATTACTCTAAATGACTAACTTTAACTAGCCAAGCTTTCAGTTCTTGCTAAGCTCTAGGCATTTATAATTCTAATAGTATGGACGCACATCAGCTTGCTGCGGGGTCAAAATAAGCAAGCTGATGAAAAAAACTAATAAAAATATTGGGGCTAATAACTATGATAACGCGATTCTTCAGGGAAAATCGCCTCATTGCAGCGGCATTGCTAATTTTATTGCAGTTGCCAACTTCAGCGGTACAGGCCTATTACAACGCTAATTCACCATTAGGTACGAATACCAATGAAGTATTAGAATATGACTCTAGTGCCCCCTTTCTTGATTTGTTTAAAACCTCCTTACCCTTCCGTGAAGCAGCACCTTTTCTGACCAAAGGTTCAGTTCAATATGATCGTTTTGGCTGGCCAACTTCGATTGCACCCGGGGCGCAAGCTGGTACGCGTTTAATCAATAAATTACCCGCCAATACCATTCCCCGTGGCTATTACACGGTGCTTTATGAAGGCCAAGGCAAGATTGAATATGGCTTAGATGCAAGCTTAGTAGAAGCACAACCGGGGCGGGATGTGATCTTGATTGATCCGGGCAAAGATAATGAATACAGCGTCAAATTAGAAATCAAAGCCACCAATCCCGACAACTACATCCGTAATATTCATGTGATTCCCCAAGGCGGGATTTGTGCGAGCAACCCTTTTCAGCGCGTGAATGGCGCGTCTCAATGTGCTCGTGGTGATTTTTTAGATTTCGAGCGCAATCATGAAAAAATTATTTTCAATCCCGATTATTTAAAATTCATGAAAGACTACAAAGTAGTGCGTTTTATGAATATGAGCGGAATTACCCGCAACCCCATTCAGCGTTGGGCTGATCGCTCTTTAGTCGAACAAGCGACTTGGGGAGGTGCTGAAGGGGTACGTGGCGCCCCTTTAGAAGTGATGGTAGAGCTAGCCAATCGCCTCCATGCTGATCCTTGGTTTACGATTCCGCACGCGGCTGATAATGACTTTGTGCGTCGGTTCGCAGAGTATGTACGCGCTAATCTCGACCCAGACTTAAAGATTTATATTGAATATAGCAATGAGACGTGGAATGGAATTTTTAGCCAACACGCCTATATGAAACAAGGCGGTAAGCAGCTTAATCTTGATCCGGTTGATTATGTGGCAGGCTATAAATTTTATTCACTGCGCTCCGTGGAAATCTTCAATATTTTCGAGCAAGTCTTTGGTGGCAAACAGCGCTTAGTGCGCTTAATGGCAGGACTTAATGGTAATCCGGGCATGACCGCCACCATGCTGTCCTTTCGGGATGCGTATAAACAAACCGATGCTTATGCGGTCGCCCCTTATGTGTTTGGTGATATTAATGAATTGCGCCGTGCTTCTAGCGTGAATGATATTTTCCGCGCAATGACCAATAAAAATGCTAATCACTCTTTACCAAAAGTACTGGAAGCGGTGCGTAAACAAGCGGATGTAACCCGTCAATTTGGGGTGGATTTGATTGCTTATGAAGGCGGTCAGCACCTGATTGATGATAAAACCAAAAGTGATGATCAACACCCGAATAAGCTCTTTTATGCGGCTAATCGTAGCCCCGAAATGGCAAAAATCTATAAGCAACTCTTAGATGGCTGGAAGCAAGCCGGTGGGAAATTATTTGTGCATTTCTCCTCACCGCGTACTTATAACCGCTTCGGCAGCAAGGGTACCAAAGAATATATTACCCAACCGGATAAAGAAGCTCCAAAATATTTAGCCTTAACTCAGTTTATTAGTGCGAATCCCTGTTGGTGGCCGAGCTGCTCAAGCAGTACCGTAGCACGGATACAAAAACCACGCGCTTTGAGTACGGCAGAATTATCACGTTTAACTGGGGATATGCCTACCGCTTTACCCAATAGCCAAGAAGAGAAAGCAGAGACTGATATTGCTGGTAATATTCCGCAAATCGACCCTGTTAGTGAGCCAAGCAAACCCACTAGTCCAATCTCTAACCCACCCATTACCAGAGCACCAGAGTTACCCAACATTCCACCGATGCGCTCACAACCGGTCTTAGTTTCGATGAATAATCCACCGCAGGAAAAGTATGTGTTTGGCAATAAAGCCGCTATTCCTCAAGCACGTGACCCACTCAAGCCTATGGCTAATGCTTCGGCCTATCAACTACGTAAAGTGATTGCCGGTCAGGTTGAAAACTCACGCGATTTAGCCGCCATTTGGCAGGCAAGCTGGGATACGAAGCGCTTGTATTTACGCATTGCAGTCGCCGATGATCAAATGAAACTGGATTCACCGCAGGTCTGGGATGATGACAGTTTAGAGATATTCCTCGATGGTGATGCCAGCCAATTACGCCACTATGATGGCCGCGATGACCTGCATATTTTCTATCGCTGGAGGGATCGGGAAATTACCTTCGGTAAAAACTCCGCACGCGCCAAAGTCGATTATCGCAGCCAATATATTGATGGTCGCTATGTTTTAGATTTAGCAGTCGATTGGGATTCGATCCAAATTAGCCCGCGCCCCGGCCATCGCATTGGGCTTGAACTGCAAGTCAACGATGATGATAACGGTGGGATGCGCGATGGCAAACTAGGCTGGTTTAGTCGGGTTGAAGAGGTTTGGCGTGATCCGAGTTTGATGGGTGAAGCGGTTTTAGAGTGAAATTTTAGCGATCACTACAGTCCTCTAAAAGCTGGATAGATTTTTTAGTCTATCCAGTTGTTCTCCTACAGTCTGGTTTTAAATTTCTTCATGAAAATCTGCTAGCACTTTCCCAATGCTTTATCCCTTCACACCTGCTGATCAAGTACCGATCAGTGAGCACTCGTGCAATTTCGTCGGATGATAACCGATAAACCCTTGTTTTAAGCTATAAAACGACTAGAGCTAGGCTCATTCCAACACTCATAACGATTAAATTAAGCTATTAGGAGCGGCTTATGCAAACAGCATTAATTCTTGAAGATCATGCAGAAACGGGGCAATGGTTGCAGCAACTCTTAGCAACGGCCTTTCCAGGGATAACGATTACGCTCTGCTCTACTTGCCAAGCTGCTAGAGAACATATCCATCAAGAGCAATTCAATTTAGCCTTAATGGATATTAGTCTACCCGATGGCAATGGTATTGATCTGATCGCCCAGCTTAGACAGACCTCACCCCATGCTTACATTATCATGAGCACCATTTTTGATGATGACGATCATTTACTCTTAGCTTTAAAAACTGGAGCGCAAGGTTATTTATTGAAAGACATGCCTGAACAAATTTTTGTGCAAAAATTACGTGGTATTTTAATGGGTGATCCACCTTTGTCGCCGAGTATTGCACGGAAAATTTTGCATTGCTTTCAAACTGATGGCGTAAAAACGGCTAGTGCAGGCAACAAGGAGCTGTGTGCACCGACCGAATCGTTGACAGTGCGCGAGCAAGAAGTCCTAACCTTAGTGGCTAAGGGCTATAGCCGTAAAGAAATTGCTGGGCTATTAAATTTATCCAGTAATACTATTGCCCGCTATGTGCGTGATGTTTATCAGAAACTTAATATTTCTAGCCGTGCTGAAGCGGCTGTAACAGCTTGTCGTCTGGGTTTAGTCAGTACAGAGAATCATTGATGCTATTAATACAGCGAACGCAGCACTCTTTATGAATTGGAAAGCATCCCTCCCTGCTATTCCGCCAGCTACTGTCCTCCTCGCTGTGTTATTGTTTGTTGTGCTCACACTGCTGGCTTCAGTCTATTTATTGACACAGCAAGTGTGGACAGGCATCAATGTCAGTACTGATGCTACACATATCACACTGACGATTGAGTCTATCGATAAGGACTCGCCTGCTTTCGGTAAGCTTCAAGTGGGTGATCGTTTAGCAGGCATCAAAACTGAACAGGGTTTATTGAAGCTTACGCCAGCTCTTCAGGCATTTGACCCTCTAGCCATCCCATCTTTCTCCGAACAAAACATACACTATCAACAGCAAGGCCTTATACATCAAGCCTTGTCCAATCCCGCAGGTGTTATTTTTGTAACCGCAGCAGGTAAAGCTGTCACTCTAGCGCCTAAACTATCTACACCAATTACCACGATTCCTTGGTTATTTTGGGTGCTATGCCTAGTTAACCTTATAGCTCCTATTGTTGGGGCGTTGGTATGGACGTATCGCCCTTATCAGAAAGATTCTTTATATTTGCTATTACATAGCCTGCTCTATTATGTCTTTGCTGTGAATTCTGCTGCTGTGGCTGCTGTAGAATTTTACATGGAACCCACTACCTTAAAGATAAACCTAGTCCTGCAAGTCATCGGCATTAACTTTGCTGCTGCTCTTATCTTAGTCATTCTATCACGCTTGCCAAAATCATTGACACAGGGATACTGGTTATTTTGGCTTATCATGGGAATTACAGCAGCGTCGACTTTAAACTATCATGCTCAATGGTTTGAAACACCTGTACATATTTTTTATATGCAATATCCTTTTCTTTATACAATCACAATTATTGTTGTACTTATACAAAGACATCATACTCGACACCAACCTAATGAACGTATCGCTTTATATATTCTTGCCACAGCGTTTATGCTGCCAAATACATTTATTATTGCACTTTATGTAACCCCAATTCTCATGGGATCACCAACACTCGTTGATGTGATTATTGTAAGACTTTTATTCATTCCCATACCTATAGGGCTGGCTATCGGTATTTTACGCTATCGCTTATTTGATATTGAATTTTGGTGGTTAAAATCATTGATCTGGTTATTAGGTGGATGCTTAGTTGCTTTAATTGATTTAAGCTTAACCGCTCTTCTACATGCCTCAGCAACTTATACCCTAGCTCTATCCATTATCATTGCAGGCTTTGTATATTTCCCGCTGCGTCAATGGCTGTTAGCCAAACTAGTGCCCTCAGATCGCGAATCCTTACAAGATTTTCTGCCTGCTTTTAGTGTTAACATGGCTAATGCCACCTCAGCAACTATGTTTGAGCAAGGTTGGCAAGCATCACTCCTACAGCGTTATCACCCCTTACACCTGAGCCGGTTAGAACAAAAACTCACTAAAGTAGAACTGTCTGATAATGGCTTACACTTGCTAATCCCAACGATTAAGGGAGATCAATATTATCGACTCAGTGGTAAACAACGCGCTGCTCATTTATTTAATCGAAAAGATGTTAAATATGTTGAAGCCCTCTTAACCATTGCACGTATGGTGAGCAATGCCAGTGAAGATCGTAAGCAGGTGATTTTAGAAGAGCGTCAGCGCATTATGCATGATCTACATGATACGATGGGCGCTCGACTATTATCATTAGCCCACCAAGCGCCACAAGCCGCTTATAAACAACAAATTCTACAAGCCATGCAAACCTTACGAGAAACCGTGCGAGTTTCAGTCAAAAGCAACCCTTTAAGCTTGAATGAGCATTTAGCCGATTGGCGTGTAGAAATTGCGGAACGTTGTGAACATGCGGGTGCTAGTTTGCACTGGCAGCAGGCTAGTGATTTAGACACTGAACAAATTCAAGCACGGCGATTACTGGATTTGAGCCAAACCCTCCGTGAGCTGGTAACTAATGCCCTAAAGCATGCCAGCCCCTCCGATTTAAGTATAAAAATCACTAGAAGTCCAACTCATTTAGAATTGCATCTTGCGCATAATGGCAATATTTCTTGTCCATCGACCTGGATAGAAGGTACAGGTTTAAAAAGCATGACTAAACGTGTCCACGAAAATTTATCTGGGCAAATGAAAATCTATATTGAACCTGCCGCACCTAGCTTATTAATAGCACAGATTATTATCCCTTTATAAACCCTTATTTTAATTTTAATATAAAAAACAATATCAGATAAGCGGACTATATTTAACGATTAAAGCAAATACAGTGAACATCTAAAAATAAACCCACTCAAATAGAGGTATTCATTTGGGTGATTATTTTTATTTTGACAGGCATTAAAATCTCAAAACAACCACTCCACCTAATTGAGATTTAAAGCATGTCTATTCAAAATTTCACTAGCAAATATAAACTAAGCTACCTTTTATCTATTTTTCTAAGCTACTTATCATTAACTACTTGCAGCTATGCTTTTCAGCTTAGCCCTGCAGTTGCTGCTTTAGATGCCACCGGCATAAAATCTGAGCAAATTTATTTACTCACTAATAGCAGCCCCAAGCCTGCTGCTATTCAATTCAGTGTCACCACTCGTCAACAAAATACCGATGGTAGCGAGCAGCGCAATCCGGCAGCGAATTCCTTTAGCGTTCACCCCTCACAAGTCGTTATCCCAGGCGGTGGTACTCAAAAAGTCAAAGTAAAGTGGGTTGGAGGTAGTGTGAATCGTGAACAAGCTTATCGTTTCATCGCTAAACAGTTACCCATTCAATTGGAACAGAAAGGCGATATTAGCCTGAATATTGTGATGACGATGGAAGGTGCACTCTATGTGAAACCCGCCAATGCGGCAAATGCGTTAACTACAACCGGCGCGCGCCCTGCTGATTACACACCATCGACTGCTGAACTAGCCGCCGTGGAACAAGCCGCTAATCAAACCACCACTCGGCCAGAAGCTTTAGTGGTCAAACAAGTTCAAGTGGTGAATACCGCTCAAGGTAAACGCCTGTCAGTGACGGTGCATAATCCCGCACATGAACACATTATTCTGAACCAATTAAGCTTACAACTCAGTAATCCAGCCGGGCAAAGCTTCAAACTTAGTGGTCAACAACTCGGTAATTTGCTCCAGCAAAATCTGCTGGGTGGGGCAACTCGCCATTTTATCTTGCCAATCCCATCGGGCTTTGACGCGAGCAACACTTGGCAAGGGCGCTTAAGTAGTCAACCTTAAGCCCGAGGATGGCAGGCATGGCTAAGCAAACTTTTTGGCTAGCAGCCCCTCTAGTTCTCAGTAGTAGCCTCAGTCAAGCAGCAAATACTGAAGAGGAGTTGGCGGCTATTTACCAACAAGTTTTTGGAAAAACTGCAGCCAAGCTACCCACTGAATTAGAGACCGAATTTAGTGTGAATGGTCAAGGTGGCGGGTCAATCCGTGCCTTGACGGATCAAACTCAACTGACGCGCTTACAACGTGAAGTGCTCCTGCCGCGCTTACAACCCTACTTAAAAGAAACTCTCTATCAACAACTCGAACAGCAATCACAAGGACAAGTTTGGCTTAACTTGAGCACCCTAGAAAACGTGGGCGTTAAAGCACGGTATAACTTAATGGAGCTAAAAATTGACATCAAAATCAATAGTAAAAGCCTGAATCGGCGGATGCGCTCCTTATTAAATGTGGGAGGTCGGCAAAATGTGATTCCTGAGCGCTTAGCTGAACCGGCCAAACTCAGTGGGCATATTAATTTTTATGGCGCGTTACAACACGAATTTGATGCGCCGACCCAAGCAACACGCCAACAAATTCGGCTGGAAACGGCATTCAATGCTCAAGGCTATGTGTTTGAAAATTTATTCACTTATGACAGCCGGTTGGAAACCGGTTTGCGCCGTGAACAGAGCCGACTGGTGATCGATGACGCAGAAGCTGAGCGTCGTTATCAAATTGGGGACATCAGCAGCTCTGGGCGCAATTTTCAAAGCTCACTGCCACTCGGCGGGGTTCAAATCATGCACGATTTGATCTGGGCCAATGGACAGACTTATACCCCTCAAGGCAATCATCGTTTTACCCTCAGCAGCGATGCAGAGGTGGAAGTTTGGCAAGATGGCAACCTCAAGCGCACCTTAAAGCTGAAAGCTGGCGACTACGACATGCGAGCTATTGATGCTTTGGGGAGTAATCAGGTTAAACTGAAAATCACTGATGATTTCGGCAAAGTTAGTATTCAAACCTTCAGTCATTTCACCGATAGCCGTTTACTGCATCCCGATATTTCCCGCTATGCCATTAGTGTGGGTTTTCCAGCGACACAACGCAGTCAAGAGCGCAGTTATGATACTCAACGTAAAATCGTCAGTGCTTATTATCAACAAGGTATCACTGAACAGCTCACTGCGGGTGTCGATGCACAAACCGATGGTAAGTATCATCAAATCGGCACCGATGTCATTTGGGCAACCGCCTTGGGTAATATCAATGCAGGCTTGAGTCATACCCGTCGCCCTGATGGTCAAGCAGGCCAAGCTGCTCGTTTACAAATTAGCGGTCGCCCTGCACACCCGTCAGACCCTGCCAAACGCTATCCAATTAACTGGGATTTTTCTTTAGAAGCCTATAGCCAGCATTATCAAGCCTTGAGTGAAAGCGCATGGCTAGGCACGAGTAGCTCTGTAACACAGGCTTTGCACTATCAAGCGAGCTTAAGTTTAAGTAAAAGCTTTACGGAAAAAATTAATACTAATGTCAATATCAGCCAGCGTCATTATCACGATGGCAAACAAGCAACTTATTTAAGTGCCAATGTCTATGCACAAATTAATCGTTATCTGCAAGCCTCGGTATATGCCAATACTCAAACTAATCAACAGCAAACCCCTGATTTTGGAGTAAGGGTCGGCTTTAGTTTGCCCCTAGATAGCAAAGCGGGGAAACGCAGCCAGCAACTAGATGGGAATTATGACTCTGGTAGCCAAACCAGTCGCCTTGGTTATCGGCTTGGCTCAACAGGACAATGGGGCAAAGATAGCCTACAAGGCTCATTACAACTTGGGTGTTTTTGCCCAAAAGCACGAATCGGACTATTCCAGAACCTCGCCACCTGA
>NZ_CALMZC010000024.1 GCF_937873765.1 uncultured Thiothrix sp. | reverse complement strand
CAGGTGGCGAGGTTCTGGAATAGTCCGATTCGTGCTTTTGGGCAAAAACACCCAATAAAGACTAGTGTATCCGCCATTGGCGTAGTAAGCAACTTGGAGGCCATTATCAAATTTCCTAAAAAGGAGAGATGTTCAAAACTCTGGGTTGATGTTAAGTCTCAGATTCTTCTTCAAAAAAAATGTATTGTTTTTGAAAAATGATAAAAGCGGTAGGTTTTGTAACACTGTGATCTGCATAAACTCTTAAAACAGATAATTCAGGTGCATCATCATCGGAGTCCCAAATTTCTTTCCATATAGGAAATAGCTCATCTCTGAACAAGGCTTTAGTGATTTTGCCACCATCACGATTAAACCAGTCAATAACTTCCCACATCTCAATACGAGTAGATCCTGTATGATAGATTTGAGCAAGTCTCTGTTTTAATATGTTTTTTTTGTAAGGAATCATTTTTATAACCTTATTTTATAAAATATGTTCTAATATACAATATTAAGTTATAATTTTACAATATCTACCCTTGCTGCTTACTCAAAATTTATGACCCAAATACCCGAATGGCTAGCTAAAAAAGCTCAGGAAGCGGAACAAAAGACCAAAGCCAAGGCAGCCTCCAAGCCTAAAGCCGAAGTCATCCAGCTTCCAATCTGGACAGAGATAGAACGAGCCATACCCAACCATTTAGCCCGTTCTAGCCTCTTTGCACCTATTGCACGGGGTCGACGTAAATACCATGACCGTCAGCTTTTGGTGAGTCGTTCTGATGTCAGAATTTTTCATACAGGCAAGCAATTGGATGAAGCCGATTGTGATGTTGCCATGCAGTTGTTCCACCTTGCACGGCAATATCCTTTAGGTGATGACATTCCAGTCAATCGCTCAGAACTACTAAGAGCCATTCATAGGCATACAGGTAAAAGTGATTACCAATGGCTCAGCGAGAGTATTCACCGCTTACACAATAGCTCCATCGAAATTGAGACCTTAAAACCCAATGGTCGAGGTTATCACCTCGTCGCCTTGCACCTCATTGATAGTTTTAGTCGTGATAGTGAAGAAGATACTTACTACCTACGCATTGATCAGCGTTGGATTCAGCTCTTTAGTAATGCAGAGTTTGCTTTAGTGGACTGGGATAAGCGTTTTCAAATCGAAAATCGTATTGATCTAGCCAAACGATTACAGCGATTAGTGGCGACCAGCTCCGATAAAATACAACGCTATTCTTTGGAGTACTTAAAGGAGGTGTGTTGCCATGATGGGCGTATGCGAGATTTTAAAGCCTCTCTTCAAGAAGCAATGGAGGAGTTAGAGCGACTTAATATCATTCAAAACCCGAAAATTGAGCTAAGTACCCAAGGCAAAGAGCAAGCCTATTGGAATCGTTTTAAATAAGGTTTGTTATCGGTGTAGCATTCCGCTTGCATCGGGATAGCGTCGCGCTTGCATCGGGATAGCGTCGCGCTTGCATCG
>NZ_CALMZC010000023.1 GCF_937873765.1 uncultured Thiothrix sp. | reverse complement strand
CGCATTATACAGACCACACATCTACCGTCAACTACCTTGATAAAGTTTTTTTAAACTATTTTATGGTCACTTTAGCGAACTTTCTTTTGCCTACTTGAATAACTGCAATAGTTCCTTTTGAGATCAATAAATTACGATCTTCGACCTTATTGCCATCGATTTTTACACCACCTTGCTGAATCATGCGAAAAGCTTCCGAAGTGCTCTCCACCAAACCTGCATTCTTTAAAATATTGGCAATCGGTAAATGTACACTCCCAATTTCGATGCTAACTTCAGGCAGGTCATCCGGCAAAGTACCTTTTTGGAAACGCGTAATAAAGTCTTCTTGTGCTGCTGCCGCTGCAGCCTTGTTATGGAAGCGAGTAATCAGCTCTTCCGCTAATAAGAATTTCACGTCACGCGGATTGAAGCCATCAACTACTTCTTGGCGCAACTTCTTAATTTCAGAGAGTGGACGGAAGCTCAACAAATCAAAATAACGCCACATCAACTCATCAGAAACTGACATGACCTTCCCGAACATATCATTGGGCGCATCGGTGATACCGATATAGTTACCTAAAGATTTGGACATTTTATTGACGCCATCTAAACCTTCTAATAACGGTAGGGTAATCACCACTTGCTGCTCTTGCCCATACATACGCTGCAATTCGCGCCCAACTAGCAAATTGAACTTCTGATCGGTTCCACCCATTTCGACGTCGGCGCGTAGAGCTACTGAGTCGTAACCTTGCACCAGTGGATATAAGAACTCATGAATCGCAATCGGCTGATTCGACTTATAACGCTTACTAAAATCATCACGTTCCAACATACGGGCAACTGTCTGTTTCGCAGCTAGCTGAATCATTTCAGCCGAACTCATTTTCGCCATCCAAGTCGAATTGAAAGCCACTTCAGTTTTTTCAGGATCGAGAATTTTGAATACTTGCTCTTTATAAGTGGTCGCGTTTTGATTGACCTGCTCTTCCGTCAAAGGCGGACGAGTCGCGGACTTACCAGTAGGATCACCAATTCGTCCGGTAAAGTCACCAATTAAGAAGATAACTTGATGCCCTAACTCTTGGAATTGGCGCATCTTATTAATGATGACGGTATGCCCTACATGCAAATCAGGGGCTGTAGGATCGAATCCAACCTTTATTCTTAAAGGACGACCTTTATTAAGTTTATTAACTAGCTCAGACTTGACTAAAATCTCTTCTGTGCCACGTTCTAATTCGTTCAGAATATCGGAGGACTGCATGATCAACTCGGTTCCAATGATTGACAAGAAAACGGTTTTACCCTAAAAAGCGCGAAGTAGCTTACCACGAATCCCTTAGTTAGCTAAGTTTACGTGGTTACCCACCCCAATAATTTGTCGGTTAATTTGATTTAATTTTTTTGGTTGGAAGCCTCTAAAAGTTCAGGCATGATTCAGTGCCTTTCAGTTAGCCTCGCGCCAAGTGTAAGTTTTTAAAGCTTATTTTGGTAATAGCGAAGGCTGCACAAGGGAGTTGTTATTTTGTTAAACACCAGCAAAAGACCTTCGCCTCCTACAAACAAAAATAATAATAAGTGGAGCCAGGCAATGGAACGTTACAACCTTCCGGTTGGCGGTATTGAAATTACCATTGGCAGAAAAGAAACGAACAAACTGGATGAAGTTCATGCGATCACTAGCTCTGCAGAAGTTCGAGCACAAACTCAGCAAAAAGCTCAAACCGAGGTAAACCCCTACAAACCTGCTAAAAGCAAATCACCTATTCTTACAGCTACTGCCCATACACCCGAAGCTAAATCTGCTAAGCTCAAACCAGTACGCTCGCTGAAACACAAAACATCACGTTATATCCTAAGTCGGTCTTTAGTTGTTGCTACGATATTAATGGCTTTAGGGAATATTCCAGTACACTCAACTGTGTTGCTTTCAGACCCACGTAATGACGGCGATTTATCAGATGAAGCACAAGCAGCCGTTTTACGTGAAGCACAAACTACTGAGGCGCTTAGCTTACCTACTGTCACTGAAACCTATGCAGGCTACGAAATGGAGGCTTTGCCTTCTGCTAGTCATGGTGAATGGACTTTCTATCCAATAGTAGCAGGTACAGATATTGAGGAAGTATTGGCAGAATTAAATGTCTCTACTGACTTAGCCGCCCTCACCGCCGAACCTGAAAACGCCAATATTTTGTCTAACTTGCAATCGGGTAATAAAGTTTTCATCCAAGTCAGTGATGATGCGGTCAAGCAAATCATTTATGCCACCGGTAAGCGCACGGCTTACATTATTTCTCAGCAAGATGGCAAATATTTAGGGCGCTGGGACAATGAAGTTTTTGAAGAACAACAAAATCGGGTTGCCTTCACCGTGCATAATCCTTTTCACTATGAAGCAAATAAAGCAGGTTTACCGATTTCGATTACGCGGCAACTCAGCAAGATGTTTAAGGAGGATATCGACTTTCGCCAGATTGCCATCGGCGATCAAGTCATTGTAATTTTTGAAGATTTTTATTATCAAAGTGAGCGCATTTTCTCGCAGAATATCTTAGCGGCTGAATTTAATCACAAAGGGGAAAGCTATCAACGCATCCGCTTCCAATTAGCTTCTGGCAAAACCCGCTATTTGCGTCCAGATGAAGAAACAGAACTGAAACAAGTGGCTTTCAATCGCTTACCGTTAAAGGGTGCAGGTCGACTATCCTCCGGTTTTGGCTCAAGAGTGCATCCAGTATTCCGCTTCCGCCGAATGCATGCAGGTACTGATTTTGCAGCACCCTACGGTACACCGATATATGCGACAGGCGATGGTAAGGTACAATATGTAGGACGTAAAGGCGGCTATGGCAAAGTTATTGAGTTAAATCATGGTGAGGGTATTAGCACGCTTTACGGACATATGTCGAATTACCAGAAAGGCTTAGCGGATGGTGATGCCGTCAAACGTGGAGATGTAATTGGTTATGTAGGTTCTACTGGAACCTCCACCGGTAACCATGTGCACTATGAATTCAAAATCAATGGCGAACCCCAAGACCCGATGACGGTAGCTCTGCCGGAAAAAGGTATTTTAAGCCCTATTGAAATGCAAGATTTCAAAGAGTACGCCCGCAACCTCACTAACCAATTGATTAGACTGCGCGAAACTGCGTCCATTGAACGCAATGTACGCCGTGAATTTGGCGGTTAAACTCTAACAGTGAAGAGGCTAGTCTAAATCGGCCTCTTCAATCCAAGCCATTTGAATCGCCTCCAAAATCTTTTCGTTCGAGCGATGCGGATCATCCGCAAAATTACTTAAAGCCAGTACCCAAGCATGTAAATCGGTGAAGCGAATGTAACGCGGATCAAGCTCAGGGTGATTCTCCAACAACTCTAGCGCAATCTCTAAAGTATCCGTCCATTTTAGACTATCCATTCCCAACCCCTTAATGTGAACTTTCTGACACCATATTGATCGTATATTTAGGAATTTCGATCACTAAATCCTCCTCACCGACCAAGGCTTGGCAACTTAAGCGTGAATCTGGGTCAACACCCCAAGCTTTATCCAGATAATCTTCTTCTTGATCCGTGGCTTCCTCTAAGGAGTCAAAACCTTCACGGATATACACATGACAAGTCGTACAAGCACAGGATTTCTCGCAAGCATGCTCTAACTCGATGCCATTACTCAGTGCAGCGTCACAGATGCTGACACCAGCAGATACTTCAAATAAAGCACCTTCTGGGCACAAATCTTCATGGGGTAGGAATATTAGCTTTGGCATGGGCGATTAAATCCTGTATCGGCTGAAAACTCATCGACTTTATGACCGGCCATAGCAGCACGTACGGAGGCATTCATACGACGCGCCACATAGATTTCAGCGGCTTGCTCAAGCGCTTTAATAGCTTGGTGAATCGTAGCTACCTGACTACTCGTGCGAGCGGCTGAAAGCTCTGAACGTTTAGCGAGCAGAATCTCTCGCTCTGCAACCGTCAAGAGCACTTCACCATCGACTTGCAAGGCTGAATCTAGAGCTTCTAAGACCCGATCTGCTTCAACTTGCTGCTCACGCAAACGCCGCGCCTCCATATCCACCCGCGCGTTTTGCATCGAATCTCGCAGCATGGTTTCGATTTCAGTATCGCTTAAACCATAGGAAGGCTTTACTTCAATACTAGCCGTGACGCCCGTTGATTCTTCACGCGCACTCACACTAAGTAGACCATCAGCATCTACTTGGAAAGTCACGCGAATCCGTGCCGCACCCGCGACCATTGGTGGAATACCACGCAAAGAAAAACGTGCCAAGGAACGGCAAGCATCGACGGTTTCGCGCTCACCCTGCAGCACGTGAATCGACATAGCGGTTTGTCCATCTTTAAACGTGGTAAACTCCTGAGCACGTGCGATGGGAATCGTGGTATTGCGCTGAATGACTTTTTCTACTAAGCCCCCCATCGTCTCTAATCCCAAAGATAGCGGAATCACATCCAGAAGCAGCATCGCTGTATCAGGCTTATTTCCTGCCAAAATATCTGCTTGAATCGCAGCCCCTAAAGCTACGACCCGATCAGGATCAATCTCCACCAGCGGCTCACGCTCAAAAAAAGCACCGACTTGCTCACGCACAGCTAGCACACGTGTCGAGCCACCGACCATAACTACTTCTTGGATTTGCGATTTGTCTAAACTTGCATCCCGTAAAGCCCGCCGACAAGCGACTAGGGTCTTTTTGATAAGACCCGCAATCAACGCATTCAGTTGAGAACGATTTAACTCACCTTGCCAATCATGCAGTTGAATGGAAGTAGTTTCGATGCCACTTAAAGTTTCTTTAGCCTCGCGCGCTAACACTAAGGCATGGCGTAGAACTTGCGCATCTTGTATATTTTCCAGACCCGCTTGCTGCAACAACCATCCAGCCACAGCATGATCAAAATCATCACCACCTAAAGCCGAATCGCCACCCGTTGCCATTACCTCAAACACACCTTTGTGTAGGCGCAAGATAGAAATATCAAAGGTTCCCCCACCGAGATCATAAACTGCAATCACTTTACCTTCGGTACTAGCAGTGTCTTGACGATCTAAACCATAGGCCACTGCAGCAGCGGTTGGTTCATTTAATAAACGATAGACTTGCAAACCCGCTAATTTCGCCGCATCACGAGTCGCTTGGCGTTGTGCATCATCGAAATAAGCAGGCACAGTAATCACCACGCCCGATAACTCACCACCTAAGCTTGCTTCCGCACGCTCTTTAAGTACGCGCAATATTTCTGCTGACACTTCTACCGCCGTCACAGCACCCGCACTCGTTTGAATACGTGGTACATTCGCCTCAGCATCCATCAATTGATAAGGCAACTGCCCACCTAGAGTTTGTAGCTCTTTGGCAGAACGTCCCATTAAGCGTTTAATCGAGGCTAGCGTATTCAAAGGATCTTGTAGTGCTTGCTGCTGAGCGACTAAACCCACTTGAGGCTTCGAGCCCGCTGAATAATGCACCACAGAAGGTAATAAATGCTGACCTGTCTCATCAGGCAGGGTATCAGCAACACCACTGCGTACCGTGGCAACTAAAGAATTGGTAGTACCTAAATCAATCCCCACCGATAGCCGATGTTCATGCGGTAAAGTCGCCATCCCCGGTTCAGCAATTTGCAGCAGAGCCATTACAATCCATCCTCTAAGCGCTCTAAGCGGCTTTGTGCATCTTCCAGTAAACGCTCATAAAAACGCATTTTTAGTAGAGTTGTTTTCGCGTCTAAATAAGTTTTTGTTTGCCAAGCTCTAGCGAAACTCTGTTCTAAACTTTGCAATTCAGTATTCAGACCTTTCATTAGCTGCTCTAAAGTCTCTAAAGGCTCGGCTGCTTCCTCAGCTTCTTCGATGGCTTCACGCCATTCAATTTGCTGCATTAAGAACCCTGTATCACTAGTGGTATCGCGGTCGTCATTAAAGCTAATTCCAGCTTGTTCTAATAAATAACGCGCACGCAAGCGCGGCTGACGCAAAGTACTATGTGCTTCATTAAGTAAAGAGGTGATTTGCATCGCTAAGCGCTTTTCCTGTTCAGAAGCTTGCGCATAACGATCTGGATGATAACGGGTTTGCAGTTCGCGAAAGCTTTGAGTTAAAGCGGTTTGATCAATTTCAAATTGAACTGGTAGACCAAATAGGGCAAACCAGTCACGCGGCAAATCCTGTAACATAGCGCCCCGTTTTAATTAGACAGTGAAGCTCTCGCCACAGCCGCAGCGTGCTTTTTCATTCGGATTGGTAAACTTGAAGCCTTCGTTTAAGCCCTCACGGGTATAATCCAACTCAGTGCCATCCAGATACACCAAGCTTTTGGGATCGATGATAAGTTTCACCTTACCCGCTTCAAACACTGTATCGGTCTCTTCCAGCACATCGGCAAACTCCATCGTGTATGCCATGCCTGAACAGCCCGTTGTTTTTACTCCTAGGCGCAAACCAATGCCTTTACCGCGTTTCGCTAAAAAGCTCTCAACCCGTTCCGCTGCTTTTTCAGTCAAAGTGATCGTCATGGCCTAGCCTTGTTGCTTGCTTTGATAATCTTCAATCGCTGCACGAATCGCATCTTCCGCCAACACCGAGCAATGAACCTTCACGGGGGGTAGCTCTAATTCAGCCGCAATATCGGTATTTTTAATCTGTTTGGCCTGCTCTAAGGTTTTACCTTTAACCCACTCCGTCAATAGACTAGAAGAGGCAATCGCTGAACCGCAACCATAGGTTTTGAATTTAGCGTCTTCAATAATGCCTTCAGCGTTGACCTTAATTTGCAGCTTCATTACATCGCCACAAGCTGGCGCACCCACCATGCCTGTACCAATCTGCAAGTCCGCTTTATTAAAACTGCCCACATTGCGGGGGTTTTCATAATGATCAATCACTTTTTCACTGTATGCCATCTTTCACCTCAACACTTAATGAGCGGCCCATTGTACGGTACTTAAATCAATGCCCTCTTGGTGCATTTCCCACAAGGGAGATAACTCCCGCAAATGATTCACCGCGTGATGCAAACTGGCTAAAGCCTGATCGACATCTTCCACAGTAGAAAAGCGCCCAAAAGTCATGCGCAGAGAGCTATGCGATAACTCATCACTGCGTCCTAAAGCTCGCAGCACATAACTCGGCTCTAAGCTAGCACTCGTACAAGCAGAGCCTGAAGATAGCGCTAGATTCTTCAGCGACATTATTAAGCTTTCCCCTTCGACAAAGTTAAAGCTTACGTTTAAATTACCCGCAATGCGCTGTTCTAAATCACCGTTTAGATAAACTTCGTCAATATCTTGTAAGCCTTGCCACAAACGATCACGTAACATCCTTAAGCGCTCGTTTTCAGCAGCCATTTCTAGTTTAGCAATACGAAAGGCTTCACCCATACCGACGATTTGATGGGTGGGTAAAGTGCCAGAACGCATCCCGCGCTCATGCCCACCGCCGTGCATTTGTGCTTCAATCCGCACCCGTGGTTTGCGCCGCACATATAACGCACCAATCCCTTTTGGGCCATAAATTTTGTGCGCCGAAAAGCTCATTAAATCTACTGGCATGGTTTCCATATCAATTTCAACTTTACCGGCACTTTGTGCCGCATCGACATGAAAAACAATCTTATGGGCACGGCAGATTTCGCCAATGGTCTTAATATCTTGAATCACGCCAATTTCATTATTGACATGCATCACCGACACGACCGTGGTATCAGGGCGAATCGCAGCCTTAAACTTCGCTAAATCCAACAAACCATTCGGCTCTGGATCTAAATAGGTCACTTCAAAACCTTCGCGCTCTAATTGGCGGCAGGTATCTAATACCGCTTTATGCTCGGTTTTGACAGTAATAATGTGCTTGCCACGGCGCTCATTAAAATGAGCTGCGCCTTTAATCGCTAAATTATCCGATTCAGTAGCACCACTCGTCCAAACAATCTCTTTTGGATCAGCATTTATTAAAGCCGCGACCTGAGCACGTGCATCCTCAATCGCTTCTTCCGCTGCCCAGCCAAAGGCATGACTGCGCGAGGCCGGATTGCCAAACACACCATCCATCGTCAAATACTGCATCATTTTTTCAGCAACTCGCGGGTCAACCGGTGTCGTTGCAGAATAATCAAGATAAATAGGCGCTTTTGCTAGACTCATAGCCAGTAACACTCAACCTTCAATTGCAAGGTACTAATGGGATAAGGAAGACAAAAACTCAATTTTTTGCTTTTGGCGCTGTGCAGTTTCCTTCACCTCAATCCGCGAAGTCATATCGGCGAGAGTAATTTCCGATAAGAACACACGAATTTGATTACTTAAATCTGACCACAAATCATGAGTTAAGCAGCGCTTATTGCCTTGACAGTCCGCCAAGCCACCGCAACGGGTAGCATCGACACTTTCATCCACTGCCGCAATAATATCTGCAATGGCAATTTTTGCGGGATCCCCACTTAATTGATAGCCACCACCGGGGCCACGCATACTAACCACTAGACCTGCACGGCGCAATTTTGAAAATAGTTGCTCTAAATACGAGAGTGAAATATCTTGGCGCTCAGAAATTTCTGCTAGAGAAACAGGTTCGCCCCCAGTATGCAGCGCTAAATCCAGCATCGCGGTGACCGCATAGCGGCCTTTGGTTGTCAGTTTCATGGCATCGACTCCAGTAAGATAACAACATGCTAGCAATACCCGACAAAACTAGTCAAGTATTAACAGCACTCTTAGTGTAATCAATTAATAAATAAGCTGCTTTTTAGATAGAATAATTATTTTCTTTGCTAAAGCAATCGGCATCCAATTTGGGCATGGGTTTCATCTCCAACTGCCCACCCAAGCGGCGCACCTCTGCACATAAGCAATCAGTACGCTCTTCCATGAGGTGAATATGATCCAACATACGATTCACCGCATTCGCCACCGGATCTGGCATATCTTGAGTTGCACCATACGCATCGAAACCCAACTTTTCAGCTAAGGCTTCACGGCGCTTTTCATCCGTAGTACGGCTAGTCACCTCCCGCCCCGGAATACCAACTACCGTGACGTTTTCGGGTATATCCTTGACAACCACCGCATTAGAGCCAACCCTCGCACCATCATGTAAAGTAATCGGGCCAAGCACTTTGGCGCCTGCCCCCACCACCACATTATTCTTTAGAGTCGGATGGCGCTTACCCGGCTTCCAACTCGTCCCACCCAACGTCACCCCATGATAAAGCGAGCAATCATCGCCAATCTCTGCTGTTTCACCGATCACAATGCCCATGCCGTGATCAATGAAAAAACGCCGTCCTATGGTTGCACCCGGGTGAATTTCAATACCGGTATACCAACGAGGAATATTTGATAGGAAACGGGCTAGCCACTTAAAATTTTGCTGCCACAGCCAATGATTAAGGCGATGCCAAGCAATCGCATGTACCCCCGGATAAGTCGTGACAATCTCAAACACATTGCGTGCTGCAGGATCACGGTCAAAGATGCATAGGACATCTTCACGGATACGCTCAAACATAAATCAGCCTTTCCTCATTGAATGAGGCATTTATGGTAGAGCAATCAAGCAAGCGGGTCTATTCACTTAGCGTGAATTGGGTATTCAAACTCTGTTAACTAGCCTATCTAACTGTATCTTCAAACGACTTCTTGCTGTATTGGCTCTAAAGCTATAAGGGAGCGAAGTATCGCTAAGAAAGTTTTAGTTATAAGTGATAAATAACTTTGTCAGTTGTATCAAAACCAATCAGTTTTTTCTGTTGTAACTTACCAATCAAGTCATTTACTTCTTCGGCAGTTAACTTTTTTGCAAACACAGAATTAGTGTAAGTGATTAAAGATTGGCGTTTAGTTGGCCTGCTTCGCGGGCTTTGCTTAAGCAGCTCAGTTAAGCGTTCAAGGCTATTTAGCTCAGCCTTCGACTTTAGGTCTGAAACTTTTTGTCCAAACAAAGGAATCCCTGTCAACTCATCCTGTCGCTGTACTTTAATTTTCTTACTATGCAAATGACCAACTAAGGCATCATAGCCTTTATCTTTGGAAATTATATAAAAACTGTGATCAGGTTTCTGGCATGCTAACTGACCTAGGTAATAGGCTAGTACAAAATCCAAGGCATTTTTTGCGGATACATGAACCTCTACCAGTTGAGCTTGGCCTTTGAACTGTATTAGCTGCTTGACCAGACTGACGGGTAAATTATGCTGCTTTGCGCCTAGCAAAATCAGTAATTCGACTGGCTGATCTTGCAATAGACTGAGATCAAGAGTTGGTACATTTTCAAAATCAACAAAGATGTGGTGGCTTATAACAAGGCTAGTCATTTTTTTAATCACCCCTAAGCTTTAGGCACCATCTTTGCCTAGCCAAACATTTGAGTCAATTTTATACGATAGCGTCAACTACACATTGGCATTTACTCCAACCCCAAACTCAACTGCTCCGGCTTCCAAGGCTCCACAAAATGCACCCCAATCCTCAATAAACGCTCCTCGCTTAAAGAAGTGGTTGTTTGGGCTGTAGTCAAGACAAAATCATGGAAGCGGATTTTCACCATCGCTTGGCAGATCGACTCAAAACATCGTATGGTGTGTGCACTGATAAAATAACTACCTAATTCTGGAGGATCTTCCCATGTGGGACGTGTTGCGCACCCGTGGTTTTTTCGCCTTTATCACTATGGCATTTTTGAATGCCTTTGTAGATTTAGGGCATAAAATTCTAATTCAGAACACAGTGTTTAAGCTGTATGACGGTCAAGAGCAGATTGTGCTTTCGACTTTAGTCAATGCCTTGATTTTGCTGCCATTTATTTTGTTATTTACTCCAACCGGCTTCCTTGCAGACAAATACCCTAAAGTACAAGTTATGCGCTATAGCGCTTGGGCAGGTTTAGGGATGGTGCTGCTCATCACCTTCAGTTACTACATGGGTTGGTTCTGGTTTAGTTTCGCCCTCACTTTTTTCTTAGCCGTACACAGTGCTTTTTATTCACCCGCGAAAATGGGCTATATCCGCGAATTGCTGGGCGATAAACAACTACCTCAAGGCAATGCCTTTGCTCAATCAACGGTAACGCTCGCCATTATGCTGGGAACTCTAGTCTTTTCAGTATTCTTTGAACTAGTGCTACCGAATAACCAAAACTTCACAAATGCTGAAGACATTTTCCGTTATTTTGCCCCTTTGGGCTGGTTACTGGTGTTAATTACTGGAGTGGAAATTTGGCTGTCTTATCAACTTCCAAATACGCGCAGTATTGATCCTGACATGAAATATGCTTGGCAGGACTATTTAAAGGGTAAGACTGGTTTAGCTACGTTTTCATGGGTCAAGGGCCAGCCATTAATTTGGTTATCAATTGTCGGCCTATCGGTGTTCTGGGCAGTCGCGCAAGTTATTCTCGCTACCTACCCTGCATACAGCAAACAATACTTAGGCATGACTAATGTAGCCTTGGTACAAATGTTGATGGCCTGTGCAGGCATCGGCATTGTGCTTGGCTCACTCTGGGCTGGGCGCTTATCGCGCACGCATATTGAAACTGGCCTCATTCCAGTCGGTGCTTTGGGTGTAATGTTGAGTGTGGCTTTGGTCACTTGGTTTGAAAATCCAGCTTGGCAGGCGGCTAACTTCTTATTTTTAGGTGTAATGGGTGGTTTATTCATGGTGCCGCTCAGTGCTTTGATGCAATACCACTCGCCGAGCCAACATTTAGGGCGAGTGCTCGCTGCTTATAATCTAGTGAGCACTGCTGTGATGTTGCTGTTCCTACTAGTCACGATGGCTTTAGCTTGGTATGGCATCGGCAGCAAACTTTTATTTTTTGTGTTGAATATCGTGGTGATTGCGGGAGCCTTGTATACGGTTTATCAATTACCACAATCCCTATTACGTTTCATTGCTAGCCGCTTTTTTCATGCTGCGTATCGCTTAAAAGTGATTGGTTTTGAAAATCTACCCACGAGTGGTGGTGTCTTATTACTTGGCAATCATATTAGCTGGATTGACTGGGCTTTAGTCCAAATGGCTTCACCACGCCAAGTCCGCTTTGTGATGGAGCGTGGCTATTATGAGCGCTGGTATTTAAAAGGCGTGCTGGATTTGTTCGGTGTGATTCCGATTGCAAGTGGTTCTAGTAGTGAATCTTTAGCCGAAATTGCACGGTTACTACAAAAAGGTGAGATGGTTTGCCTATTTCCAGAAGGTGCGATTAGTCGCACTGGCCAACTTTCCGAATTTAAACGTGGTTATGAAAAAGCAGTACACGGTACTGAGGCAACGATTATTCCATTCTATTTACATGGACTCTGGGGCAGTCGGTTTTCACGCTCTAGTGGTTTCTTGCGAGAAGCCCGTCAGTCTGGTTTGAAGCGCGATATTATTGTGTCTTTTGGGAAACCCTTACCAAGTGATACCCCCGCCTATCAACTCAAGCAGCATATTTTTGATTTATCCTTTACTTCATGGGAAGCGTATTCACATATTATTGACCCCATTCCAGTCAGTTGGGTGCGCTCTGCAAAACGCTTGAGTTTCCGCATGGGCGCGACGGATGTGATGGGTGAACCGCTTGGCAATAATCGTTTAATGACAGCGGTATTTAGCTTTGCCAATATCATTCGCCAGCGTAGTCCTGAACAAAACATTGGGATTTTACTGCCGACCAGTAGCGGCAGCACAATTGCCAATATGGCGGTACTGACTTTAGGAAAAACCGTAGTTAATCTGAATTATACCGCCAGCGCGGAGGCCTTACAGAGTGCGGCGCAGCAAGCGGAATTAAAAAACCTTTATACCTCCAAACTCTTCCTGAAAAAGCTCTTGGAGCGCGGTATTGATATTGCTACTGCCTTGCCAAATTTGAATCTGATTTATATGGAGGATTTAAAAGCGGGTATGGCTAAATCACAGCTCATTCTGACGATGCTCGCTGTGGTGATCTTTCCGACTCGTTTGTTACAGCTTTTGTATTTGCGTCATGTGCATTTGGATAATACGGCAGCAATCTTATTTTCGAGTGGTAGTGAAGGTGCACCTAAAGGTGTGGAGCTTTCACATCGGAATCTAGCGATTAACTCGCGCCAAATTGCCGATATGCTCAATACTCGTGAAGATGATGTCTTGATGGGCACACTACCTGCCTTTCATGCTTTCGGTTTATTAGCGAGTACCTTTATGCCTTTATCGGAAGGTATTCCAATTGTTTGCCACCCCGACCCTACCGATGCAGTGAATATTGCTAAAGGGATTGCCCGCTATGACGCTACTATTCTATTCGGAACAGCAACCTTCTTACGTTTATATGCACGTAATCAGCGCGTGCATCCTTTAATGTTTAACTCCTTACGCTATGTAGTGGCAGGGGCAGAAAAGTTACCGCCCGAAGTCCGCCAACTGTTTAGCCAGCGTTTCAATAAAGCCATTTTAGAGGGTTATGGGACTACTGAAACTTCCCCAGTGGCCAGCGTGAATGTCCCTGATAAATTAGACCCAGGTAGTTGGCGTGTGCAACCGGGGAGTCGTGAAGGCACAGTCGGTATGCCCTTGCCCGGTACTAGCTTTCGGATTGTTGACCCAGTGAGTTTAGAGCAATTACCCACTGGTACGGATGGCCTCATCCTGATTGGTGGCCCACAAGTGATGAAGGGTTATCTGAAAAATCCGGAAAAAACTGCAGAAGCAGTGGTTGAAATTGCAGGGCAGCGTTGGTACAAATCAGGGGATAAAGGCCATGTGGATGAGGATGGCTTCCTCACGATTGTGGATCGCTATTCACGCTTTGCCAAACTAGGCGGGGAAATGGTAAGCCTCACGGCCGTTGAACAAGCGATTCGCCAAGCTCTCAAAGAACCTGAGCTTGACTTAGTTGCTGTGAACTTTCCGGATGAGAAAAAAGGCGAAAAAGTGGTACTTCTAATGGGTGGCGAACATGACCCTAAGACAGTGAAAAAGCAGCTTATAGAAAGTGGTATGAATCCTTTAATGATTCCTGCTGAAATCTATGAAGTGGAAGCCGTACCTAAACTAGGCAGCGGTAAAACTGATTTTGCCACTGCACGGAAAGTTGCCCAAAGTGCAATGATCTAAAACTAGCCAGCAAAGCTATAGGCTAGACAGCTTATAGCTCTTTGCGTAGGGCGATCAAACGTCCAAAAACTCGTTGTGCCCATTCAATACAATCCAATGGCCGTTCTTCTAGCGGACTTCGCCCCCGATAGAGCAAGCGATACTCAGACTTACTACCTTCGCCAGGATGATGATCATTGCCTATCCATTCTTTTTGTCCCTCGCGCAGCCTAGTATCAAAAGCTGCATTGCCCCCTTTTTCTGCCATCTTCCATGCTGATTTAGGGAAGAAAGGTAAAGGTTGCTGTAAACCTTGCCAATAACCTTCCAGCAAAGTGCTTAGCTCCTCAATTGCATCAGGAATTTCAGTGAGCTGCCAAATCTTATCTACTGTATAAAGCTGAGTGACTGCTGACCACTGTGGTGGGCGCTCACAAACATTCAAAGCAAGATGTTGAATCCAGAGGCTCACCCACTGCCAGACACCCAAATGCCCAAAATGATAAACCTGAATCCCAACAGGACTCACGCCAGAAATTTGCCCCTGCACATTAAATGACCCAAGCTTTAGATTCAAATCAAGTGTACGCTGTTCAACCAGTTGGGGTAAGCGCTCAAACAGCGCTTGAACTTGTTCCATTTGCTCATCAAACAGCAATTCACCCGGTTTGCCATGTGGTAGTAAACCTTGAGCACGCAAGAGTGGTTGCATCTGCGCTAACTCACCGCCCTGCTGTAAATGTTTTAAGGCTTGCTCACTCATCAAACTATCCGCGAAAGCTTCTAAAGCAAAAGGTTCACGCTCTGCTAAGTCCTCAGCGGTTTCAGTAATCTTTAAATCAAATTGACGCTGTAAAAAAACGCGGGCTGGATTACGATAAAAATGAATTAATTCAGTTAAATTAACTTGCCGTAACGATTCATCAGGCTCGGGTAAAATTTCGCAATCCCAGAAGCAACTCGTAATTTTTTTCTCAGCATCTTGCTGCTGCAAAGCTAGATAATCTTGAGCATAAGTGAATAGTCTATCGTCTGCTTGAAAATAGCGTGGGCTAAAAGCCTGCAAAGGATGACGTACAATAAACTTATCCGCGTTTAGGTCAAAACGCTTTTCTAAATAATCGAGTAGCTCACTCACCAGTACTGAAGGCATTAACTCACTATTATCTTGAATACTTTGCCCTACATAACTGATGTAGAAATAATCCCGTGCTGATAGCAAGCTCTCTAAGAATAAATAGCGATCCTCTTCGCGCCGTGAACGATCCCCTTTACGCTTTTTGTCCGCCGCTAACAAATCAAAACTCAGGCGAGTATCTTGACGTGGGAAGCCACCATCTTGCATGCCTAACAAAGCAACAACTCGAAACGGTACACTACGCATCGGCATCAAATTACAGAAAGTAATCCCCTGCCCTAAAAATCCTGACTCTTGGCTAGTTTGCTCTAGCTCGCGGCGTAAAGCCGATTTGAATACCGACCATGCGACCTTTTCTGTAAACTCAGCCTGTTGTGCAGTCGTTAAAACCTTATCAATCCCCCGAAACACCGTTTGAGTTTCAGCTTCACGCGGGAAAAGCTGCTCCACCATCTTGCCAAAGCGGCTTGCCCAATCCTCTAAACTCGCGCGTTGACTCGCCCATTTCGACATTGAAAATAAAATATGCAAACACTGTTGGAAGCGCTCTAGGATTAAAGCTTGGCTACCTTCTAATTCATTGTAAGGTAAAACACCACCCAAAAGTTGCCCACCGGGTAAAGCAAAGCCCAGCAATAAACGATCGAGGCCATACATCCACGTATGTTCAAAGGTGGTTTGGCGCGTGAATTGTTGGCGAAACTCTGCATCCACGCCCCAACGAATATTAACCGCCCTGACCCATTCACGGCATTGCTGGACTTGGGCTTCATCTAAGCTAAAATGCTCACGAATCTCTGCATATGCCAATAATGTAAATACACTCTCAGCCTCAAATCGCCCTTGGGGTAGCTCCAACAATTGCGCACAAGCTGCACTAATCGTCATCGCTTGCGATAAGCGCTGATCGGCAATGCTATACGGTAAACGAACAGCAGAAGCACCAAACACTGACTCAATAAACGGTGCATAGGTATTAATATCGGGCGACATCACTACAATATCAGCAGCAGTTAAATCAGGATGACGCTCTAAGATGGCCAATAGCTGATCGTAAAACACCTCGACTTCGCGCAGGGCGGAATGACAAGCATGAACAGCGATGGATTGATCCTGCTGACTGAGAATCTCAGAAAAATCTTGATGTTTAGGGACATCTGCTAAATTCAAAATATCATTTTGTAGGATATGTAATCTGCTTGCGATATCTGGCTCTAGAAAATACTCTAATTCCTGCGGATAAGGTTCGGAATTACGGATAATCTCGATAAAATCACGGCCTTGAATGCCCCAAGAAGCTAACAGTGGGTTACCTACCATTACATAGTCTTGTTCGGTTGGTTTATATCGCATCCGTCGCTTATTCGATTCGATATCCCCCCAATAATGCATGGAGGGGTTCATCATAAAAAAATGAATATCGACGCGCTCTGCCACTTTAGCAATCAACTCAATATAAGCAGGTGACAAGGCCGGAATAGAAAAGAAAATAATCTGTGAGGGTAACAGCTCAGTAGAAATATGATCCAACTCTTGAATAAAATGACTTTGTAAATTGACCCAATGTTCTAGTTGTGGCTCACCAATCACTATTTTCCAGAGTTTTTCCTGCCAATTTACGGTTGTGGTTTGGCGCTCCCAGTTATGTACCCAATCAGGCCGAAAAAATAGATAGCCATCAAACACCCCAGCAAGCTGTTGTGCTAACTGCCAAGCGCTATCATCTTGACCAGCTTGTAAATAATGACCTAAATAAGCTTGATGCTGCTCGGGATTACACAAAAGCTCTTGTAGTAAACGCCAACGTAAGACCTCAATAGCACAAGGATTGTGATCGGCAATTGTTAATACCCTTCGTAGTAAATCCCAAGTTAGCTCTGCCGGGAACAAGTAAGCGAGATTAGCCGAAACTCCAGTCAGTTGCGCCAACTGCATAGATAGCCAACGCCCCATCCCTGCATTTTGCACAACCACAGAGATAGCTTTAAAGGGATCTGCTTTGGTTTTTGTTAACTGCTCAGCAAAACTGGCTGCTAAAGT
Source organism: uncultured Thiothrix sp. (assembly GCF_937873765.1). Lineage (GTDB taxonomy): Bacteria > Pseudomonadota > Gammaproteobacteria > Thiotrichales > Thiotrichaceae > Thiolinea. Next base: position 71,239 of record NZ_CALMZC010000023.1, on the reverse strand, counting down.
TTCAAGGCGATTACTATGATGCAAATAAAGCATAAGAAGTCTATCAATCACTGAAAATCAATCTAGATTATGCCATAACCTAGTGCTTAACTGAGGCAATTTCATGTTGCAGACTCACGACATGCAATCCTACCTTGCTATTAACTGCAGTTTTCTAGACAATTCGCAGTGCTGTTGGCTCTGAGCAATTCTTATAACAACAAACCTTACCCCAACTCCTTAATTTTATTTTATTTTTGATACTGTCATGCTCACGGTAGGGCGGTAGCGTCCCCGAATTATGCCATCTTTTATAAGAAAAACAGTCAGTTTATTAATCGCTTGCGGCCTTGCATGGCTAAGTGTAGCTTTTTGTTTGGGCGGCATCGTGCCCTATGATTTCGTAGAGTCGAAAACACCGCCTAGTGCGCTAACCGATAAATGGAGGGTCTTGGGCGCCGATCAATTAGTAGCGGTATCTGAACGTGCTTTGTTGGGTAATAACTTGAACAAAGCTGAACAAGCAGCCACTACTGCCTTACTACGTGACCCCACCCATGGTGGTGCCGCTACTCAATTAGCACTTATTTACCTGCGTCAAGGTAAAACGATGGAAGCTGATCGAATGGCCGAACGTGCTCAATTACTTTGGCCGAGTCGTTGCTCGACCAATTTGAGCTTGGTACGCTTTTGGAAAGAACGTGGGCAAACTGAAAAAGGCTTAAAATTATTACCTAAAGGATGTAAGAACTAATGCGTACCTTTCAGGAAAATTTATTAGTTTTAATTGCCTCAGGATTAATTATTTTTGCCCCCCTATTCCGCAGTGGTAAAACCTCTTTAGCACTAATGACGATGGAGCTGATAGGTATTGCACTATTACTGATTATTTTTTGGGGTAATTTAGCTAAAGATCGTTTAGAAAAGCCTATCAGGTGGTTTTTAGTCGGAAGCTTATTATGCGCTTTAGCGTATTTAATTCCTTTACCTCATGCAGTTCGGGAGCAATTACCGGGGCGCACTTTTTATGCAGAACATCTAGCTTGGCTTAATACTAGCTATAGTGCTTGGAGCTACCAAGCACTCTCCTTAATTCCCATTCGCACGATAGCAGGCCTACTTGCCTTGCTAGCCCCACTAGCGCTATTTCTTACTGCAATTAGCCTACCTGCACGCAAAGTTACATGGCTCATCTTAGTTTTACTCCTGACCGCTTTCAGTCAGGCAATACTCAGCATGGGACAATATTTTATTCAAGATCAAGATTTATTCTTTAGAGTTTGGTCAGGTGGTGTTCCTTTAGGAACTTATATTAACCAAAACCATTTGGTAGCCTTTATGGAAATGGTTGAACCTTTAGCGATTGGCTTGATGATGATGGCTATTCTGAGTCAAAATTTAGGTATAACTCTTAAAATTATTTTAGCTACTTTGTTCGGCCTCATTTCACTGGCACTCACTTTTACCCCCCTACTGACTACGTCAAGAATGGGAGCTGCTTTATTAATAGTAAGTATTCTTTTATCGTTTTGGGCAATGACAACCCCAGAGATTCGCAAAAAAGTAGCTGCACCTATTTTTGCCTTGCGCTTTGTCTTATTAATTTTAGCGATTGTGATCCAGCTCAATGTGCTGCAACAAATTGTGACCATTACTTATGTAGATCGTTTAGCGCCGCAGGCGGCCTTAGGGGATCTAAGATGGGTTTTATACAGCACCACTTTTGAGGCCATTCAAAACTTCTTTCCGCTTGGTTCAGGACCTGGAACCACACCACAGGTTTATCAACTGTATCAGCCCACTACTATTAATGCCTTCGTGAATCACACCCATAATGATTTTATAGAGTTAATGCTAGATATGGGGATTTTTGGGCTACTAATAATCTGTCTATTAATGTTTTTTTATATACGGCGTTGGCGGCAATTATGGCAAGATAAATCCTCGGGCTTCAAACTCCTACAAACAGGTGCTGGAGTCGGTATTCTTTTAGCGCTACTGTATAGTTTCACAGATTTTGGCCTGCATACGCCTGCTAATGCCATTTTCTTTGCTTTCTTATTTGGTGTTTTCCTGCATAAAGAACAACTAACTTAAACTAATCAATCGTGAAGCATGAACAAACACCATAAAACCAGTTGGGATTTAACGGCTCGACAATTATGCGATTTAGAAATGCTACTGTGTGGCGCTTTTGCTCCGCTGCAAGGCTTTTTAAACCAGTCGGATTACGACAGCGTGGTTAATACCCTGCGTTTGGCTAATGGTCGCTTATGGCCGATGCCCATCACCCTAGATGTTAGTAGCTCTTTCGCAGCACAAGTCGAAGTCGGCGAAACTATCGAGTTACGTGATCCCGAAGGGGTTTTGCTTGCCCATCTGCATATCGAGTCAATCTGGACACCTGATAAACAGCTTGAAGCACAAAAAGTCTTAGGTAGTGATGATCCAGCCCACCCTGCTGTCTATTACCTTTATCACCAAGCAGGCTCGGTTTACCTAGGCGGAACACTGGAAAGTATTGAGCTGCCCCAGCACTATGATTATCGTCAGCATCGGCATACACCCGCTGAACTCAAAGCACTTTTTAAAAAACTCGGCTGGCACAAGGTAGTCGCTTTTCAAACTCGCAATCCCATGCATCGTGCTCACCAAGAACTCACTTTTAGAGCGGCACGTGAGTTAGAGGCTAATTTGCTGTTACATCCTGTGGTTGGCATGACCAAACCCGGTGACATCGACCATTTCACCCGCGTGCGCTGTTATGAGCAAATTCTTAAGTATTATCCCGAACAGACCACATTTCTGAGCTTACTCCATTTAGCGATGCGGATGGCGGGGCCACGTGAAGCCGTTTGGCATGCTTTGATTCGTAAAAACTATGGTTGTACCCATTTCATTATTGGTCGTGATCATGCAGGTCCTGGCAAGAATAGCCTAGGTGAAGATTTTTACCCGCCTTATGCTGCCCAAGAACTGGCCAAAGCTTTTGAAGCAGAAATAGGCATCCAGATCGTCAGTTTTGAGAATATGGTTTATGTGCAAGATCGTGCAGAATATTTACCCGAATCCGAAGTACAATCGGGAGAAACGGTTTTAAATATTTCCGGCACTGAGCTCAGACGGCGTTTACGCGAAGGCTTAGATATTCCTGCTTGGTTCTCCTACCCTTCTGTTATCAAAGAATTGCGGCGCTCTTATCCACCCCGCCATCAGCAAGGTTTTACTGTTTTTTTCACCGGCTTGTCAGGCTCTGGAAAATCGACGGTAGCCAATGCCTTGATGGTCAAACTGATGGAGATGGGCGGGCGTCCAGTGACTTTACTTGATGGGGATGTGGTTAGAAAAAACTTGTCAAGTGAATTGACCTTTTCTAAAGAGCATCGCGATTTAAATATCCGCCGGATTGGTTTTGTGGCAAGCGAGATCACTAAAAATGGTGGTATTGCAATTTGTGCACCCATTGCTCCTTATGCAGCGGTGCGGCGTGAAGTCCGTGAGCTTGTTGAAAACCACGGTGGTTTCATAGAGATTCATGTAGCCACACCGATAGAAGAATGTGAGCGGCGTGATCGAAAGGGTTTATATGCTAAAGCGCGAGCGGGTTTGATTAAGGGCTTTACAGGAATTGATGATCCCTACGAAATACCTGAATACCCTGAGCTTAAACTAGATACTAATCAAAATACTCCAGACGCATGTGCGCATAAGATTTTACTAACGCTGGAGCGCTTGGGTTTTATTAAGAACTAATTATAAAAAATTCATTTTAAAATTTGATCATGTAGTCCCAGATTGGCAAGTGCAGTACCAAAAAAAATAGCATCGTATTGACTTATCGAGCCTCTGGGAGTGGTTGTGTAAAAGTAGACGTTTGCACAGTGAAAAAACGTATTATCACTGTTTATGGAATTAATTAATTTCCAATTCCAATAGAAAATTTTTTAAAAAATTCATTATATTTAATTCTTTGACATTTCTTCAATTTATTTTTTTAAATATATATAAAAATCATGAAACTAGTTAACAAATCAATCATAGCTATTATTGGATTAGGTTATGTAGGCTTGCCGTTGGCAATTGAGTTTGGTAAAACCATAACCACCATTGGTTTCGATATAAACCAAAATCGTATACAAGAATTAAACGCTGGTAACGATCGCACATTAGAAGTGACAACTGAAGAACTAAAAGCATCGAAAAATTTAACCTATACCGACCAACTGGAACACTTAAGACAAGCAAATATCTTTATCATAACTGTTCCTACTCCTGTAGATGAGCATAAAAGGCCTGACTTAAGCCCACTACTTAAAGCCAGCGAAAGTGTTGGCAAAATTATTAAAAAGGGTGACATTGTTATTTATGAATCTACTGTTTATCCTGGCGCAACAGAAGAGGATTGCATACCACTTATTGAAAGAGTATCTAAACTAACTTTTAATAAAGATTTTTTTGCTGGCTATTCACCTGAACGGATTAATCCAGGAGATAAAGTTAATCGACTGACTACTATTAAGAAAATCACCTCTGGTTCTACTCCAGAAACAGCAGATTTTATAGATGACTTGTACAAAACAATCATTAAGGCGGGAACGCACAAAGCCCCTAGCATTAAAGTCGCGGAAGCAGCAAAAATTATTGAAAATACTCAGCGTGATTTAAATATCTCACTTATGAATGAACTAAGTATTATTTTTTCTAGAATGGGAATTGATACTTTAAGTGTACTTGAAGCAGCTGGCACTAAATGGAATTTCTTGCCTTTTCGTCCTGGTTTAGTAGGAGGACACTGTATTAGTGTTGATCCGTATTACCTTACTGATAAGGCAGAAAAGCTTGGATATATTCCTCAAGTAATCCTTGCTGGTCGACGTATTAATGACAATATGGGACGTTATGTAGCGAGAACTACTGTGAAAAAAATGATTCAAAACGGTGTTAATCCTAATGGTTCACGCGTAGGAGTATTAGGAATAACCTTTAAGGAAAACTGCCCTGATATTCGCAATTCAAAAGTCATAGACATTGTACGGGAGTTAGAGGACTTTGGTGTTATTCCAGTAGTTAGTGACCCATGGGCTAATCCTGTTGAGGTGGCAGATGAGTACAACGGACTTACACTTACTGACTTAAAACCACAGACTCCAGTAGATGCTTTAATTGTAGCAGTTGCTCATGATCAATTTGTACAGTTGACCCCCCAAGTATTACACTCTTTACTTCGTGGTAATAAGCCTGTTATTGCAGATGTAAAATCTCTCTACGACACCCAAGCCTTAGAAGCTCTTCATATTACTACATGGCGTCTCTAATTATGTTTCTAACTATTTCTGAACGTAAAATTCGTATAGCTATTGTAGGTTGTGGGCGAATTGCCAAAAATCATTTCGCATCTATAGAAAAGCATCTACAGGATTTAGAATTAGTCGCAATTTGTGATATTGCCCCGAATCAGTCAGCTCCTTATGCTGAACAGTATGGTATTCCAGCTTATATACATATGGAAACGATGCTCCAACAACACAACCTTGATCTAGTTGTGTTGTGTACGCCTAGTGGTCTTCATCCTGAACAGACTATTTTAGCAGCCAAATATAAGATTAATGTCATTACAGAAAAGCCTATGGCAACTCGCTGGTCTGATGGTGTACGCATGGTTAAAGCATGTGATGATGCAGGTGTGCGGTTATTTGTTGTCAAACAAAATCGTCTCAATACTACATTACAACTACTAAAGCGGAGTATAGAGGAAAAGCGCTTTGGTAAGATTCATCTGGTACACCTCAACGTATTTTGGACGCGCCCCCAATCTTACTATGATCAAGGTAATGGGTGGCGTGGTACATGGGAATTTGATGGTGGGGCATTTATGAACCAAGCGAGCCATTATGTCGATTTACTAGATTGGCTAATTGGTCCTGTCGAAAAAGTACAGGCCATGACTAGTACAACTCGTGATATTGAAGTAGAAGATACCGGGGTGATGAATATTCGCTGGCGTAATGGTGCTTTGGGTTCTATGAGCGTCACTATGCTTACCTATCCTAAAAACTTAGAAGGCTCTATCACGATTTTAGGTGAGAACGGAACGGTTCGTATTGGTGGTGTAGCTGTCAATGACATTCAAATTTGGAATTTTGACAAACCATGTGATTATGATGAACAAATTCAGAGTGCCAATTATGAAACAACTTCTGTTTATGGTTTTGGTCACCCTCTGTATTATAGAAATGTAGTTAATGTGATGCGTGGTCTAGCTGAGCCAGAAACCGATGGGCGTGAAGGTTTAAAATCACTAGAGCTGCTTATTGCTACTTATCTTTCAGCGCGGGATGGCAAAACAATTTCTTTGCCTTTGGAGTATTAGCCATGTCTGATATTTTTGTTCACCCTACTGCAATTATTGATAATGGAGCGAAAATTGGCGCAGGCAGTCGGGTTTGGCACTGGGTACATATTTGTGGTGGTGCATGTATTGGTAGCGATGTTTCTCTTGGACAAAATGTGTTTATTGGCAATAATGTATTAATTGGCGATCAGTGCAAGATACAAAATAATGTGTCAGTGTATGACAATGTGATACTAGAAGAAGGCGTATTTTGCGGCCCTAGCATGGTGTTCACCAATGTATATAATCCACGCGCTTTGATCGAACGAAAAAACGAGTATCGCAATACTTTAGTCAAACGTGGGGCAACCTTAGGCGCAAACTGCACCATAGTCTGTGGTGTCACCATTGGCGAGTATGCGTTTATCGGTGCAGGTTCAGTGGTGAATAAAGATGTACCTGCTTATGCACTTATGGTTGGAGTACCAGCCAAGCAGATTGGCTGGATGAGTGAGTATGGCGAGAAATTAGATTTACCACTAAGTGGCGAATACACTGCAGTATGCTTACATACCAAGCAAACTTATCAACTCCATAATGGCCAATGCAAAAGAGTCTCCTAATCATATGACCCAATCCATAATTCCCTTTATTGATCTAAGAATACAATACAAAGTTCTAGAAGCACAAATTAAACAGCGTATTGATGCAGTTTTGACACATGGTCAATATATTATGGGGCCTGAGGTTGCTGAACTTGAAAACCGCCTAACTGCCTATACAGGCGCCAAACACTGTATCACTGTCGCTAGTGGTACCGAGGCCTTGTTGATTAGTTTGATGGCTTTAGAGATTCGACCAGGCGATGAAGTAATTACTACACCTTTTACCTTTGTCGCAACTGCTGAAGTAATTGTGTTACTAGGCGCGAAACCAGTTTTTGTCGACATTGAACCAGATACTTGTAACATCAATGTGAATTTGATTGAAGCAAAGATTACACATAAAACCAAAGTTATTATGCCAGTAAGTTTGTATGGCCAACCTGCAAATATGGATGAAATTAACACAATTGCTGTTAAGTATAATTTATCCGTTATTGAGGATGCAGCACAAAGTTTTGGAGCTACATATAAGGGTATTAAAAGTTGTAACCTTTCTACAATAGGATGTACAAGCTTTTTTCCGAGTAAACCGTTAGGTTGTTACGGAGATGGTGGAGCGATTTTTACTAATCATGATCAAATCGCTCAAGCTTGCAAAGAGATTCGTGTACATGGACAAAGCCGACGTTATTACCATACACGAGTCGGTGTGGGGGGGCGAATGGATACACTACAATGTGCAATATTACTAGCAAAGCTAGAACGGTTTGATTGGGAAGTGGAGCAGCGTCTTGCTATTGGACAACAATATAATCAGCTAATGGATCAAGCTGAGATTCAACGGGTGCAGCAACGTGACGATCGGACGAGTGTGTTTGCACAGTATACAGTCTTAGTAGATGAGCGTGAGCAGATAGAAAAACACTTTAGGGCGGCGGGAATTCCAACAACAGTGCATTATCCAGTACCCTTGAATAATCAACCTGCTTATCAGCATTTATGTAATAAAGATCACACACCAGTCGCCAAAGAGATAGCGCAACGAGTGATGAGTTTGCCAATGGGAGCAGATTTAAGCCTAGCAGATCAAGCAAGAGTTGTTGAGATAATATCCACAAACAAGCTCACATCTTACGACTGACTAGCGGTTTAAGGTTCAAATATTGTCCTATCCTCTAACTCCAAATGCTCATTAAGCGAATAAAGTCTAGCCACTTTGCCAAGAGTGTAGCTATTCTATTTTCTGGTACAGTGATAGCACAAGCAATCCCAATTGCGGTTAGCCCTGTCTTAACCCGGATTTATAGACCTGATGAGTTTGGTTTATTAGCTATTTATGTAGCTTGTGTCACAGTACTCTCTGTAATCGCCACTATGCGTTTTGAATTGGCCATTACTTTACCTGATAACCATCTTGATGCTGCTAACCTCGTCATACTAACCTTAAAGGTATGTACACTCATCAGTGCTCTGTTGTTTATTCCTATCACTTTGTTTGGTCGTGATATAACAGTAGCGCTTGGTCATGAGCAGTTAGCGCTTTGGCTATATCTACTGCCACTATCGGTGTTAGCCAGCGGTGTCTTCAGCACCCTCCAGTTTTGGTATAATCGGCTTAGTAAGTACAAAATAATAGCCATTAACCGGGTGCAACAATCACTACTGACTGCTAGCACACAGATAGGTTTTGGTTTAAGTAAGGTAAGCGGCGGGTTATTAATAGGCAGCGTTTTTTCCAATTTGATCTTTACCAGTTGGATAGGTCGAAAACTATGGGAACATAATAAAACGCTTTTCAAACAAACCGACTTTCAAGCACAACTGCAGCTAGCACGGCGTTATTCATCTCATCCTAAATACATTGCTCCCTCACAACTGATTGGGGTAACTGCACAGCAAATACCGCTCTTGATAATCAGCAGTGTCTACTCGCTAGCAGCAACTGGTTTTTTTTCTCTAGCTTTTCGATTAGTCAGCCTACCAACTACTCTAGTTGCAAGTGCCATCGGTGATGTCTATCGTCAGAAAATCGCCGAAGAATATAACCAAAAAGGTGAATTCCGTACTATCTTTCTTAAAACCCTCATTGCTACGTCCAGCTTGGCATTGTTACCATCATTAATATTGTATGCGTCTGCGCCTACTTTATTTGCTTTACTATTCGGAGAGTCTTGGCGTATTGCTGGAGAGTATGCTCAGATTTTGATTATTTCGGCCTATGTTCAGTTTATCTTCACACCTATTGATAAGGGTGCTTTAGTCGTTGGAGCTAACAGATATATTTTTATCTGGCATTGTGTCCGACTTGTTGCTTTAACTATCTTATTTTTTTACGCTTTCTATCAAAAACCATCCATCGAGCTTATTTTATATCTATTTGCGTTAATTAATATCACACTTTATTTGGTCGATGGAATTGTAGAATATTGGTTATCAGGAAAACACTATTAATGTCTTATGTTACAGTCGCTAAAAAATACACACCAGAATCTGTAAAACGACTTGTAGCTCGTTTTCGTAAGTTATTTATCTATCATAATTATGATTCATCACAATATTGGAAGAAGCGTGCAGCTGATCCTGATCAGGCTGCAGTACTATGGACTAATCAGGAATACAACAGCCTTTATCGCCAAGATCAACAAACAATTCTAGAGCCATATTTTAAGCAGCTTGTACCCCAAGCTAGTGTGTTAGACATTGGCTGTGGAATAGGGGTTGTTGCCAGCATGATCACCCGCATGAACCCAACTCTTAAAGTTGATGCGGTTGATTTTCCAGAAATGATCGCTGTGGCAACAACTAAAAACGCGGGCGTCCAAATTAATTATATCGCTTGCGAAGCAGAGAATTATTATAGTGAGCAACCCTATTCTCTTATCTTGTCATCAGGGTGTTACTCAGCCATTCGTGATATCAGTAAGCTTGAGCAATCACTCCACTACGCATCAGAAATGCTAGCTACAAATGGGTTACTTATTATGATCGATCCATTTCACCGCTGGAATTACTTAGCTAGAGCAAAGTATGGTAGCCAGGATGTGATAAACTATTTTTCTGGCAAAGGCTTAGTCTTAGAAAAAAAATCAGGCATACTGTTCTGGCCTTTTAGAGAGTGGCTCGCTAATTCAGATTACACAGGAGAACATCTTAAGAAGCGCTACTTATTAGGTGAAAAATTACTTGCCCTCTTGGGGAAGCATTTCTGGGCTGACTATAAAGTATTGGTTTTTAGGAAAATTTAAATGCCCATCTGCCAATATGTGTTAGGTAGTTTATTGGCTTTGCTTCCCTACAAGGTAATAGTATTGCTTTTTCAGAAAGCATTAAATATCCATAATTTTTTACTGCCCACTCGGTTCTACTTCTCAGGACGTGTTGCTTTATACCGCATGGCCTTAGCATGTAAAAAAGAAAATACTATCGCCCTTCTACCCGATTATATTTGCAATGTTGTACACAAAGCTTTCCAAGAAGCAGGCGTTCATATATGCAGTTACCCGACTGATAAATATTTTGAGCCTTCCATTCAAGCTATTCAGCAACACGCAAAAGACCAAGTCTCCCTAATACTTTGCTTAGCCCCAATTATGGGTGCTGAAGGAGGTCTATCTTGGGCTTTTTCTCCTGAAGGTAAAAACTGGCGTACTCAAAATAATGTTACCTTATTCATAGACCTATCTCAGGGTATTTCCCGCCTGAAACAGTTAAGTCATGCTGATCTAGACCAGCAAATTGTCCTTATGGCTAGCTTCAACAACAAGGCATTTCCTAGTGTAATGGGCGCTGTAGTCATTAGTAATCTCGACGACCCCTTATTGAGTGCTGCAACAGATTTTGAGCAGTTAGGTATAGTTAAGCAGCTTGTTAAACGAATCATCAAGCCAATTTTCAGCATAGGTAACAAACCGGCCGATTCTTACTTGGTTGAACAAGACTACCCTAGCACTTTTGAGTATTCCTATTGTCAACAGTTTCCCTATACCTTTGCACACAGTGGTGCTACCAAACTACAGATTGCCGTCGCTACTGCAGGTCTGTGGTTTAGCAAATACTATCAGTGGTGCAAACAACGTTATTTGCAGAAAGGCTTGATTACTCCCCAACCAACTCCCTTCTATCTGTCAGCTCCTTATATTTTGGCTAAATCTGCTACCGCGCAGCTCAAAAAAAAGGCACCTTATGCTAGCCATGACCGCCCAAACTACAGTGAGCGCCCCAACACGCCGAGCTATCACTTTAAAGGCTTTGATGATCAATAGTGAAACCGTAAACTACAGACTTTGCTCAAACAATATTTGACGGTGAGCACAGTGATTTAATATGCTATAATCATTTGTGTGTTAATGCTTGAGATACTTGTCTGGTTTTTATGCTAATGCAATCATGGATTTAAATATTAAATTTAATTAATAGTTTTTTTTATAAATAGCATTCCTAGAAAGCTAATTCAGGATTAATTTAATAATGCTTTTAGGAAGGAATCTAAAGTGAAAAATTTAAAAAACCTAATAATTGCTGTTTTGATGATTAGTCCCTTGACGTTTATTGGAAGCGGGATGGCATCGCTCGACAGGATAGCTGCGGGAGCAGCTTGTAAAGCTTATTATCCTAATCAAAAGCTTAACCTACAGCCTGACTGGAATAGTGTTAAAAGCACGGCTAATACTTGGTTTCATTGTCCAGATATAGGTGGCAGTGTAGCTGCTGGCAACGTGGTTATTTTCAATCTAGACATACCCATTAGTGCGGAAAAACATATCTTTAATTGCTATATTGCTACACAGAATGCAACTGCTGACAGCTCTACTAAAGAAGTAATCTGGATAATAGGTTCAGGCGTGGGGCCTGTTGTGGTTGAAATTGGTGATACGGATGGGGGGGGGCCTAATGGTTCTATTCTAGTTGATGAGAATAAAACGCTTACCACCGGTTGCTACTTGTACACAGCTCATAGCTTATACTCTATTGGTAGACAATGACCTAAATGAAGAAAGGTTTTATTACCTCGCTAGTGCGCTGAGCTGCTATCACTTTAAAGGCTTTGATGATTAGTAATGAAAGCTTATACGTTTACCGCCTCCATCAATGCTTATACTCTCTACAAGGCAGCTAAAGCTCTGAATATTGAGGTGTTTACCACTGAGGAAAATCCAAGTTATCCGATTCCCTACCAAACTCCTGATAATGAGCAGGCATGGTTATTATTTACAGAAGAGCATACCTTAGGTCAGGCTTTACAGGGGCAATTGATAGGGCGTTTCTTGCCGCCACAATTTCCACCTTCTTTATTGGATGACAAATGGGCTTTCGCTGCTTGGCTAGCCTCTAACAAAGACTTACCTGCAGGCTTACGACAATGGGCGATTGATGATAAGCCCCCCCCCGCTTTTCCCTGCTTGCTAAAAGCTAAACATTCTTGGCAAGGAAGCATTAAACTGCCTAGAGGCTGGATTTGCCGTTCGGAGCACGATGTTCAGCAACACTTGCAACAAGTTACTAAAATGGGCTTATCCTACCAAGCTTTTTTTTTCCAAGAATGGTTGGGAGACCAAGATCATCAGAATATATCGGTCTGTGGTTTCCATGATAGTCAAAATCATTCCCGCAACACTACCGCTATCGTCAAACGCTTGTTATCCCATCATCAAGGGCTCAGTTGTGCGGCTATGGTAGAAACGATTCCTGATCAATGGGACTTGCTTACCAAAACTACACAAGTTCTAGACGCTCTAGCATTTGTGGGGCCTTATGAGCTGGAGTTTATGGTTGCAAAGGGAGAGGTCGTCATACTTGAGTTGAATCCACGCTTTTGGATGCAACATGCGATTTTTCTGGCAAGCGGCAATGGTTTAGTCAAACGGTATTTTGCCTTGGATTCCATCGCTGATCAGCAACATCAAATTCTTGAGAATATTGTTTGGATTGACGGGCTTTATTTCACAAAAGCAATACTCACCGGACGTTGGCAGATTTTAAGGCTCTATACGCAAAGACGCTTTCTGGCCAGACGCAAAACCCTCATTTGGCCACCTCTTAGAACCTCTGTTTTCACACTGGTGCGCCGGTTTTGGTCAAAGCTCGCTTTTTTAGCTTAAACGCTAATTTTGTAAGTACTTTCACTGATTTATAAAACTAAATAAAATTTTTTGTTCAAAACTCAATAGACAGTTGTAGGTCGCTTAAGTTTTGTATTAAACTGCCCACTGTGGTAATGCTACAACAGTTTAGTACGCTGTAGACTATCGTTACGTAAATAGTTAACACAACATGTTAGTTTACTTTATAGTATAGTCAGACGAAGCTAGACTATTGGTTTTAAGTAGTGTAGCCTTCGTTTGGGTTAGGAACGACGTCTCTAGTTTCTGGGGGTGTCACTGATTTGAGATGTTTTTGGAGATATTCTGAAATGAAAAAATTAAATTTAACAGCTCTAACAGCTGCTGTTCTGATGGGTGGTTCTTTATTAGCGAGCAGTGGTGCTATGGCATATGATACTACTACAAAGACTGTTACTGCAGGAACCGCTTGTAAGGCTTACTATCCTTCACAAGATACTAGTTTTACACCGGATTGGAGTACACTGAAAAGCGTAACAAGTGCTTGGGTTCATTGCCCAGGTGAAGGTGTAGGTGGTGGTGTAGGCCATAACTTAAAGACTACTTTCAATTTAGACATCCCTGTGGATGCTGTTAAAGATATTTATAATTGCTATGTTGCTGCACAGTCATTGACTTCTACTGGTACTGCTAATAGAAAAGTAGCATGGAAAGCTGGCTCGAGCGCAGGTCCAACAGCAGCAGAAATCACACCATCAGGTGCTACTGACTTTCCAGTTGACGCAACTAAAACCTACACGATTGGTTGCTACTTGTATACTGGCCAGATGTTACACTCTATTGTTAACCCATCTGGGCTGACTATTCCGCGAGAAAGTATTGGTTTTTAGGAAAATTTAAATGCCCATCTGCCAATATGTGTTAGGTAGTTTATTGGCTTTGCTTCCCTACAAGGTAATAGTATTGCTTTTTCAGAAAGCATTAAATATCCATAATTTTTTACTGCCCACTCGGTTCTACTTCTCAGGACGTGTTGCTTTATACCGCATGGCCTTAGCATGTAAAAAAGAAAATACTATCGCCCTTCTACCCGATTATATTTGCAATGTTGTACACAAAGCTTTCCAAGAAGCAGGCGTTCATATATGCAGTTACCCGACTGATAAATATTTTGAGCCTTCCATTCAAGCTATTCAGCAACACGCAAAAGACCAAGTCTCCCTAATACTTTGCTTAGCCCCAATTATGGGTGCTGAAGGAGGTCTATCTTGGGCTTTTTCTCCTGAAGGTAAAAACTGGCGTACTCAAAATAATGTTACCTTATTCATAGACCTATCTCAGGGTATTTCCCGCCTGAAACAGTTAAGTCATGCTGATCTAGACCAGCAAATTGTCCTTATGGCTAGCTTCAACAACAAGGCATTTCCTAGTGTAATGGGCGCTGTAGTCATTAGTAATCTCGACGACCCCTTATTGAGTGCTGCAACAGATTTTGAGCAGTTAGGTATAGTTAAGCAGCTTGTTAAACGAATCATCAAGCCAATTTTCAGCATAGGTAACAAACCGGCCGATTCTTACTTGGTTGAACAAGACTACCCTAGCACTTTTGAGTATTCCTATTGTCAACAGTTTCCCTATACCTTTGCACACAGTGGTGCTACCAAACTACAGATTGCCGTCGCTACTGCAGGTCTGTGGTTTAGCAAATACTATCAGTGGTGCAAACAACGTTATTTGCAGAAAGGCTTGATTACTCCCCAACCAACTCCCTTCTATCTGTCAGCTCCTTATATTTTGGCTAAATCTGCTACCGCGCAGCTCAAAAAAAAGGCACCTTATGCTAGCCATGACCGCCCAAACTACAGTGAGCGCCCCAACACGCCGAGCTATCACTTTAAAGGCTTTGATGATCAATAGTGAAACCGTAAACTACAGACTTTGCTCAAACAATATTTGACGGTGAGCACAGTGATTTAATATGCTATAATCATTTGTGTGTTAATGCTTGAGATACTTGTCTGGTTTTTATGCTAATGCAATCATGGATTTAAATATTAAATTTAATTAATAGTTTTTTTTATAAATAGCATTCCTAGAAAGCTAATTCAGGATTAATTTAATAATGCTTTTAGGAAGGAATCTAAAGTGAAAAATTTAAAAAACCTAATAATTGCTGTTTTGATGATTAGTCCCTTGACGTTTATTGGAAGCGGGATGGCATCGCTCGACAGGATAGCTGCGGGAGCAGCTTGTAAAGCTTATTATCCTAATCAAAAGCTTAACCTACAGCCTGACTGGAATAGTGTTAAAAGCACGGCTAATACTTGGTTTCATTGTCCAGATATAGGTGGCAGTGTAGCTGCTGGCAACGTGGTTATTTTCAATCTAGACATACCCATTAGTGCGGAAAAACATATCTTTAATTGCTATATTGCTACACAGAATGCAACTGCTGACAGCTCTACTAAAGAAGTAATCTGGATAATAGGTTCAGGCGTGGGGCCTGTTGTGGTTGAAATTGGTGATACGGATGGGGGGGGGCCTAATGGTTCTATTCTAGTTGATGAGAATAAAACGCTTACCACCGGTTGCTACTTGTACACAGCTCATAGCTTATACTCTATTGGTAGACAATGACCTAAATGAAGAAAGGTTTTATTACCTCGCTAGTGCGCTGAGCTGCTATCACTTTAAAGGCTTTGATGATTAGTAATGAAAGCTTATACGTTTACCGCCTCCATCAATGCTTATACTCTCTACAAGGCAGCTAAAGCTCTGAATATTGAGGTGTTTACCACTGAGGAAAATCCAAGTTATCCGATTCCCTACCAAACTCCTGATAATGAGCAGGCATGGTTATTATTTACAGAAGAGCATACCTTAGGTCAGGCTTTACAGGGGCAATTGATAGGGCGTTTCTTGCCGCCACAATTTCCACCTTCTTTATTGGATGACAAATGGGCTTTCGCTGCTTGGCTAGCCTCTAACAAAGACTTACCTGCAGGCTTACGACAATGGGCGATTGATGATAAGCCCCCCCCCGCTTTTCCCTGCTTGCTAAAAGCTAAACATTCTTGGCAAGGAAGCATTAAACTGCCTAGAGGCTGGATTTGCCGTTCGGAGCACGATGTTCAGCAACACTTGCAACAAGTTACTAAAATGGGCTTATCCTACCAAGCTTTTTTTTTCCAAGAATGGTTGGGAGACCAAGATCATCAGAATATATCGGTCTGTGGTTTCCATGATAGTCAAAATCATTCCCGCAACACTACCGCTATCGTCAAACGCTTGTTATCCCATCATCAAGGGCTCAGTTGTGCGGCTATGGTAGAAACGATTCCTGATCAATGGGACTTGCTTACCAAAACTACACAAGTTCTAGACGCTCTAGCATTTGTGGGGCCTTATGAGCTGGAGTTTATGGTTGCAAAGGGAGAGGTCGTCATACTTGAGTTGAATCCACGCTTTTGGATGCAACATGCGATTTTTCTGGCAAGCGGCAATGGTTTAGTCAAACGGTATTTTGCCTTGGATTCCATCGCTGATCAGCAACATCAAATTCTTGAGAATATTGTTTGGATTGACGGGCTTTATTTCACAAAAGCAATACTCACCGGACGTTGGCAGATTTTAAGGCTCTATACGCAAAGACGCTTTCTGGCCAGACGCAAAACCCTCATTTGGCCACCTCTTAGAACCTCTGTTTTCACACTGGTGCGCCGGTTTTGGTCAAAGCTCGCTTTTTTAGCTTAAACGCTAATTTTGTAAGTACTTTCACTGATTTATAAAACTAAATAAAATTTTTTGTTCAAAACTCAATAGACAGTTGTAGGTCGCTTAAGTTTTGTATTAAACTGCCCACTGTGGTAATGCTACAACAGTTTAGTACGCTGTAGACTATCGTTACGTAAATAGTTAACACAACATGTTAGTTTACTTTATAGTATAGTCAGACGAAGCTAGACTATTGGTTTTAAGTAGTGTAGCCTTCGTTTGGGTTAGGAACGACGTCTCTAGTTTCTGGGGGTGTCACTGATTTGAGATGTTTTTGGAGATATTCTGAAATGAAAAAATTAAATTTAACAGCTCTAACAGCTGCTGTTCTGATGGGTGGTTCTTTATTAGCGAGCAGTGGTGCTATGGCATATGATACTACTACAAAGACTGTTACTGCAGGAACCGCTTGTAAGGCTTACTATCCTTCACAAGATACTAGTTTTACACCGGATTGGAGTACACTGAAAAGCGTAACAAGTGCTTGGGTTCATTGCCCAGGTGAAGGTGTAGGTGGTGGTGTAGGCCATAACTTAAAGACTACTTTCAATTTAGACATCCCTGTGGATGCTGTTAAAGATATTTATAATTGCTATGTTGCTGCACAGTCATTGACTTCTACTGGTACTGCTAATAGAAAAGTAGCATGGAAAGCTGGCTCGAGCGCAGGTCCAACAGCAGCAGAAATCACACCATCAGGTGCTACTGACTTTCCAGTTGACGCAACTAAAACCTACACGATTGGTTGCTACTTGTATACTGGCCAGATGTTACACTCTATTGTTAACCCATAATAGTTACAGTAGATCGAGTACTATTTCTTAGTGCCGTAATTATAGACTCAAGCCCCAGTTTTGGGGCTTGATCTTTTAAACAGCAACTATTTTCTGCTTGATTTTTTCGCTATTTTTCATTGCATTCTTCAGAGCAAAACCTTTATGTTCAAAAATACTTCCTATGTTATCGGATTATTGTTAGCGACGGTGGTAGTCAGTGCGATAGTAGTCAAATGGCTCGCGCCTACCCCAGCGCCTTCGGATACTAGTCAGATGGATCAGGTATTGCAGGGGATCAAACAACAATCGGCATCTCTCTCAACACTCGAAAATAATCTGAAACGGCTCAATACAGAAGTTAGTCGGTTGGATTCTAAAACTACTCAATTACAGAACCAAGCCTCGGCTGTACCGACGGCCGCCCAGCCGATGACTACAGCAACTCCAACTGCGATACCGGAGGATCGCTTGGCTAAAGTTGATCAGCAGTTAGCTGATTTACAACAACAATTAGCCGCCTTGTTAGCCAACCCTAATCAGGCAAAGGATGAGCCAGCGCCCAAACCCGATCCTTACGCGGGGATGAGCAAGGAACAGATCCAACAGCAACAAGCATTAGCAGAACAACAACAACAACAACAGCTAGCCTCTACCATTACAGCTACCGCAGACCCCGGAAAAACCAGCCAAATTAGTAGTAGCTTTGAGTCTTATTTAGCGACGGCCAATATTGGCGGCTCCCCTCCTAAGATAGAGTGTGGTTCCACCCTCTGTCGCTTTCAATTTAGTCAAGCTAACTTACGCGGCAGTAAGGGTGAACTGCTGGATCCTATGCTGGTATTAATGGAATCTGGCACTTTTCCAGTTGATGGGACAGATCGCACCATCATCACCCAGCAAACCCCGCAAGGTGGTATGGATTTATATGTAGGCAATGCTGACGATTTCCCCAAAACACCGTCTCAATAAGCTTTATTTTTAGACATTGATATTAAGTGTGTCTACACAAAGGCATAACTATTGCTTGTATTGGCTGGAATGCTTATTAAAAGAGCGCTTCCAGCCGGAGCTTCGCTTACACACTCAAGCTGATGGGCAACTACAGCTTACTCTCCCCACACAAACGGCGGTAATCAAGCTACCACCTTTAAGCGACTGCTTTTTTCAAGCTCAAAAAAACTTAACTTGTACCTATTGGGAAAGTACTACAGAAGGTTGGCCTTCCCTATTGAAACGACCTCTACCCGCACCGGGTGTTAGCAAACTCCCTAGCCCACTGATCAGCAAACTTGACTCTCATTACAGCATTGCCTACGACATTCTCGGCCTTGCTTACTGGATGCTCACGCGGCAAGAAGAAATAGGTAGTACGAACCTAGACCAGCATGGGCGTTTCCCAGCTACCGCGTCTCATGCCTATAAGCATCACTATCTCGAACGCCCCATTGTCGATGAATGGCTAGCGATCTTAGGGCAGGTTATTCAACGTACTTGGCCCGAGCTTGAATTAAAGCAACCTCAATTCAGCATGAAAGTATCGCATGATGTCGATAAACCTAGCCTCTATGGCTTTTGTCCCCCTAACACCCTTATGCGCCTCATAGGCAGTGATCTTATTAAAAAACGCGATTTTAAGAGCTTACTGATTGCACCTTGGATTCGCCTTAACACTCAACAAACTCTGCACCCACAAGACCCCTATAATACCTTTGATTGGCTGATGAACCTATCTGACCACTATGGTTTAACCAGCGCATTTTACTTTATCTGTGGGGGAAATTCTTCTCACGATGCAGATTACCAACCTGAGCATCCTGCTATCCGTGCGCTTATACGCCATATTCATCAGCGTGGTCATGAAATTGGTCTACATCCAAGCTATAACACTTACCAAACTCCCCAAGCTATCATCACTGAAGCACAACGCTTAAAAAAAATCTGTGCCGAAGAAGGGATCCAGCAAGCACAATGGGGCGGTAGAATGCATTATCTGCGTTGGGAACAAGCGATCACTCTACAAGCATGGGAACAAGCAGGCATGGACTATGACAGCACGCTGGGTTACGCAGATAGTCCGGGATTTCGTTGTGGTACTTGTTTTGAGTACCCCGCTTTCGATCCGGTCAAACAAGAAATGCTAAATCTGCGTATTCGGCCTTTGATTGTAATGGAATCTTCAATTATTGCTGAGAACTACATGGGTTTAGGTTACAGTGAGCAAGCCTTAAATACTTTTTTAAATCTCAAAGAAATCTGTCGAAAAGTGGGCGGGCAATTCACTTTGCTTTGGCACAATAGCTATTTTGCCCATCGGAAAGCTAAGCAGCTTTATCAAAATATGCTTGCTTTATAGTCAATAATAAATTGAAAATTTTACCATGTTTAAAACATTTTAAAACTATGTCTACTGATAATCATCGATCATAACATCAAGATAAAAATGACATGTTTCTTTCAATTTCACTGATTACCCTAATACTTTCTTTTTTTCTTTTCAAAGCAGTCGCTGGCAGCTTAGCACTAACAAAAATTAATTTAATCTCGTGGATTTTTTACTATAATTTAATTATTCAAAGTTTTATTGCCTCAGTCTTAATCATTAATAATTGGGATAATCACTATATAATAAACACCCTTGAACCTGAAGCACGCTTTTATGGTTGGGTGGCGGTTCAATACACGATGCTAGCACTACCCTTTGGAATGTTACTTGCGGTTTATTTGAGTGGTTTGCCATCCAATACGGCTATTTTTCATTATTATATTAGTGCGCCTATTCAGACCACCTTGAGTCCTAATGACAGCTATATTAGATATCCTTTATATATTTTATCTATTATCGCTATCTGTTCAGTTGCTTATACCTTTGCAATGCTAAACACTAACCCTTTGGTGGCAATATTCAGTGGTTTTGATGCCGAATCGTTGGCAGGTCTCCGTCAAGATGCAAGCCGTCAATTTTCGGGAAACATTTATGTTCGAAATGTCTTCGCCATCGGTTTGACACCAATCTTAGCTTATATCGCATTTTCTTACTGGAAACTCACTCAATCGAGAAAAGATTTTTTGTGGTTTCTGTTAATGTTCGTAGCCTCTTTTTTTATAAAAACTTACGATTTATCCAAAGCACCTTTTGTCTTCTTTATATTAGGATTTTTATTTTTATATGTGCTTATACAAGGTGGAGTGAGTAAAAAATTATTTTTATTTTTTTTCTGTATAGCACTCTTGCTCATTTTTCTAGCCTATTACTTAGTAATGGATAATGCCAACCTGACAGAATTATTATCCTATAACACAGGAATTGGTGGACGTGTATTTCTAACCCAGGCGGCAGGCACCTACTTTGCCTTTGAGCACTTTCCATCATCTAATGACTTTATTGGTTTTGCATCATTCTCTAGTTTTATTAGTGATTTTCTAGGTCTACCACAGAGTGAGAGAGCAGCACGTATTATGATGACTATTTTTCACCCATCTAGTGTTGAAGCTGGATTGGCTGGTGTCATGAATAGTCTATTCATTGCAGAAGCTTGGGCAAACTTTGGTTTGACAGGTGTAATTATTTCACCAATTTATGTTGGTTTTATTATTCAATTATTGTTTCTATTTTTCTTAAAATCAAGAAAGACACCCATGATGTTAGGCTTATTTACTTATTTTAGTTGTTCATTACCTATTACTGGCGGTATTAATGATTTCGTTTATAATGCAGGTATTATAATAACAATAGCTATTTTTACAACTGTATACATTATTGGCATCTTTCTAAAAACCATACAGGAAACCGAGTGTGAAAATAATTTTTCATCACCCATTACCACTCAACCCTAATGCAGCTTCTGCTAGTGGGATAAGACCTGTAAAGATGCTGGAAGCATTTCAGGAGCTTGGCTGTGAAGTTGAGATTATAGCTGGATATTCACCTGAACGAAGAAGACAAATAGCCAGAATTAAAAAAAATATAAAAAATGGCTTAAATTACGATTTTATGTATGCAGAAAGCTCTACTGCACCAACGACCTTAACAGACCCACATCATCTACCCTTACATCCTTTGCTCGATTATTTTTTTTTTCGTTTTTGCAAGAACAACGGGATTCCTATTGGACTCTTCTATCGGGATATATACTGGCTTTTTGAAGACTACGGTAAAAACCTCAATCCATTAAAAGCTATTGCTGCCAAGGTAGCCTATCATTTCGACCTGCGAGTATATAAGCAAACATTAAGCTGGCTTTATTTGCCGTCACTTAAAATGGGCGAGTATATACCGATAATAAATCCTTGCATGTTTAAAGCACTGCCACCGGGTCATGTATCGCCTAAATTAAATAATTTCATATCACTTCAATTACAAAATCGCCCTTTAAAGCTTTTTTACGTGGGAGGTATATCAAGTTACTATCAACTACATAAGTTATTCGATGCTGTGCAGAAACAACCAAAAGTCGAATTAACTATTTGCACTCGCGAAGCAGAATGGCGGGCAGTTATGCATGAATACCCACAAACAAGCTCTAATATTAAAATTATTCATCTATCAGGCCTTGCAATGCAGACGGAACTGCGCAATTGTGATGTTGCTGTACTATTTGTAAAACCTCAGGAGTACAGAGAATTTGCTGCTCCTCTAAAACTTTATGAGTATCTAGGCTATCAAAAGCCTATTCTTGCCAGTGAGGGTACTTTAGCCGGCGATTTTGTTAGACATCATGGTATAGGCTGGACTATACCTTATGATTGTGATGCAGTTACTCGTTTTTTTTCTGAACTATTGACAACCCCTGATCTAATAGAGTCCGTTCACCACAATATACAAAAAACTACTCCACAACACTCATGGCATGCAAGAGCTGAGCAAGTTATTAAGGATTTAACTCAATGAAGATTGCTTTGCTTTCTAGTGCGTCATCCATTCACACTGTTCGTTGGGCTAATGGCCTAAGTGTTGCTGGTCATATAGTCCACGTTATTACACAACAGCCTATTATTGAATCGTTCAATCCAAACGTAAAAGTACATATATTTCCTAATTTTGGAATATTAGGTTACTTTACTATGACATCTGCTGTTAAAAAATTATTGCATAACCTTAAACCTGATATACTAAATGCACACTATGCCAGCGGCTATGGCACCACAGCAAGACTTGTTGACTTCCATCCTTATTTATTATCTGTTTGGGGTAGTGATGTGTATCATTTTCCCTACATTTCTCCCCTCCACAAATATTTACTACAGAAAAATCTCTATGCCGCTGATGCAATAGCCTCCACTAGTTACTGTATGGCAGAGCAAACTAAATCATTAGTCAATCACCGACCCAATATTTATATTACTCCTTTTGGAGTTGATTTAGAAAAATTCAGGCCTATTAACGTAAAAAAACCTTTTGATGATGCAGCTATCATCATTGGCACAGTTAAAACGCTTAGTGAAAAATATGGGATAGAGTACCTTATCCGAGCGTTCAAGATAGTTAGCGAAAAACATTCAAATTTACCATTAAGACTTTTGATAGTCGGTGATGGTAATTTAGAAAAGAAACTCAAGCAAATAGCTAAAGACTTAAATATTGCAGAAAAAACGATTTTTACTGGAAGAATTAGTCATGAAGAAGTTCCAACCTATCAAAACATGCTAGATGTATCTGTATCTGTATCTGTATCTAACAGTGAAAGCTTTGGAGTTGCCATTATTGAAGCAAGTGCCTGTGCGAAGCCTGTCGTAGTTAGTAACGTGGGAGGACTACCTGAAGTTGTTGATGATGGAGTAACAGGAATCATCGTTCCTCCACGTGATCCAGAAGCTACAGCAGACGCAATAGAAAGGTTGATTTTAGATCGAACTTTAAGAGAGCAGATGGGGCAAGCTGGCAGAAAAAAAGTCGAGCAATTATATGCTTGGGATAGTAATGTCAAGAACATGATTGACCTTTATGAAACCCTATTGAGAACAAGCTAATATGAAAATTCTTACCATTATTGGCGCGCGTCCTCAATTTATTAAAGCAGCCGCTGTTAGTTATGCCTTTGCCCAATACGAGAATATACAGGAAGTCATTCTTCACACCGGACAACACTTTGACACTAATATGTCGAATGTATTCTTTGAAGAATTGTGCATTCCTAAACCAATCTATAATCTTGGCATTGGTGGAAGTCTACATGGTGCGATGACTGGTGCGCAATTAGCGGGTATTGAGGGCGTCTTACTCCAAGAAAAACCTGACTGGGTAATGGTCTACGGCGATACCAACTCAACCTTAGCAGGTGCTTTAGCGGCGGCTAAACTACATATACCTGTCGCCCACGTTGAGGCAGGTTTGCGATCCTTTAATCGTAGAATGCCAGAGGAAATTAATCGTGTTGTCACCGACCACATCAGTACTGCGCTTTTCGCCCCTACTGCAACTGCGATGCAACATCTGGCAAATGAAGGTATTCCCTTAGAACACTGTCATCATGTTGGTGATGTGATGTACGACGCAGCTTTACTTTTCGGCGCGCGCGCCAAACAACAATCTACTATTCTCCAATTGCTCAATCTATCAGCAGGAAAGTATATTCTAACGACTATTCACCGTGCTGAAAACACTAATGACTTACAACGCTTGCAAAACATTCTAAAAAGTTTAAACGAAGTATCCCATACCCTACCTGTCATTTGGCCTGTTCACCCTCGCACACAAAAATTACTAGAGCAACCCGAGCTAAACTCCTTATTAGGAACCCAAGTTCAGTTAATAGACCCTGTTGGTTATTTGGATATGGTCATGTTGGAACAACATGCAGCTGTCATTGCCACTGATAGTGGTGGCGTGCAGAAAGAAGCCTTTTTTTACCAAATCCCTTGTGTAACTCTCCGAGATGAAACAGAATGGATTGAGCTGGTAGATGCAGGATGGAATCAGATAGTGCCACCCACTGACAAGAGTAACATCACTCACGCATTATTGGCAGCGGTAGAATCGTTTGGCTCCCCCATTCAACCTTACGGTGATGGGTATACTAGTTCACGAATCGCTAAAAAGCTCCTAGCTTGTGCATGAATATTCTTCTAATTAATCATTATGCTGGTTCTCCTCAGCATGGTATGGAATACCGCCCTTATTATTTAGCAAGGGAATGGGTACAGTCAGGTCATCAAGTCCATATTCTTGCTTCATCGGAGTCACACGTCCGCACCAATACTCCTATCTTAAATAATCAAGAGCATTTAGATGAAACTATTGATGGCATTCAATATACTTGGTTCAAAACACCTACCTATAAAGGTAACAGTATAGGCCGTTTAAAAAATATGGCTGTGTTCGTTCTTCGCTTATTTCACAAGAGCCGATCTATTGCGAATAAATTTAAGCCAGATATTGTTATTGCATCCAGCACTTATCCAATGGATATTTGGCCAGCACGTCGTATTGCCAAGCTCACTAATGCGAAACTAATTTTTGAAGTTCATGACTTATGGCCCTTGTCACCGATGGAGCTGGGAGAAATGTCTAAATGGCATCCATTTATTATGCTGGTGCAGCAAGCAGAAGACTATGCTTATCGCCATGCTGATATAGTAGTATCTATGCTTCCTAAAGTCCGTGGCTATATGGAGTCTCGAGGGATGGCTTCACACAAATTACACATCATACCGAATGGTATAAGTCCAGCAGAATGGCAAAGTCATAAATTAACAGAACTAGAAACGTCTTTCAGCACGCTACTTTCTAATTTTAAAAATCAAGGTATATCCATTGTGGGTTATGCGGGAACACATGGCGTATCTAATGCCTTGGATACTATGCTAGATACAGCAAATCTATTTCAAGATGAGAAAGTTTTATTTGTGCTAGTTGGACAAGGTTCCAAAAAAAAAGAATTGCAACAAAGAGCTGCGCACGAAAAAATTAAAAATATTATTTTTTTGGATCCTGTAAAGAAAAGTCAAATTCCTAAACTATTACAATACTTTGATATTGCCTACATAGGTTGGCGTAAACAGTCACTGTATCGTTTTGGTATAGCACCTAATAAACTGATGGACTACATGATGGCAGAAAGAGTAGTCTTACATTCCGTGCAGGCAGGCAACGATCCCGTAACTGAGGCAGCGTGTGGACTGACAGTACCACCAGAAAATCCTCAAAAAATTGCTCAAGGGATACGCCACTTACTAGGTCTAAGTACAACTGAAAGAATAACTATGGGACAACGTGGAAGGAAATACATCTTAAAAAACCATACATATCCCGTATTAGCTAAGAACTTCTTGAAAATCATGCAAGATGTCTGAGCAAACTACTGAAACACAATTAGTTATTGAGCGCTATGCCCGTCGTGATGTCGGTAGTCGTTACAATATGCTACGCCCTGAAGTATACCTTGGGATACAAGAACGCCAACGCTCTATGCTAAGGCTATTTCAAAAAGACCTTTGTTGGCAAACAACAAATGATAAAAGTTTATTAGAAATTGGTTGCGGTAATGGTAACAATCTACTGGAGTTCTTACGATTTGGCTTTCATCCTGAATACTTATCTGGAAGCGAATTATTAGAAGAACGTGTGATTGCTGCACGGCATGTATTGCCTATAGATGTCATAATTTACTCTGGCGATTCTACTCTTGCTAATATACCTCAAAATAGTCAAGATATTGTGTTTCAGTCTGTTGTTTTTTCTTCATTGTTAGATAATAACTTCCAACAAATACTGGCAAATAAAATGTGGCAATGGGTCAAACCGGGTGGAGGAATACTTTGGTATGACTTCATTTTCAATAATCCATCCAACCCTGATGTTCGTGGTGTGCCTGTGAGACGAGTACACGAGCTTTTTCCTGATGGAAAGATGATTGTAAAACGTATTACATTAGCGCCACCTATCAGCCGTCGTGTGTGCAAAATTCATCCCTATTTATACCATTTATTTAACATAATCCCTTGGTTACGTACTCATGTACTAATCTGGATAGAAAAACCAAAAGTAAATAAACAATGACAGCGCAACCATTCATTCCCTTTGCTCTTCCCGATATCGATGAAGCCGAAATAACTGAGGTCGTGGATTCTCTTTGTTCTGGCTGGGTAACAACTGGCCCAAAGACCAAACGCTTTGAGTCTGACTTCGCTGAATTTATCGGCGGCAACTGCGAAGCTATTGCTGTTAACTCTGCCACCGCAGGATTACATCTAGCACTCGAAGCCATTGGCATCAGCTCAGGTGATGAAGTCATTACTACACCCTATACATTTACTGCTACAGCTGAAGTTATTCGCTATTTGGGTGCACATCCCGTCTTTGTTGACATTGATCCAAATACTTTCAATATCGACCCAAATAAAATAGAAGCTGCCATTACGCCCAAAACTAAAGCTATTATTCCTGTTCACTTCGCTGGTTTAGCTTGTGAAATGGAAAACATTTTAACTGTTGCCCGTAAATACCAGCTTAAAGTAGTAGAAGATGCTGCTCACGCTTTGCCAACTTACTACCGAGGTCAACTAATTGGCTCACTAGAAAGTGACGTTACCGTTTTCAGCTTCTACGCTACAAAAACCATAACTACAGGTGAAGGTGGCATGATCGTAACGCGAAATCCTGACATAGCGAATCGCTGCAAAATCATGCGCTTGCATGGTATAAGTCGTGATGCATTTGATCGCTATACCTCTAATAAACCATCTTGGCAGTACGAGGTTTTAGCACCCGGTTTTAAATATAACCTTACTGATTTAGCTTCTTCTATTGGAATTCATCAGTTAAAAAAGGCCAATCGCTTTCAGAAACGACGTCAAGAAATGGCAGAGCATTACACCAGTGAGTTTTCAGATTTGCCATTACTAGCCCCCCCTAGTGCTTTTGTAGGTGATATACATGCTTGGCATTTATACGTTCTACGCCTTAAACTGGAGGCTAGTATCCCACGTGATCAATTTATTGAAGAAATGATAAAGCGAGGTATTGGGTGTAGCGTCCACTTTATCCCACTGCATTTACATCCTTATTGGCGCGATACCTATAAACTAAAAGCAGAAGACTTCCCTCATGCTTTAGCAACTTATAATCAAGCTCTTAGCCTGCCTATGTATACAAAAATGACAGTTGAAGATCAAACTAGAGTGATCGCTGCAGTTAGGGATATCCTTACTTAATGACTAAACGGTTGCTTGATATTATTTTTTCTGGACTAGGGTTAATTTTTTTAAGTCCTCTATTTATATTTATTTCATTATGGATCAAATGTGACTCACCAGGCCCTATATTTTTCCGTCAGGAGCGTGTAGGCCAATTCGGCAAAACATTTCTTATTCATAAATTTCGAACTATGATAGTAGATGCAGAAAAATGTGGTATACAAATTACTATCGACAAAGACTATCGCATTACAAAATCAGGTTTTTTATTAAGGCATTATAAGCTTGATGAGCTTCCACAATTAATTGATGTTCTTCTAGGAAAAATGAGCTTAGTCGGCCCTCGACCTGAAGTTCCTAAATATGTAGCTTACTATCCAGAAGATGTACGCGACTTAATACTTTCAGTAAAACCAGGTATAACAGATAGAGCATCAATTGAATTTCGAGATGAGAATAAACTTCTTGGTCATGCAGTAGATCCTGAAAAAATCTACAGGGAGACTATCCTACCAATTAAGATTAAATACTATAAGAATTATGCTCTAAAAAACAACATTTATGATGATTACCTCATAATCAAGAAAACTCTACAATCAATTTTTAAGGATAGAGACTTTAATAGAACTGATAACTTATGATAATAACACTCTTCTCCTTATCACGCTGGAAAAAGCGGCTGATTATAACTATAATAGACTTGATTTTAATCCCACTCTCTATTTGGGCTAGCTTTGCTCTTAGGCTAGGTACATGGGATCCAAAAATAGCTGATGGAGTTTGGATGCTGATTCTGTCACCACTTATTACTATTCCAATTTTTGCTAAACTTGGACTTTATAAAGCAATTATTCGATTTATAGGTGGTCAGCAAGCTGTTATGACAGTTTTAGGAGGTATAAGTCTCTCTGTCTTAATACTAGCCCTAATAGCATTATTAGCGAACTGGCAAGGTATACCTCGGTCAGTTTTCCCTATTTATTGGGGTACTGCTTTTCTATTAATAGGAGGTAGTCGTTATATTATAAGACTCGTCTATACAAGATATTATTTACGAACTGAAAAAACACATGCAGTCATTTATGGAGCGGGTGATGCAGGTATACAACTTGCTAATGCATTAGCAAGACATCATGAATATAGAGTTGTTGCATACATAGATGATAATCCAGCGATCAATAAAGCTATTATTCAAGGATTGCAAGTTTATACGCTTACAGATCTGCCAAAGCTTATCCATAAATTTTCAGTAGGACAAGTATTTCTAGCCTTGCCTTCCACTAGTAAAGCTCGTAAAAAAGAGATTTTACAAAAATTAGAGCCTTTACCTGTTCATGTTTTGACTATTCCTAGCATGTCTGAGCTTATTTCTGGCGAAAGAAATATTGCTGATTTAAGAGAAATTGAGGTAGACGAATTATTAGGTCGAGATCAAATTGACCCTGACCATGATTTATTGGCTAATTGTATCAAAAATCACACAGTCATGGTCACTGGAGCTGGTGGTTCTATAGGATCTGAGTTATGTCGCCAGATTTTACGAATAAATCCAAAGAAGCTTATTTTATACGAAGTATCAGAGTTTGCACTTTATAATATCGAAAGTGAGCTTTTAAAGCTAATTACTTCTGAAAAATTAGAAATTGAATTAGGAGCTATTATTCCGGTATTAGGTTCAGTTCAAAACCAGCCTCATTTAGAAGAAATTATGCAGCACTATCGAGTAAGTACACTTTATCATGCTGCTGCTTACAAACATGTGCCTTTAGTTGAGTCTAATCCACTAGAGGGTATTCGGAATAATACATTTGGTACACTCTATACTGCGTTGGCAGCACGCAATGCTCAAGTACGCCACTTCGTATTGATTTCAACCGATAAAGCGGTTAGACCTACCAATGTAATGGGTGCCAGCAAGCGCATGGCAGAGTTAGTATTACAAGCTTTAGCTGAACAACCATCACGCACGATCTTCAGTATGGTACGCTTTGGCAATGTTTTAGGATCATCAGGTTCTGTAGTTCCATTATTCCGCAAACAAATTAAAGATGGTGGACCACTGACAGTTACTCACCCAGATATTATCCGCTACTTCATGACTATTCCAGAAGCGGCACAATTAGTTATTCAAGCAGGGGCATTAGCAAAAGGTGGAGAAGTTTTTTTATTAGATATGGGTGAGCCTGTAAAAATTACTGATCTTGCACGAAGAATGATTCATCTTTCAGGATATACTGTCAAAGATGAACATAATATCACTGGGAACATCGAGATTAAATTCACTGGCCTTAGACCTGGTGAAAAATTGTATGAAGAGTTATTAATAGATGCACAAGCTGATAGAACATTACATCCTAAAATATTCAAAGCTCATGAATCTTTGCTTCCTTGGTCTATTCTAGAGTCAAAGCTTAAAGAGCTAGAGATTAGTTGTAGCAGGCATGATCTATTTGTATTACAAAAACTTATTGAGGAACTAGTATCAGGATTTAAAGGTTTATTGATCCCTTATACAACAGAAAACCTACTACTTGACCCAAGTTTGAACAAAAGTAACATAACCCCACTACCTTTGCGTCGTATATGAATCCATAACCCATTTATAAAGCTGGTTTAATGATCTATGTCCCTTCAGAGTAAAAACCCAAATAATTTTCTTATTAATCCTTCCAGAAAGGATGAAATTGAACTACGTGATTTTATAAAAAAAATCATACAATATAAAAAGGTTGTAATATTTACATTTTCTTTTATCTTCTTAATTTTTTTATTATATGCTTTTATAGGATCACCTATGTACAAAGCTAAAGCTTTATTTTTACCTCCTACCATTGGAGATGTTGCTCCACTAAAAATACCCACCACAACAGAGCAATCGTCTGTTACCTTAGATATAAATCAGGAATTAGTTAAAAGTATTTACGAGCATTTTGAAAAAAATCTTAACTCATTAAATTTACGTCGCGAAATTTTTCAAAAAATGAACATAATAAAATTATTTAAAAAAAGCGCTAGTACTCAAGCAGATGCAGATTTATTTTTTGAACAATTTAATAAAAATTTCACGGTTGAAAAAATAACTACAAAAAAGGATAGCTCAATATTAGCGCCTATTAATCTTACCTTAAAGGGTAGTGATCCAAAACTAATAGCTGATATTCTTAATCAAACTACCAACTTAGTTCTTTCTACTACTAAACAAGAATCTATTCGTGATATCATTGAACAAGTTAACTTTAAGAAGGCACAATTAGGTCGTGAAATAAATGAGTTACGGGCAAAAGCTGACCGAAAAAACATAGATGAGATTATTAAGCTCCAAGAAATTGATAAGATTGAGCGTGAAAAACTGGAAGATCAAATCAAAACTTTCCGCGAAAGTGCTAAAATAAAGCGGATGGATAGAATTATTGAACTTACAGAGGCTGCTAAGATCGCTGAAAGCATAGGCCTTACTGAAAAAGCAGATCTGCTTGAAAATACTATCTTAGCAAATAATGACCGCAATGCTTTTTATACAGAAGTGAATACACAACCGCAACCACTCTATCTACGTGGTTCTAAGGCCCTTCGATCCGAAATAAAAGAACTGACTGAACGCACTTCAGATGATCCTTTTGTCCCCGGATTGCGTGATCTACAGGATAAAGTAGAACTCTTAAAGACTAACCGACAAGTAGACGCGTTAAAAGCACGTAAAAGTAATGACCCTTTCATTGAAACCTTACGTGATAAAGAATCTGAATTAGCTATTTTACAAGCATTTAAAATTGACGCTAATCAAATCAGTGTTGCAACTTTAGACCGAGCGGCTTATCCCCCTGAAAAACGCGAAAGCCCTAATCGTACTAAAATTCTATTGCTCGGCACGATTGTTGGACTGATCCTTGGAATACTTGCAGCACTTATTGCCAATTTCTGGCAATCTTTCCGTCTTGAAGAAGGAAAAGTATAAATGGCTCAATACATCTACACCATGAACGGTGTCGGCAAGGTGGTGCCGCCGAACCGTTTTATTTTAAAAGATATTTATCTCAATTTTTTCCCGGGTGCAAAGATCGGCGTGCTAGGTTACAACGGTGCGGGTAAATCGACACTGCTACGGATTATGGCAGGAGTAGATCAAGAGATCGTAGGGGAAGCACGTCCACAACCGGGGATTAATATTGGTTATCTGCCACAAGAACCGCAACTAAATCCTAACAAGGATGTACGCGGTAATGTGGAAGAGGGCTTAAAAGTGATTAAGGAGGCACAGGAGAAGCTAGATGCTGTGTATGCGGCTTATGCCGAGCCTGATGCTGATTTTGATGCGCTCGCGGCTGAGCAAGCACGTTTAGAAAATATTCTGCAAGCGGCCGATATAAGTAATCTTGAGCATACTTTAGAAGTGGCTGCTGATGCTTTGCGCTTACCCCCTTGGGATGCAGATGTTTCTACGCTATCGGGTGGGGAAAAGCGGCGGGTTGCGCTGTGTCGTTTATTACTTTCCTCACCCGATATGTTGATTCTCGACGAACCTACTAACCATTTGGATGCGGAGTCCGTGGCTTGGTTAGAGCGCTTCTTACAAGAATTTCCGGGTACTGTGGTAGCGGTAACGCATGATCGTTACTTTTTGGATAATGTGGCGGGTTGGATTCTAGAATTAGACCGTGGACAAGGTATTCCTTGGGAAGGCAATTACTCTTCTTGGTTGGATCAGAAAGAGCGGCGATTAACTCAAGAAAAGAAAGCCGAACAAGGTCGCTTAAAAGCCATGAAGGAAGAATTGGAATGGGTACGTTCTAACCCTAAAGGCCGCCAAGCTAAGAGCAAGGCACGGATGCAGCGCTTTGAGGAATTGTCTTCGAGTGATTATCAAAAACGTGCTGAAACCAATGAAATCTATATTGCCCCTGGCCCACGCTTAGGCGATTTGGTGATTGAAGCCAATAACATCAGTAAAGCCTTTGGTGATCGGGTTTTATATGACAATTTGAGCTTTAACTTGCCGAAAGGTGGCATCGTTGGTGTGATTGGCCCGAATGGTGCAGGTAAAACGACCCTATTCCGCTTAATTACTGGGCAAGAGCAAGCGGATAGTGGTGAGTTCCGTGTGGGCGATACCGTTAAAATCGCTTATGTCGATCAATCCCGCGATGCTTTGGATGCGAATAAAACCGTTTTTCAAGAAATTGCCGACGGCCATGACCTGATGAATGTCAATGGCTATACCTTGCAATCCCGTGCCTATATTGGCCGCTTCAATTTCAAAGGTGAAGGGCAACAAAAACGGATTGGTGATTTATCAGGTGGTGAACGCAACCGTGTGCATTTAGCTAAACTATTGAAATCCGGTGGCAACTTACTACTACTCGACGAGCCGACCAATGATCTAGACGTGGAAACCTTACGCGCTTTGGAAGAGGCTTTACTCAACTTCCCCGGCTGTGCAGTGGTGATCTCGCATGATCGTTGGTTCCTCGACCGGATTGCTACCCATATTTTAGCCTTTGAAGGTGATTCGCAAGTGAATTGGTTTGAAGGCAACTATAGCGATTACGAAGAAGATTATAAGCGTCGTCACGGTAATGAACTCAACCCACAGCGGATCAAGTATAAGCGCCTCAAAACGGCTTAAACTTATTCACTGAAGACCTACTAAAAAGCCCTCATCTGAGGGCTTTTTTATTTAAATCGATTCACTCTAAGCTGCATTCAGAAACCTTAAGTACCTGCTCAGGCTTAATGATTGTACGCTTGCTTTCCATATCATTGTAACGCTTGATCATGATTTTTGAGGAGCCAGTCACTCTACTGATGCGGTCAATAGAGTCATTATCTTTAACGGTGTAGAAGAAAGTGCGAATACCTTTTTTATCTTTGTAAGAAGTTGATTTTTTGAGCTTTTTGGAAGCTGACTTACATCTGGGGAGAAGACGCTTTTCGGCAGTTTTCGGAGTCAAGACACGCTCGATCTTACTCGATCGCAAACGCTTGCCCGTAATCACGGGTTCCACTGCGTCAGATTCAAGTTGCTGGGGATATAATTGATCTTCAACTAAACTTGCGCGTTGAAACTGAGCTGCGGCGGCTACATTGGGAGCAAATAGGACTTGGCTATTCCTATTCGATAATTTGCGATAAGCATTTAAGACTTGCACTAAATAACGGCGCGTTTCTTGGTAAGGTACATTCCAACCATGCCGATCTACCGTGCCCTCACCCGAATTATAGGCGGCTACTGCATGATAAATACTGCCGTCATAACGATCTAATAACCAACGCAAATACCGTGTCCCAGCATGCACGTTGTGTGTCACACTTTTATCAGTCGCCCCAAACCGGCGTGCCGTTGCAGGCATCAACTGCATTAAACCATAAGCTCCTTTGTGGGAGACGGCTGTTGGGCGAAAGCAGGTCTCGGCCGTAATCACCGCTTGAATTAGATCAGCACTGACCCCATATTGCAGTGAAACCGCATTGATCAGATTTTGGTAGGCACTCGCTTTTTGGCGAATGATGGTTGGGCTATTTTGATCACAGGTTCTTAAACCTGCTTGAGCGTTAGTGGCGAATGACACTCCGGTCATACATATTAAAAACTGCACACAAATCCATTGGGACAGTCGTTTTCTCATCTTAGGCATTTCTCTACTTTATGCTGCAAAGCACACAAATCTACGTTTGTCAAGATTACACAGATTTAGTCGCATTCAATGCTTCTTGAAAAATCATGGCTTTATATAACAAGCTTCTATCGGGTCGCTAATCTTTATTTTCGATTGAAAATTAAATTTTCTAATAGTTTTTATCGAAAACAAGTCTACTAGCGCCTTAGAAGGTTTCTAAGCTAAAGTTGATTCAAGTATTTTTTATAGGTTGTCCAAAATTTATCTACTACTTTACGTATAAAAATTAAACATTACATTTTATGTTACCCGAAATTTACCCTGCAAAAATCGAACTGGATGTGAATGGTTTACCCTTCGCCACTGATTACGGTGACCGCTATTTCTCTCGTGAAAGTGGTTTAGCTGAAAGCCGCCATGTGTTCCTACAGGGGAATGATCTGCCTAAAGCATGGCAAGGCAGGGCTCAATTTGTCATCGCTGAAACTGGATTTGGCACAGGTTTAAATTTTTTAGCCACTTGGCAGGCTTGGCAAAATGATCCAAAGCACTGCCAAACTCTGCATTATATTTCTTTTGAAAAACACCCTATTCCTAAAACCCAACTTACTGAACTATTAGCTGCTTGGTCAGAGCTAGCCGCATACGCACAGGAGCTACTCACCCAGTATCCGCCCGTACTCGCAGGTTTTCATCAGCTAAATTTTGCTAACCACCAAGTTAAATTAACCTTGTGTTTCACAGAAGCTGAGCATGCTCTCAAAGACTTAGTAGCGCAGGTCGACGCTTGGTATTTAGATGGCTTCGCCCCTGCAAAAAACGCAGATCTGTGGTCATTTCCTCTATTTCAAGCCATCGCTGCGCATAGCAAACCCAACAGTACCTTAGCAACCTTTACTGTCTCCGGCCAAGTACGACGCGATCTACAAGCAGCCGGATTTACTTGGGAAAAACGCCCGGGCTTTGGGCAGAAACGGGAAATGTTGGCCGCAAGCTTTACGGGAGCTAGCTCCAATCACTTAGAAACAGCTTGGTTTAGCTTACCCAAATCACAAATTAAGGCGCACACCGCTACGGTCATTGGGGCAGGCCTTGCAGGCTGTCAAATCGCTTATGCTCTCGCCTTGCGCGGCTGGCAAGTACAATTGCTAGAGCGCCATGCAGAACTAGCTCAGGAAGCTTCAGGCAATCGTGCGGGTATTCTTACACCGAAGATGACTGCAGAGCCAGATTGGGGAGAGCGTTTTTATCGGCAAGCGTTTTTATATGCGATACGCCAGTTAAAAGGTTTGGCCAGAGAGTCTGCGAATAAAGACTTAGAATGGTTTGCATCAGGCTCTTTACAACTAAATCATAACGCACATGAAACCAAGCGTTGGTATGCTTTACAAGAACGCGACTTACCTAGCGACTTTATTCAGTTACTGGATAAAACAGAGGCATCCACCTTAGCAGGCATTCCGCTAACTCTGGGAGGCAGTTATTTCCCACAAGCCGGTTATTTATATCCACGCAGTCTATGTAAAACCCTCACTCAACATCCTTTAATTACGCTGCAAACACAAACTGAAGCCTTAGCTCTTGTTCAAACAGAGCAAAAAACTTGGCGAGTGCTCAATACTGACAATCAGCTTATGGCTGAGTCTGCTGTAGTCGTGTTAGCCAATGGCAAAGATATAAGGCAGTTTAAGCAAAGTAACTTTCTACCTTTTCTGCCGGTACGTGGACAAACCACTCAAGCATCAGCGAGTTTTTATACTAGCCAACTCAAACTCACACTTGGGCATGAAGGCTATTTAACCCCTGCCATAGCAGGCCAGCATATCTTTGGTGCCAGCTTTGAACGCGGGGAAAGCACGCCCTCAATCAAACCTAGTGATGATGCACTTAATTATCAGCAATTAGCACAGTACCTACCCGAATTTGCATCTACTTTAGGTAGCAAAACAAGTAGCCATGCAGCGATTCGGATGACAACACCAGATCGCTATCCGTATGTTGGGCCTTTACCTGACCCTGACTTATTTCGTCAAACTTATGCAGGCATTCAGCACGGCACTAAGTATAAAACTTGGCCGCAAATCACTTACCAAACTGGTGTATTTATTAGTGCTGGCTATGGTTCGCGGGGCTTAACTACAGCGCCGTTGTGCAGCGAATTATTAGCCGCGCTAATCACTGGGGAACCATTACCAATTGAACGCAGTCTTTATTACAAATTGCATCCAGCACGATTTTTATTGAAGAAACTACAACAACAGCGTGATTGAGCTTTGAGTGGGTTACAAAACCACCAAGACCCGTCTATAGTTCATAGTCATGTTATGTGTCTGAGACTCAGTTGCTTTTCTAAACCCCAAACACAATCAAGAAGGAGAACCCCCATGAAAAAAATTTGGCTGCTGACCTTGGCTTTATGTATGGCCTCAGGTGCTGCATCTGCTCAGCAGTGGGAAGCTAAATGTACTGATGGCAAAAACTTACACTATCTACAAACGCTCAGTGGCGAAGGTTATTTGTATATGACTGTCAATTTGCCAACTAACGAGAAACGGGTCTTTCCTTTTGCACGCATGCGGCAAACTATGTTTAATGGCGAAGCTGTTTGTGGAGAAATTGTAAATGGATTAAGAACACGCTCCAACAAACCCGTCACACAATATTGTGTCAATCGTGTATCTAAACTGATTTATATGAAATACCAAGATCCACTCGAACAACAACCTTTAGTCAGCGGCAAATTCTGTGACGCGACAGTCTTACAACGTTAAAATAGAGCATTAATCCGCCATCGCTAAAGGTGGCGGAAATTATTAAGGTTTCGCCTGATTATCTGCAGAGCTAGCTTTAGCTTGGCGGATCGCCTCCAATTGTTTGGTCAGCTCTTGATTACGCCGTTCTAGCTCTGTCATTTGCTGCTCTAGGCGCTGACGCTCACTAGTAAGCTGTGTGGATTGCTCACGCAGTGAATGCAAATTTTCCATCATCTTCTCATAACGTTTACGTTCTTTCGTGGACAGCGCTTTTAACTCTTTCTCTGATAAAACCAAATTGTCAGGAATCACAGCGACCTGTGTAGTTTTGGGAGGCGCTGCACTCAATGGTGCTGACTGAGCGCCTACTGAAGCTTCTGACGCTATAACTTCTTTAGCTGGCTCTAAACTAGGAATCGGGCTAACTTTATTTTCAGCCGCTGTAGTTTCGGGTTGCCCAGCAGCTAACTGTACCGGTTCGTTAGCATTTAAAGCGCTCGAAGTAGACAGATTGGCCTTATTACTTAATAGCCACAATAAACTTAGAGTAAGAATAAGCAAAGCCATAAACAGGCTAATTAAGCGAGCATTGCTGAGGTACACGAAACATTTTCCTTATTTATGCATAGCGAATAATTGTTGCCACCAACGCCGACGATTTTGGGGCATAGGTACTGTGTGCGGCAAATCGATAGGTTTTAATTTAGAGATAATCCACGCCGGTAAAGGTTGCATCACCTTACTCCCACACATAGTGCCTAAATTATGCGGATCAAAGATTTTAATCAAGCTAGGTTGCTGAAAATTATCAACATACACAATCCCGCAATAATCTTCCGTATGCTCGCGCCTTAATAAACCATCCACTTCCTGAATAAACTGCTGAACTTGCATAGAACTTGCTACTTGCTCAGGGGGGGCTTCACCAACCGCATACAGATACCACTGACTTTGTGATTCATTCAGAACAGTTGCCCATAACTGATCTAATTGCGGCCAGCGCAATACGCCTTGAAAACTGCCTCGAAACACATGAAGAAAATCAAGGTTTTTCCCAATCTCATCCATCTACTTCACCACCACCTACCCAAATTTTCTTATCTATAATCTTAGCAATCACAAGTACTTAGCTGTAGGCTTTATTGGGTCTGCACAAAATCTGCAAACTCATGCAGCTAGCTTAGGTATCTATTAATGAACGGTAATTGACAGCTCTAGCAAAGCTCCCTAGGATGCGCACATCCTACCCAATTGACTGAATTTAACTATTTTCAGGCATTTAATGGTAATTGCTAGCGGCAATTTAAGGCTAATTTAACCTATTTTTTTGAATTTTGGAGAATAATCTAATGAAAAATGTTACCGTCAGTTTATCCGCTTTAATGCTAGCCTTAGGTTTGTTAGCAGGTTGTGGTGAGAAAGCTGAAAATGCAGCGGCACCTAGTCAAACTACTGAAAAAGCAGCACAAGATGCAGCTACCGCAACTGAAAAGGCAGCAGATGCCACTGCACAGGCGGCTGATGCTACTGCAGAGGCAGCAAAAGCGACTGCAGAAGCTGCTGCTCAAGCGACTCAAGATGCCGCGAAAGCCACTGCAGAAGCAGCTACTAATGCTGCTGAAACGGTAAAAGATGCAGCGGCTACTGCTGTTGAAGCCACTAGCGAAGCTGCGAAAACTACTTTAGATGCAGCACAAAATGCAGGGCAAGCAGCGGGTGAAGCAGTAAAAGAAACTGCTCAAGATGCAGCCGCTGCCACGGCTGCTGCTGCAGGTGCAGTCACTGAAGGTGCTAAAGAAGCAGTTAAGGCAACTGCTGATGCAGCCAGTGATGTGGCTCAAGGCGCTGCTAATGCAGTCACTAACGCTGCCGAAGCTACTAAAGCGGCTGTTGAAGATGATGGGGATGAAGAAACTGAAGGCAAAAAACCAGAAGGTACTACTGAAGCCCCAAAAACTAACTAGTTTTAAATAGAAAACCGGGAGCTACGCGATGAAACAGGTTGTTGTCAGTCTATCTACCCTTTTCCTTACAGTAGGCTTATTAAGCGGCTGTGGCGAGAAAACCGAGAAAGCCGAAACCACGACTTCAACGACTGAGTCTGCTAAAGCCATTACTGACACTGCCCCCCAAGCTACTCCCGTTCCTACTGAAGCAGCCAAGTCGACGACTGAAGCTGCTGTAGCCGCTACTGAGGTAGCCAAAACTAATGAAGCACCGACACAAACTGCTAGTGAAACCACTCCAACAGCGAGTGCTAGTGCTGAAGCAGCAGCAACTACAGCCGAAGCTGCTAAAACAAGCACTGAACCTGCTGCTCAAGCGACCACCGAAATAAATCTAGCAGCAACAGAATCGACTCAAACTGTTGCTGCAACGCCAGTAGTAACCGAAACTACAAACCAATCTACTGCAACTGAAGCTGCAAAGACCGCAACGGAAGTAACTGCACCTGCTAGCACTGCAACTCAAGCTACTACAGAGGCAGCTACGCCAACCGCAGCATCAGCAACTGATACAGTTGCTAGTCAACCCGCAGCAATGACAGAAGCTACTGCTACCGAAACCGCCAAACCTATGGATGCAAGCGCAGGCACTGCTGCAGCTACAAATGAAATAACTACAAATGCCGCTACACCTGCTTTAGGTGGGATGACCATCGATGGAAGCCAGAGTACTGGTACAGATGCTGCACCAGCAACAACGACTCCGCCTACTGAGGTGGCTAACACAGCTACTCCACAACCTGCTACTCCTGCCTTAGGCTCAATGACGATTGACTCTAATGCCAGTTCTGCTCCAACAGAAGTTGCACCAGCTACTAGTACAGCTACAGCAGTCACTACAACTGAAACAATTGCAGCTGCTCAGCCTACAGCTCCCGCTTTGGGCTCAATGACGATTGATTCTAGCAGCAGTACTTCTGCTCCAGCCGCAAGCACTACTATGACAGCAGCTCCAACAGAAGCTGCGTCAACTACAACTACAGTAGCTCCTGCAATGGCTTCAGCCACTACCGAAGCTGCCAATCCAGCCTCTGTTGCTGCTACTCAAAGCCAAATTCAGACTACAACAGCACCTGCCACTCAAGCAGCACCTACTCCCGCGATCAATGGTGAGCAAATTTATCGCTCTTTATGCTTTAGTTGCCATGATATGGGTGTCGCGAATGCACCTAAATTAGGTGATAAAACTGCATGGGCACCACGTATTGCTGCCGGTATGGACTCACTTTATAACAACGCACTGAAAGGCAAAAATGCGATGCCTGCTAAAGGCGGGAATGCTGCTTTAAATGATGACGAAGTCAAAGCAGCGGTAGATTTCATACTATCTAGCGTGAAATAACTTCTTTCATTCATACAGAAAGGCCTCCTTTTTGGAGGCTTTTCTTTTTTTGGTATCTGTACTGTATACTCAACTCCTTTAGCTAACCGGTGCCCCTGTCCTTAGCATGAACAGTGATTTAAACCAGCTTCACCCTTATCCCTTTGAAAAAATTCGTAGTCTTCTCAAAGGCGTAATTCCCGCTAACCAGCCAGATATCTCTTTGGCAATTGGTGAGCCTAAACACCCAACGCCGGAATTCATCTATCAAGCGGTCACCGAGCATTTACAAGGCTTAGAGACCTACCCGTTAACTAAGGGTGATGCCAATTTGCGTCAAGCGATTAGTGCATGGCTGATACAACGCTTTCAACTGCCAGTCGACTCAGTTGATCCTGAACAACATGTGTTGCCTGTGAATGGTACCCGTGAAGCCTTGTTTGCCTTTGCCCAAGCCATTGTTGATCGCAAAGACCGACCTGCTGTACTTATGCCAAATCCTTTCTATCAAATTTATGAAGGTGCTGCGTTTCTCGCGGGGGCTGAGCCAGTTTATCTAAATTGCAGGGAAGAACATGGCTTTATCCCTGACTTCGATGTGGTATCTCCTGAGCTTTGGGAGCGTTGCCAACTACTGTATATCTGCACACCGGGCAACCCCACTGGCGCGGTCATGTCGATTGCCCAATTGCAAAAGCTGATTAATTTGGCACAGCAATATAATTTTGTGATTGCTTCTGATGAATGTTATTCCGAGTTGTACTTTGATGAAGCTAAACCTCCAGTAGGTTTGCTCCAAGCCGCTGCACAAATGGGGAATAGCGCCTATAAACATTGTGTGGTATTTCATAGTTTATCCAAACGCTCGAATGCACCGGGGATGCGTTCTGGATTTATTGCAGGTGATGCTGAAATTTTAGCGAAGTTTTTGCTGTATCGAACCTATCAGGGTTGTGCGATGCCACCGCCTTTTCAAGCCGCTAGTATCGTTGCTTGGCAAGATGAAGCGCATGTACGGGCTAATCGTGATCAATATCGGGCTAAATTCGCTGCGGTTCTGGAGATTTTAGCACCTGTTATGGATGTGAAAAAACCGGATGCTGGTTTTTATTTATGGCCAGTCACACCCATTGATGATCAAGCCTTTACTAAAGAACTAGTCGCATGGGCGAATGTACATATTGTCCCCGGCAGCTATTTATCACGCGAAACCGCAACGGGTAATCCCGGGCAAAATCGCGTGCGCATGGCTTTAGTGGCTACTCAAAAAGAATGTATCGAGGCGGCAGAACGCATCCGCCATGTCATTGAACAATTGTAAGATCTGCTTTGGAGAGATTGATGTCTGATTTGCAAGCTACTATAGAAGCCGCCTTTGAACGCCGCGCTGAAATTACCCCAAAAAATGTTGATGCTACTACCCGTGAGGCAGTCAACTCTGCTCTAGAATTACTCGATAGAGGTCAAGCCCGTGTGGCTGAGCGCCAAGATGTAGGCAAATGGGTGGTGAATGAATGGCTGAAAAAAGCGGTGCTGCTCTCTTTCCGCATGAATGACAATGTGGTCATGGCCGGTGGCTGCACTCAATACTATGACAAAGTACCATCTAAATTCGCCGATATGACCAGCGAAGCATTCGCAGCCAGTGGTATTCGGGTTGTACCCCAAGCCATCGCCCGCCGTGGTTCTTTTATTGCCTCTGGTACGGTATTGATGCCCTCGTATGTGAATATCGGTGCTTATGTGGATACTGGCACAATGGTGGATACATGGGCAACTGTTGGCTCTTGTGCACAAATTGGTAAGAATGTGCATTTGTCGGGTGGTGTAGGTATTGGTGGTGTATTAGAGCCATTGCAAGCTGCACCCACCATTATCGAAGATAATTGTTTTATTGGCGCACGTTCAGAGGTCGTCGAAGGCGTGATCGTTGAAGAAGGTTCGGTTATTTCAATGGGTGTTTACATCGGTCAAAGCACGCGCATTTATGACCGTGAGAATGATGAAATCATCTATGGCCGGATTCCTGCTGGCTCAGTCGTCGTCTCTGGCAATTTACCTTCAGCCGATGGCAAATGCAGCCTTTACTGTGCGGTGATTGTGAAGCGTGTCGATGCCAAAACACGTAGTAAAGTAGGAATTAACGAGCTATTACGCGGCATCTAAACTGCATCCTGTATAATAATCGGCGGATTAAGCCATTGATCCGCCTGCTCTCCGTCGACTGCTCGTCCCCATTGATCCATCAATGGCAACTCATAATCATTCCAGCCACGAATCCCAGTTTTTAGCGAATACACTTGCTCATAACCAAGCTGCTGCAAGGTTAAAGCCGCCAAAGCACTTCGATTGCCAGAACGACAGACTAACACCACAGCTTGCTGACGTGCTTGCACTAAAGCAGGCACTGTATCGGAATAGCCCCATTCGCAAGCACTTTCCAAAATGCCGCGTGGCACGAGGATAGATTGCTGAATAGAGCAGAGTGCAAACTCATTGGCTTCACGAATATCAACGACTAAAGTATCTGGTTGCTTGGCTAGCAGTTCTTGCAAATCCCAAGGAAAAATTTCGCGGATTTGAAGCAGAGCTTCCGCCACTAAAGCTTTATAGGTTTTAGCCATATGTTAGCTTTAACTACCTTCAGAAGCACTCGCACGCACACCATGCTCAACGGCCATCACCGCCGCTGTAATCCGCGAACTCACATTCAGTTTACGTAAGATCGCTTTCACATGCAGCTTCACCGTGCCATCAGAAATGCCTAAGTTGCGTGCAATCACTTTATTGCTTTGCCCCTCTGCTAACAATGTGAGGATTTCATATTCACGAGGCGTCAACTCTGAGAACGGATTATCTGCTTTACCTTCATTCAGATCCCCATTTTCGCCCCGCACAAATCGAGCCAATACCGGCGTTAATTCTGGAGCAACTGCAGTCTGTCCTGCTAGCACATCCCGTAAAGCGACGACCAATTGATCCGGCTCAATATCCTTCAATAAATAGCCACGTGCACCACTACGTAAAGCCTCTACCAAATCATTTTCATTAGTACTGGTGGTGAGCATAATTACTTTGAGAGTGGGATGATTTTTACGTAATTGCCGCAAAACAGCTAATCCATCCATATTTGGCATGCGCATATCCAAGAGCACAATATCGGGACTCAATTCCGCAACTTTGCGAATGCCTTCATCTCCACTCCCTACCGCAGCGACCACATTAATTTCCCGCCGTACCAGCAAGTCTTGCAGCCCCGCACGAAATAAAGTGTGATCATCAATCAGCAATACTTTCTCATTCATCTTTAGTCCCTCCTTGCAGATTGATTCAATTCGCATGTGCTTGCTTCCCCACTAACTCTGAAAGCTGGCGCACCGGCGGCGCATCAAAGCTGAGTTGCATTAAAGTACCACCCTCATCGGGGTCGCTTTCAAACTGGATTTCACCAGCAATTTTTTCGGCACGCTCTTGCATAATGCGCATGCCAATATGCTCGCCCGTGCTTGGATTCGGCTCAGGCAAAGGCTCAGGCAAGCCCACCCCATCATCTTCCACTAAAATACTGCAACGTCCTTCTTCTGAACTATACATCAGAATGCGCACGGTGCTGGCTTTACTATGCTTACGTACATTGGTCAGTGCTTCTTGCACGATGCGGATTACTTCCACTTCAACATCTCGCTCTAAGTCTGGGAGATTCCAGTTGTGATAGAAAAATACATCCAGATTAGTTTCTAGCTTAAAACGCTCAGTGAGTTTTTCCACGGCACGCACTACACCTTTACCATCAATCGGTGCGCGGAAATGGGTAATCAGACTACGCAACTCTGCATAGGCTTCATCAATATTTTTTTCTAAGCCTTCTAACTCTTGCCAAATAATTTTCTGATCGCCACGCTGTAACGAATCATCAAATAAACGCACTTTAAAGCGTAAGCTCGCCAAGGTTTGAGCTAAAGAATCGTGGAGTTCATGTGCCATGCGCGTGCGCTCTTCCATAATCGAGAGCATACGCGCATCTTCTTCGACACTGGCTTTTTCAATCGCCATCCCTAAATGCTGACCGATACTGGTTAAGAGCTCATGTTCTTCTTCAAGGCGTACAAACTGATCACGCGAGACAAATAAGTTATACATGCCTAGTACTTTTTCCCGATAACTCAGCGGAATCGCGAGCATTTCAATCTGCCGCTCTTGTTTAAACATCGGGCGACCTAAAATCAAACCACATTGGCGCAGATCTTCACGGGCAATAATGACCTGCTCACTCGCAGCACGTCCACAGAGGCAATCTGGATGGGGTAATTTTGACTCTAAACGTGCGATGTGGCTTGCTAAACCAATATAAGCAACCAGCTTCAGTTGATCCTCTGCATCCAATAAGCGCACCGCAACCGCTTCGGCTTTGAATACATCCTGTAAAGTTGTCAAAAAACCTTTGAGTAATTCATCTAAAGTATTCGAGCGATTCACACTTGCCGCCACATCGTAAAGCACACTCAGATGGTGATTTTTCTGCGCAATAAACTGTTCTTGACGATTTAAGCGTTGTTGTTGCATACGTGACACCGCTTGATAATCATCAGTAATCGCATTAATTTGTTCACGAATACGAATCGATGGACAACCACGCCGTGAAG
Source organism: uncultured Thiothrix sp. (assembly GCF_937873765.1). Lineage (GTDB taxonomy): Bacteria > Pseudomonadota > Gammaproteobacteria > Thiotrichales > Thiotrichaceae > Thiolinea. The sequence continues at coordinate 26,247 of NZ_CALMZC010000023.1, read as the reverse complement.
TCGGCATCCTGACGTTTAAATTACCCTTGCGCAATTGCTGCGCCCAACTAGACAAATCGGTTCCAAACAGCACGAACTCCGACCACATCCAATATAAAAGCGTGAGTACGCCAGCTCCAGCTACAAACCACAAGACACTCATCAGAGGAGGTATCCACCTAGCTTCTGCATCGGTGTGGACTACCCAAAAATACAAAGCACCAATGCCAACAAACCAACTCAATAAGACGGTCAGTGCAATACGAGCACGTAAGGGAAAAGCAATAACGGGCTTGCTGCTATGTTGTTTATTTAGAGATTGTGCACGCGAACCCACCGGGCGCGCATTGCTGGTAGACTCGAGTACTATTTCTGCTTTAGGGCTGTCCATACTGCTGCCCATCGCTTTCAAACCTGTGGAGGTCGATAATGCGGATCATTTGGATTCATAAAGACAAACTCCATATGACCATCTAAATCTACAAAATCCAACCATGCTCCTTTTAATAGGGATGCAGAAACAGCATCAATAATCACACTGACTCCTTCCTGCTCAAACACTAAATCACCTATCTGTTGAGCATCATCAAAGCCCATTTGATAATGGAAACGTCCATCTGCTTTACGTTCGGCAGCAATTCTTAAAGGTAATCCCTGTGCTTGTGAATGCTGAGCTGAAACTTGAATTTGCCTAGTCGCTTCAGGCGTAATGGTCATCATGCAGCTTGTTTCCTCTCTTGTGTTTGCTGACGTACAAACTCCATGAACCGCTGTGCCCAAGGATAACGTTGGGTATGGCGCAAATGAGTATAGGACGCTAACAGATTTTTATACACCCAACCATCCTGTTCACCATCAATCCCTTGCCCCCGCTGAACTTTGTAAGCGTAATGGCCTTTTTCGCTTAAATTCTCTAGCCGCGAGTAATGGAATTCATGAGCCTGTACCTGTGGATTAGTTGTTACCTTTGGCCAAGGCATAGCTATCGTTTCCTCTAAATGCACATAACCCCGGCCTTGTGGCTTAGGGTACATCACTGCATCTCCCGGAATAATGCCAACCATCTCGGCGTGCTGTCCACGCCAGTGCAGGCTACGTGCTAAATACATTAGACCACCACATTCTGCATAAGTGGGTAAGCCAGCCTCAATCGCGTTACGAATCGAAACGCGCATACCGTGGTTGGCTTCCAACTGCTGCATCTGGGTTTCAGGAAAGCCACCACCAATGAAAAGACCATCAATACTCGGTAAGTGTGCATCCTGCAGAGTATTAATTGGCACTAACTCAGCACCTGCTTGCTGTAAGGCTTCCAAATCACCCGGATAATAAAACCCAAAGGCAGCGTCTTGGCAAATTCCAATGCGTAGTTTGCTGGAACTGATAACTGGCTTGAAACTGCTTGACTGCATCACGGTGGGCAAACTCGGCGCTCGTTGAGCAAGCATAAATAGCTTAGTTAAATCAACTTGCTCAGCCACTAACTCACGAATGCGGGCAATTTGCTGCTTAGCATCTGCTTGCTCATTACTCGGCATCAATCCTAGATGGCGCTCTTCAATTTGCATCTCAGCAGTATCTTGCACGCTGCCTAGCACTGGAACATCCGTAAAATACTCTACGGCTTGGCGCAACTTGCTGGCATGTCGGCCACCACCCACCCGATTAAAAACCACCCCAGCAATCTGCACTTCACGATCAAAAGCTAAATGCCCGAGTAAAATGGGTACTATCCCGCGAGTCATCCCTCGCGTATCTAAGACCAATACCACAGGAGCTTGAAGTAATTTGGCAAGTGCTGCATTGCTATCTGAACCGTCCAAAGATAGCCCATCATATAAACCTTTATTCGCTTCAACTAGGCTTAAGTCAGCGCTTTGTCCATAACTCTGGACGCAATGCAGGATTTCATGGGGACTGGAAGTATTAAAATCAAGATTATGACAAGCACGTTGGCTAGCTGCTGTCAGCCACAAGGGGTCAATATAATCAGGACCCTTTTTAAAAGGCTGTACTTGTAAGCCTTGCTGCTGCCACGCCGCGCAAAGGCCAATAGACAAAGTGGTTTTGCCGGAAGATTTGTGTGCTGCGGAAATGAATAATCTTGCCATTTATGCAGTGTAACGTAAGTGCTTACAAACCTGTCCCTACCCAGAAGAGAGAGGAATTTGACTGCTAGAGATAGAGGAATTTTAAATGAGCAAGGTCATAGAAAATTTATTTTAGCTTGAAGCAGGGCTAGCCTCTCAACTACTAGCCCTGTTTCATTTAGTGCAACTTATTTAACATCTAAGAGTTCGACATCAAACACTAAAGTAGCATTCGGTGGAATCAGACCACCACCCGCACCCGTTTCACCATAAGCAAGGCTGGCCGGAATCGTTAAGGTACGTTGACCGCCGACTTTCATGCCAGCTACGCCTTGATCCCAGCCTTGAATTACTTGACCACTTCCTAAAGTAAACTCAAACGGCTCACCACGATCATGTGAGCTATCAAATTGTGCTCCATGTTTGTCAGCCGCTGTTTCATCATATAACCAGCCAGTGTAATGGACACTGACTGTTTTGCCAGCCACCGCTTCAGCACCCGCTCCTGCTTTCACATCATTAGACTGTAAGCTCGTGATGTTGGAGCTACTCGCAGCAGGAGTAGCGGTGGCAGGTTCGGCCGTAGCTGTAGTTGTACTCGTTTGTGCAGCAGCTTCTGCTGGTTTTGCTGCTTCAGTGGTCGTTGCAGCAGCCTCTGTAGGCTTAGCTGTTTCAGTAGTCGCTGCCGCTGTATCCGCAGGCTTCGCCGCTTCAGTAGGAGTAGCTGCTACGGCTGGTTCAGCAGTTTTAGTTTCAGTGGTAGTGGTGGTACTAGTAGTAACGGCCTTATCACCACAAGCGGCTAATAAAGCCGTCATCGATATCAGAGTTGCTAGCGTTAAACTGAGTTTTTTATTCATTTCCAAAAGTGTCCAGAACTTTAAAGACAAAAAGAACACGCATTATGCCTACTTTTCATTAGATTTTGCACATAAACTATAGAAGCTACTCTTTACCCAGATCCCTAGGCGCAGAGCCATCAATTAACGTTTTAATAAAACATAAACGGCACCAGTCCCACCATCCACGGGGCGCGCTGAATGAAATGCCTGCACACGATCATGTTGGCGCAACCAATGATTCACTTTTGTTTTAAGTACCGGGCCACGGTGGTTGGAGCGATTACCCTTACCGTGAATAATACGCACACATTCGCCTTGCAAGGGATACACTGTAACCAGAAACTCCGCTAAATAGGCACGCGCTTGGCGAATATTTAAACCATGCAAATCTAACTCGGCAGCGACTCGATATTCGCCACGCCGTAATTTATTAAAAACGCGGTGTTGTAAGCCCGGACGTAAGTAACTCAGCATATCGCCGGGTTGTAATTCCGTCGGATCATATTCATCGGAAAACATATCGAGCAGCACTTGCTGTTCGTCTTCGATAGTTTTTAAAGGAATAGCCGGTGGCTTATGAATCGCTAACTCGGCTTGATTTAGCGGTTGCAGGGGCGCTACATCCTGCATAGACTCACGAAATAACGCTAAATCATCAGCGGGAGGTAATTTGTGTCCGTTTTGCATTGAGCATCCTCCTGCTAATTTCATTCATTTACTATTTGCCTAGGACATCATGAATATATTGCTGAGCAATGATGACGGCTTTCAAGCACCCGGCCTCACTGCTTTACGCCTTGCCCTAGCCGCACAGCATCAGGTGATTACCGTTGCACCTGACCGCGACCGCAGTGGAGCCAGCAACTCGCTTACCTTAATCAATCCGTTACGCTTACGCCAACAAGGCGATAACTTATATAGCGTGAACGGCACACCCACCGACTGCGTGCATTTAGGTTTAACCGGATTGTATGACAATCCACCGGATATTGTGATTTCTGGTATCAATTCAGGGCCTAATCTCGGTGATGATGTGCTCTACTCCGGTACAGTGGCTGCCGCGATGGAAGGACGGCATTTAGGTTATCCCTCGTTAGCAGTCTCTATGAACTCCAGTGACACTAGTCATTTGCAAACCGCCGTCAATGCTGTGTTGCATTTGCTACCACTCACGCAAAGCTATCCTGATCGCAGTCATATGATCTTAAATATCAATGTGCCAAATCTACCTTGGGAGCAGATACGTGGTTTTAAAGTCACACGTTTAGGAAAACGCCATTATTCCGAGCCTGCCATTCGTACTACTGATCCACGCGGTCGAGAGATATTCTGGGTAGGTGCGGTAGGGGGCATTGCTGAAGCAGGCGAAGGCACAGATTTTCATGCAGTCGAACAGGGGTATATCTCTATTACACCGATTCACAGCGATTTAACCCGTTATCAAGCCCTAGCCTGCACCCAGCAATGGCTAGAGGAGCAAACACATGGCGCTGACTAGATTAGAAATCGAGGGTATTGGCATGACTTCGCAGCGCACGCGTGATCGCATGATTCAGCGATTGCGTGAACAAGGTATCAAACACGACGCTTTGCTCGAAGTGATGCGTAAAGTGCCTAGACATTTATTTATGGATCAGGCATTGGCTACACGCTCCTATGAAGATACCGCGTTACCGATTGGTCATGGGCAAACTATTTCTCAGCCTTATATGGTCGCGCGTATGACAGAATTATTGCTGGCAAGTGAGCAGCCTTTAGAGAAGATTTTAGAAGTAGGGACTGGCTCAGGTTATCAGGCCGCCATTCTTGGCAAATTGATTCCCAAAATTTATACCGTAGAACGGATTCAAACTCTATATAAGCAAGCACGTCAGTTATTGGACGAGTTAGGCTATCGAAATATCCGCACCAGTCTAAGCGATGGTAGCTGGGGAATAAACTATGAGGCACCTTTTGATGGGATTTTAGTGACCGCAGCACCCGAGGAAATTCCCCAAGCCCTCTTAGAGCAACTCGCTATCGGCGCACGTCTTATCATTCCTACGGGCAAACAAGGTGAGGGGCAAGTACTGAAAGTTGTCACTCGTACCACTGAAACTGATTATCAAGAACAAGTTATTGAGACCGTACAATTTGTGCCCTTAGTACGTGCCTAAGCAGTTTTATGGGGAAAATAAACGGGGACTGAAACTTTTCCAATCTTTGTACGACAAAGTATTCATACGAATTAAGAGTGTGGCGACATTTTGTCAGTACTTACTCTTGAATGAAACACCACTAAAAGTATAGCGATTGCGCGATGTGCATTATCAATAGCCTTGATTCCATTTATAATTACGGACATTATCAAATGGGGAGCACGTTTTTCTTGGCGCAGAACTTAGTGTCTGCACAAACCCCAACGTGTTTTGCAAGGTTTGGTTCGTAGCCTCGACTGGTTTAGCTGTTTGCAATGTGGCTGCTCTCTATTATTAAGCGTTTAAATAACACAGGTGTATCTCATGGACAGAACAATCAAGCTTCTCGCAGCAAGCTCCGTCGTCATGTTGACAATGACAGCTTGTGCTCCAGGCTATTCGCCTTATAGCTCTGGTACTGGAAGTACTTATAATGAAAACTATGGTGGGAGTGGTGGTAGCGGTGGAGCAACTAAAGCACCGGTAACGCATTCTCATGGCGGCAAAGTTCACTCACATGTCTTACCAAGCACCGGCTTACGGCACACACATGCAACTGGTAGTGGCTCTGGTGGAGGTAGCTCTGGGTATACAGGTGGGGGTTATAGCGGCGGCAATACGTATGTGCCACCACGAACTAACTATCAGCCACCTCCTCGTTATAACGCAGGTAACAATAGTGGCGGTGTACCGCACTCACATTGTGGCCGTGTACATAGTCACCCCTTACCCAGCCAAGGTTTAGCGCATACCCATGGAAATCCCGCCTGCCCTGCCGGCCAAGCCTCTAGCGGCCAGCAAGGGGGTACTCAATACGGTGGGCAATATGGCGGCCAGCAGCAAGGTAATAAAAGCAATAGCGGTTATGACTACGCCTATGGCAATAATAGTAGTAGTGGTACTAATTATGACTATTCCAGTCAAGCAGGTAATGGCAGTGCCAACAACGATAATGGGGGCTACTACAATTATGGTGGCTCAAGTTCAGGTAGTAGTAATAATCAGAACTACTACGACAGCACTCAACCCAAAGCACCATCCAACTATTATGACAATAACTCTAATACCAACTACGACTACAGCTCACCTAGCTCTAGTGGTGGCAGTGGTAGTTATGATACTTATACAGGTGGAAACAGTAGTAGTGGCTCCTTCGCACCCAATAATTACTCTGGCGGCAATAGCTATACGGTAAAACGCGGTGATACTGTATTCCAAGTCATGCGGAATACTGGGGTATATTGGAAAGACATTATTCGGTTGAATAATTTACAAGCTCCCAATTATCAAATTAATCCAGGGCAAGTATTACGTCTTAAATAAAACCCGCTATAAAAAAACCCGTGCTTTAGAGCACGGGTTTCAGTTTAAAACTAAAGCCCTTTAAGCAAATTAGCAAAGCCCACCAGTACAAGGCTTTTCGCTACCTTCGTCTTTATTAGAAAATTTCTGTGGTTCTCTAGCAAAATAACCTTTGATTTGCTCAACAGTCACTGCGCCCATATGGGTATCGATGACTTTGCCTTGAGGCGAAACGATGTAAGTAGTGGGAACTCCATAGATTAAACCTAAAGCAAACATGGTGCTATCCTGAGTAGGCACGACGGTATAATTAATCCCTTTTTGGCGAATGAACCGACGCAGCTCTGCATCAGGGGTTTCGCCAGCATCCATTCCTAAAACCACTACATTATTACGATACTGAGCAGCCACCTGCTTCAAAGCTGGAATTTCCGATAGACAAGGCCCACATTGTGGAGACCAATAATTAACGATTACCCATTTGCCTTTGTACTCAGCAAATTGATGTTGTTTACCGTAAATATCTTGGAAAGAAAAATTCGGCGTCTGTGCAGAAACAACCGCAGACATAAGCAGACCAGAAAAAACAGTCAACCACTTCATAAACTTCATAATAAATGCCCTCAAACCTTTGATCTAGTAATTGAAAACAGTCAATGCACAACTAGTGATTATTTTGTTATAAAAATATGACCGACTAGAGGTTTAATTTTTTTTGAATTTTGTTATCAACACCCTTAGAGATCAACGACTTAATTAAATCATTTGTGCAAAACTGACAATGAATAGCTTACTTTTAAGCCGCAAACACGCTACTAAGATTATGGATACACTGCGGTGATTGCAAGTTGTATTTCCACAACATTTTAGTAGTCAAACAGTTTTATTGATACCCAAATAAGAAAAGGCCATGAATAAAAAAACATGACCTTAGACTAAAACTAACGAATGCTAATCCCTCTTCGCAAAACGACGGACTGCCAATAATCCTAGGAGCATTGTCAACAAAATTTGTGCCCATTGGCTTAAAGTTGGTACTGATACTTTGGTAGGAGTTAGTGTATTAACAAAACTCTTATCCAAATAATCGGGCAGACCGTTCTTATCAACATCCGCTGCATCGGCTGGATTACCGTCTTTATTAGCATCAGCGGTTTCTTTATTTGTTGCTACCCCATCACCGTCATCATCGGCATCAAGATAGTCTGGTGTACCATCTGCATCAGTATCTGTATTCAGAACATCTGCTCCCTTGTAGTGCTCATAGATGCTGAAAACACCATCGTTATCATCATCTTGATCTAAAGCATTGATGATACCATCACCATCGGTATCTAACGGTTTAGCTAGATCACTTCCGACCTCTTTAGCATCCGGTACACTATCGCCATCCGTATCGACCTGATTAGGATTAGTACCTAATTTGACCTCTTCTGCATTAGTCAGGCCATCACCATCATCATCTGCACCTGAACTACTTGCATCATTCGAGTCAATAGGATCAGGAATACCATCGCCATCGGTATCGCGTGGATTGGTTTGTGGATTACCATCTCCATCCGTATTGTCATCTTCGGACTTCGTCAGCTTACCGTCTCCATCATCATCCGCATCTAAATAGTTCGGTTTACCATCACCATCCGTATCCGTAGGCTGAGTCGAGGGGTTCTTATCCGCATCCAGATTTTGATCCTCACCTTTTGTCGGAATACCATCCCCATCATCATCCGCATCTAAGGCATTAATTTTACCATCCCCATCCGTATCGACTGGAGTAGTCACATCAGCACCCACTTCGACTTTATCTGGCACGCCATCAAGATCCGTATCGGCTGCAGCCGGATTCGTTCCTAAGCTTTGCTCTTGGGTATCCGTTAAACCATCACCATCCGTGTCTGTACCAGTAGTCGCAGAATTCACTGTCACATTGACCGTGCCCTCAGTTACTCCCCCTTTAGCATCAGACACAAAATAAGAAAAAGTATCAGCACCTACATAAGCCGCATCAGCGGTATAGACTAATTTGCCATTTTTAATAACGGCTTTACCAAAATCACCATCAGTCGCATGCTGCAGAACCAAAGCGTCATTGTTCGCATCCGTATCATTAGCTAAAGCATCAACGGTCACCGAACCGCCACTAACAACTGAGGCATTATCTGTTATCGCCTTGGGTGCACTATTTGTACTCGCACTAGCGGTACAATCGGCTGCAGTCACAGCTCCATAATTGCCAATATAATCATTCGCCGCATCCCAAGATCTATGACTAAACTCATTGCCCGCATTCAAATTTGATACACCACCGATAATCGGATCTGTGTCATTATTGATGAGCGCTATAGCGCCTAAGCACTTACCGGTATTTTTGAAGCTGAATACTTCCTGCTCTACACCTGCTTGCCAGCCTACTTCACGCGCTGCGCTGTTTGGAACCGAGGCAGTAAATGAAAAATAGTCAAACGACGGACTTTCGGGTGGTGCATCAGCTTTAGAGGTGATCGGCCATGCCCACTCACTATGAGCCGCAGTAATAGAGCTTGTAGGAATAGTAAATTGATTGGGCAATTCAGCATGGGGTACACGAATCGTTACCTGAGCAGACATAGTAATGTCAGGTGCTGCTGGTGTGGATACAGGACGCATATACACTCGATAGAGACTGCTAGTAGCATCCCACCGAATACTAAACTCCACACCTTCAGTTGGGGCAGCCAAGGCATAGCCTGCTTGTGTAGCGAGAACAAAGGCAATCCCTCTGAGGACAGCTTGCTTTAGCGACTTTTTCATCATTAATGTACCACTTTTTTTAATTCTTATAAAATCAACCTAGCGTTTCACAGAAGGTAGGCTGCACCCACCTTCTGCATTAAACTGCTAAGGCAGCTGGCTTTTCACAATGTAGTTTGCATTAAAGTTAGTATTTGCTGGATAAACCAACACATTAGCCACTAACATATTAGTATCATTATTTGGACCAGTAAAAATTGTATCCCCATCAAGGGTAAAATCGGTCGTATTGTAACCACTCACAACGAAATTACTGCTGAACGAAGTATTCAAGGGGGCACTTAATATTTTTGCATAAATCACCCCTGAATCTTGCCCAACCCCATTACTTATTAACCGAGTATCCATGTTGGCATCCCCGGCCCAGAGTAAACTAAGACCCTTCGTTTGAATACGCCCAGCTACATCCCCATAAGTTTTGGTCGTAGCGGCCATAAAATCAATCAAGGTAGGAGTCGCCATTAAGCTTAAAGCTGATGCGGTCATCACACCGAGATGATTACGGTGGCGAATCGCTACATAATAATTATCTGGTAAAGCACCCGAGATACTTAAAGTAGCACTGCCTGTATCCGCTTCAACCACATCTCCATCGCGTTGGACTAAAGCTGCTTTACGATGCAAAACGGTTTTAGCATCTGTATTGGAGCGTAATTCAATTAAAACCCAATCGACCGGTGCATTATTGCCAGTCAGACTGAGCTGGGCAGCAGCAACTTGCTCAGAACCAGCATAATTATAAGGTGCTACTGCGTAAGGCTGCTTACTTGGAATTAATCCCTTCGCACGCAAATCATCGCGCATTAATAAGCTCGTACTATTAAAAGCACCTTGCAACATGACCCGCATTTGCAATGTAATTGCATTCACCGTGGCATCTAAGTAATCAACAATACCATCTAAATCTGCATCAACCGCGTCTTCAGGCAAGCCATTTTTATTTGGGTCATTACCTTCATTTGCAGAGAGAATGCCATCATTATCGTCATCATTATCGAGATAGTCAGGTTTACTGTCTTTATCGGTATCATCATCCATCGGTGTCCCACCATTGTAGTTTTCACTACTAGTTAGCAGGCCATCATTATCATCATCGGTATCTAGTGCATTAATTTTCCCATCTAGATCAGTATCCAATGGCTTAGCTGGATCTGCGCCAACCTCAATTCCGTCGCTTACCCCATCACTATCGGTATCTGCCTTTAATGGGTCGGTTTTGGTGAGATTGACCTCACTACCATCATTTAAACCATCGCCATCCGTATCTGCTTTTAGCGGGTTGGTTTTAGTGATATTTATTTCATTACTATCGCTAAGACCATCGCCATCCGTATCTGCTTTCAAGGGATCAGTTTTAGAAACATTAAGCTCATAGCTATCCAACAAACCATCGCCATCCGAGTCTGACACTAAGGGGTCTGTCTTATTTACATTCACCTCAACCCCATCACTCAAGCCATCACCATCCGTATCTACTTTTAGGGGATTGGTTTTAGTCGTATTGACCTCCATCCCATCAGTCAAGCCATCACCATCCGTATCGGCTTTCAGTGGATCAGTCTTCGTGGTATTTACTTCAGCACCATCGCTAAGTCCGTCCCCATCGCTATCCGCCTTGAGAGGGTCAGTTTTAGTGGTATTCACTTCCACACCATCCACCAAGCCATCGCTATCACTATCCGCTTTCAACGGATCAGTCTTGGTCGTGTTGACCTCAGTACTATCACTCAAGCCATCGCCATCACTATCTGCCTTGAGAGGATCAGTTTTAGTGGTATTCACTTCCACCCCATCGGCTAAACCATCACCGTCTGTATCCACTTTCAACGGGTCGGTTTTAGTCGTATTGACCTCCACGCTATCACTGAGGCCGTCGCCATCACTATCTGCCTTGAGAGGGTCGGTTTTAGTGGTATTCACTTCTACCCCATCTGCTAAACCATCACCATCCGTATCTGCTTTCAGTGGATTAGTTTTAGTCGTATTGACCTCCACGCTATCACTCAAGCCATCACCATCACTATCTGCCTTGAGGGGGTCAGTTTTAGTGGTATTCACTTCTACCCCATCCGCTAAACCGTCACCATCCGTATCCGCTTTCAACGGATCAGTTTTGGTCGTATTAACCTCCACGCTATCACTGAGGCCGTCGCCATCACTATCGGCCTTGAGAGGGTCGGTTTTAGTGGTGTTCACTTCTACCCCATCCGCTAAACCATCACCATCCGTATCCGCTTTCAGTGGATTGGTTTTAGTCGTATTGACCTCCATGCTATCACTCAAGCCATCGCCATCCGTGTCTGAGCTGTTAGGATTAGTACCTAACTGTTTCTCTAAGCCATTTTTTAAACCATCACCATCTGAATCTAAACTATCCGAGCAATTAGCCGCACCACCATAAGTACCTAAATAGGCATTTTCACCCATGTCCCAACCAAGATTACTCAACTCATTACCGGGATTAGTCTGTGCTGCATTATTCCCACTATTAAAGGGGTCTGTGTTCTCCATTAAAAATACCGGCCCTAAACACTTACCGATATTTGCGAAATTAAAGACCTCAATTTCTTTGTTAGCTTGCCAAGCAAAGGCATTGACCTGATCAGCTCTTAAAGTAAAGGAAAGATAGTCATAAGCTCCTTTGGTTTCAGGTGGAGCATTCACCCGTGAGCTAGGAGACCAAATTGTATTATCTACAGTAGAAATTAGACCACTCACCTTAAAAGCAGAGCTTATTTCTGGAGAGTTCGGTACAACTACGGTCACTTGGCCATTTAAATGTGCATCTGGTACAGGCGTAACACTTGGCTTCATATAAATATGATAACGATCATCAACCGTGCTCCAACGAATTGCAAACTCAACGTTTGGAGTCGCCCATGCCGCATTACTGCTAGTTGCGAGTAAGAAAACAGAAACAGTTAGCCCTAGATACTTACGCAAAGTGAAGTTACGGGTACGCATTTGCTTTATCTCTTTTTATATTGACGCAAAGGCCCTAGGGTAGACTGATTGCCTACCCTGAACAACGTTTGATTACTTTAAAATGCTTTTACTCAAACACTTGGGTGAATCGCTTTAAATACCCTATAAATCATTTTTTCAGTCAAACTCTCCGTCCAAATGACACTGCCCTTAGGTTGCATTCTTTAGAGGGCTTTAAGCTTTTTTAAACTGACGCCCTAAGCATTATTTAAAAATAAAATTCTATTTTTTCAAACACTTAGGTGAATCACCATAGACACCCTTAAAATTATTTTCCCCTACAGCGCCCCAGCCTAGATTCGTAAATTGATTACCTGGATTAGTTTGCTGAGAGTTATTCGCTACATTAAAAGGATCTGTATCAGCCATAATACTGACGCCATTTACACAACCTTTTTCATTCACGAATGAAAAGACTAATAACTCTTCATTAGCTGTCCATTCATAATTTTGCGAACTATTACCTTGCGCACCGATATAAGAAAAAGAAATATAATCGTGCTTAGAATCTTCTTTAGGAGCATCCACTCGTGAGGCTTCAATCCAATCAGCACCCTCAACACCCGCTACCACTTTAGCAGGCTTAAATTGAGCCTCATGCGGGACTTTGAGAGTTAGCTGCCCTGTTAGGCTGATATTAGGTTTGGGCGTTGCTGAAGGCCTCATCCAAACCTCATAGCTGTTACCATCATCAGACAAGGCGACCTTATATTCTAGGACAGGTTCGGCGAATACAGAATTCGCAGCTAGACTGAGGCCTAAACCTAATAATAAACCTAAATAAGAAGTCTTGTTTTGAATGTGCATGAAGGAAATTCCTAAAGTTATTATTCTTCTTAACAGATGATTGTACCGATAAGCTACAATCAACTGTTTATTTTACGGATAGACGGATTATAGAGTGGTAAGTCATGTAGACAACCAACTGCATTATTTAGCTAAACCACCTACCACTATATAATTACTGTTATGACCCGTATTACTTGGGAATAAAAACAAGTTTCCTAACAATACATTAGCATCATTGCTCGGCCCCATGAATAGAGTGGCACCATCCATATTTAGGTCGCTATCCAAATAACCCAACAAGCGATAACTACTATTAAGATTAATATTGCTAGGTGTTTTGAGTATCACATTGAGAATTTCACGCGCATCACTGCCAATGCCCGTAGCGATTAAGAGCTCGTCGTTATTGGCATCACCCGCCCAGAGTAAAGCTAAATTAGTAGCTTCTAGACGTGCATGTATACCCGCAACTTTGGTAGCCGTTTGGCTGAAGTCGATCATCACTGATTGGCTCCCAAAGGATACTGCAGTCGCAGTTCTAACTCCCAAGTGATTACGATGGCGCACACTTACTAAGTAACTGCCTGTTGCTACAGGGAAGTTGAGTACCGCAGATCCAGTGAGCGCGTCAATCACATCACCATCTCGTTGTACCAATGCTGCTTTACTCGCGACGATAGTCTTTGGATTGGCGGCATCGCGTAGTTCAATCAATACCCAATCTACCACGGCCTCTTTACCAGTCACTGTTGCTAAGTCTAAATTCAACTGCTCAGTACCCAAGTAGTTAAAGGGACTTGCTTGATACGGCTGGCTAATGGGCAATATACCTGTAGTTCTTAAGCTATCCTGCATTAAGCCGCTGGAGGCAATATAAGGGCCTTGCAGTAAGACTTTAGTTTGCAGATAAACTCCATCATTGAGTTTATCGTCGGTGACGGCAATTTTTAAGCTACTCACGCTACTCAGCCCCTGATCATCCATAACACGCAGATCAATATCATAGATATTGTCATTGCTCGCATCCACAGGCTGCTCAAAGTCGGGCGTTGCTATAAAGCTCAGCTCACCCGTTTGAGGATTCAGTTTAAAGCGCGCCCGATCGACCCCGCCAGAAAGTGCATAGCTAATACCCGCTCCTTCTGCATCACCTGCATCTGGATCGAAGGATTCAAGATCTAACGCAACGCCCGTCTTACCCTCTAAAAACTCAGTTTGGGTTTCATTGATAATTTCAGGTGCTTCATTAATATCATTGACCCCTACAGTAACTGGACGCTCATAAGCTTGCCCATTAACGGTCGCAGTAATCGTTAGATTATAGGTATTATCCCCACCATTATCGGTTGGAGCCTCGTAATCGCCGGGTTTTATCAAGGGTAAAGCTTTGATCAGAGCACTTGAGCGAGCACCCATGACATTAGGCTTATAGAAGACAATAAGTTGGCAATCTAGTGTTGCACCTGGCTCAGGGCCTTGGACAATAAATTGATTACTATCTGCACCACCACTAATAACATAGGTAATCGGATTGCCATTGTCATCCGTTGACTCAAGATAGGTGATGACTGGTGCGTTTTCATTCACCGTTATATCCGCGCCTGTACCATTAATTAAATCGGTACAAATAGAGACTGAACCGTTCTTCACTCCAGAAAACTCAGACGTACTCCCCAAACTGGTAGGGCTAGTTTTCTCCGTGAGAGTCACCGCAATATTTGCATTCGCAGGTACTGTTTGGTTGGCATTCAGTGATCCTTTAAAGTTCAGTAGCCCACCACCTGCATGATTAATATCGACATAACCTAGGTAAATCTCACCTTCCCCATGACTTGAACTATCCACTGCAGTATTGCGGAAAAACTCTAGACGGTAACCATGCGTATTAGTCGGTACATCCAGATCAAAATCATAGGCAACAACTTTGGTACCATTTGAGCTGATCGATGAGCCTGCCTCTACGACTGGATAGTTCAAGAGCTTATTCGACCCTGTGTCCACATCTAGATCATCATTAGCAGTCACCCCGTCCACACCTAGGTCGATTCCTAAACCACCGTTATCATGAATACTATTTTGGCTATAAGTATTACCAAGACCACTCCCAATGTGGGCGATGCCTGCCCAAGCATTATGTGCAATCGTATTAGTTACTATACGGTTATTGAGAGCTTCATTGGTGAGACTGACACCATATTGGCTATTATTAAGAATAGTAACGCGCTCAAGCACTGCATTATCAGTATCATCCAGCAATACTCCACTCCCTGCAGCATGGCTAACTGTAATATCCCGCACGGCTGAACTGGTTGCACTGGCGAGTAAGTTCAAGCCATTACTAATACTGTTGTTTAAGACAATCGTGCCACTCCCAATATTAGCGATTTGGGTACGTCCATCAATCGCCGTATGCATACGCTCTAAACTTAGCGCACCACTGGTTAAAGTGATTATAGCTTGACCTGCCGTCAACTGAGTCGCTGGGATCATGAAGATACTGGTTTCAGTACCGGCTGGATATTCAGCCGCTAAAGAAGCCGGTAAGACTTGAGCCAAACCATCGGTAGCGAGCTGTTTATTATTTAATAAGAACTGCCGTAATGAGCCTTGTCCGCTGTCATTAGTGTTGACTACGGTACTAAAGTTGAAACCAAAATCAACTCCTTTCAAATCCCCACCTGACAGGTTAACTAGCTGTACTGATTGTGCAGGCTTACCAGTCAAACCACCCCCACTAAACAGGAAGGTCGTAGTATTTAAGGTTGCTGTACCTAAATTCACTCCTGCATCGGCTAACATCGGTTTATTGCCACCAATCTGGTTAGCTGTCGCGACTAAACCATCTGTCCGATACGTTAACACGGGTATTTCAGAGCCATTAGAACCTAGGCGGCTGGACTTAACCGTTGCATCCACTACGCGCACATAATAAGGAGCATCCGGCAGGTTGGGTAAGCTATACTTGCCATCAGTCGTACTCACTACACTGGCTACATAGTTACCGGCTTGATCATAGACCTCAATGCTTGCCCCTGTGATCCCGACTGTACCAAGAGTACCAAAGGGTCGTCCTGTTCCACCGCCGTAATTTGGATCTTCAAATACCCTGCCTTGGATAGAACTACCACAAATAGCCGTACCTTCTACCAACTCCTCTAACTGAGTCGTCGTTAACTGGAACCCTGCTGTCACTGAGACATAGCGACGTGGAGTCACTTGCGATCCTTGTGGATCATGTGCATTAGCTTCAATATCTCCAGTATAAGTGCCACCCACTGACGCAATCGCAGCCGATGCAGCAATATCCGATGGATCTGCATTAAAGCTAGCCACTGAAAATAATACCCCCTCGGCTTTCATTTGGTTATATATAGTGAAAGCCGAGCCATCATCAGGCTCTGCACCTGAACCGGGTGGATCAATCAACATAGAAATATCGTTAGGAACAAGATCTAAATAACGCGTTGCATCTGTCATTAACACAATCTGCAATGGTGAAGCTGTATTCCGTGACGTTTCTTTAAGTGGGCTAAGAATATAACTCGAAGTAGTACTGGCTTGCCCATCTAAGGCATAGCGCATTTGTTGCAGAGCACCCGCCAAGTGATCTGCAGTCCAAGTTGGATTATAAGATCCCCCCCAACCGAACTGTCTGACTGGTGCGAGCATAGCGGTACTTGAGAAATCACGCTCGATATACACATATTGTCCTCCACTCACTAAAGAGTCAGAAGGTCCCCCAAAATGAGCCACTGCTATCCGATTCTTTGGATTGCTCACCAATACCTGACTACCCACAGCTTGAATCGTTTGGGCAAAATCAGCATATTCTGGCTCAACAATCGACCCCGAATTATCCACAATGAATAAAATATCTGAGCCACCGGTTGCTGCACAACTACCCGAGCCAACAGGAGGCGGGCCATCAATCACGGCCACTGTCGGGCTGAATTCTGACGTACCCATTGCTGCCAAAGTAGCTGTTGCTGTCAAATAGTCTCCACTAACCACACTAGCGGGTACTGGAATTGAGAATTGGAAAGCCTTCATCCCTGTATTATTGTTGCCATCTGCTGCAGGTATTGCACAACTACCTGTATCCGCATCTACAACAGTCCCCTCCACAAAGCTGCCTAGGTAACTCTGCCCCTCACCATAATCAAATAGGTGTCCAAAACGATTCGCACCCACCGCTGCTGTACCACCTTGGCTGACATCCGCTTCAAATAACTCAACTACTGATCCAGCGGGTGCGCAGCCACGCACAATCAAATTTCCATTTGTAAATACAAGCTGTTGCAACAGAGGGAAATTAAGTTTGCCGTTGGGACCAACATCCACATCACCTGCATCATTGGTGGTGACCGCATCATCACTTAGATCAATACCTAAACCAGTGTTGTTATAAATACTATTTTGGTTAACAGTAACAATCCCTGTCCCCGTATGGGCAATCGCTGCCTTCATATTATTAGCAATAATATTCCCAAGATTAGCACCACCAATTGTCACAGGACTCGAAGCATTATTATTAACCGCAATCCCACTCCATGCATTGCTCGCTGGTGTGATCCCATTCGGGGCAACACCGATCCGGTTGCGGGTAATACTGACAGGCACATCAACATCGCTGTTAAAACCAATCCCAGCACTACCTGCATTACCGATGGTATTATTGTTAATTACAATTGGAGTGTTCGCTGTACCAGCCGCATTTCTCAATGAAATGCCTACATGAGCACTACCAGAACCTGCAACACTTATCCCAGCGCTATTGAAACCGATAGTATTGTTTTGGAAAGTCGAACCATCCATCAAAATGACAGCCGGTTGTCCTCCTGCCCCACCACTAGCAAATAGGTTATTTTCTGCCAAAGCATTGCCAGCTTGGAATTGGAGTAGATATTCCCCCCCAGCAACAACGTTTTGTCCATTCGCAGTTAAACCAATCGTATTATTACGTACAGTAGTACCTGAACTTTGACTAAAAATGCCAAACCTTGTGACTGCTAGCTTATTATCTATAACCGTCATATTGCTACCAGGCGGCCATAAAGCAACTACATGGTCATTCAGCGGTAGTTTGCTAACGCCATCAGCAGCTAGACCAATATAATTATTGCGAATGATCGTTGCGTTACCTTCTGACTCTACGCCATCATCATCGGCACTACCGATAATATTACGGTCTGCTGGGTCACTCCCCCCCACTGTTACATTATCTGCAAAAATGCCTACTGCATCAGTATAGAATCTTACTGGATAGGCTTGCCCACTCGGCGTTGCACCAATGTTATTACAAGCAATGACGGAGTCATGTGCAGGTGTCTGTGATTCAAAGACAGTTCTCTTACGCAAATAAATACCAAAGGTGAACTGGTTGCCACTGTTGCTACCAATCGCAAAACCGCGTACACCATTATAGGGGCCAGCTAAGGTGATGGCCGTACCTGTTAAATTGCTTACATTACTGCCATCTAACTCGACTACCAGTCTGCGTCCTACCACTGGGTTACATTGAGAACCGGCTTGTGTTGATGCATCGAGAACCGTTTCCGCACCCGTAGTTTCTGGCAAGCCATTCAGGAGTGGAATGCGCCAAAATTCATCACCATTGTTAGCAACCCCATCAGAATTGATATAGCGTGGATCGGTAAGCGGCAACATAAAAATAGATCGTTCCTTACCAGCCGCTAGCCCCACTTGAGCTAAACTCGCCTCTCCCCCTAATAAATTAGCATTGAGAATAAATTGGCGAAGTGAACCTTGGCCACTATCATTGGTATTCACAACCGTGTCAAAGTTGAAGCCAAAGTCTACGCCACTGAGAGCACCTGCAACAGTGACTGGAGTCACTGATTGTGCCTGCTTACCATTCAGTGCTCCACCGCTAAAGACAAAGGTCGTGGTATTTAAGGTAGCCGTACCGTCATGTGCTTCAGCATCAGTCGCATCAGGCTTACGGCCACCGACTTCATTGGTGATGGCTACGGTGCCGTTGGTACGGAAAGTCTGTACACCCAGCTCACTACCATTAGAACCAGAGCGACTAGAATTGACGCTGGCATTGACCACACGCACAAAATAGTTACCTGCTGGCACAGCACTAAAACTGTAAGCGCCATTTGCAGCAGTGGTAGTGTTGCTAACAAAGTTGCCAGTTGAATTGTACAGTTCTACTTGTGTACCACTAATACCTGCTGTGCCTGTGACACTTGCGTTACGCCCTGCACCACCGCCGTAATTTACGTCCTCGAAGACTTTTCCCGAGATAACATAGTTTGCAGTACAAACACCACCAATAATATAACGGGCAGGTACTACTATGTCTTGCCGAGCAGTAGTGGTTAGGTTCCATAACCAATAGAGTTTCTGTTCAGGGTACTGTGTTTCACCATTACTACCCGCAACCCGGTTAATGATCTTGACAGCTAAGATTTTGTACAAATCTTTTTGCGCCACAGTCAGGGAATTATTGTCAGTAATATTGTTGTTAACACTGGTGATATTTTCATTGTAATCAGAGTAATACCACGTCATGTACTTTAACAAAGCATCTAGGTTATCTTGCATGGTGTTGGGGTTGGACACACTGATAATAGGGAAAACAATATCAGGATCATGCAAGGCAGAATATAGACGTGCCAACTGGCTGCGTTGGATAGCGCTTAAGCCTCTCCTGTCAATTGGATTGACTTGAAAACTGTCATTAGCTTGTGGGGAGAAGTCTGCAACCTCCAAGCAATAACCTGACACCTGTTTGCCATTAAATAGGAAGTTATACGCATAGAAAGGAGAGGGCGCAACATAGGCTACACCTGTCGCTCCATTGTCCAAACAACCTTGTGGGATAGTATTCACCAAACCAATATCATATCCACCCAGCGTTTGTCCGCTATTAGGGCTTACTAGATTAATTTGCCAATAGCTGCCATTAACAACTGCATCAGAATCTTGGTTCGGATCTCCCCCCATATTCTTAGCTGTTAACCCCCAGTCTGATAAGGGGAAATCATTATCCGGTTTCAGCATGCGCACTTGATAGCTAATATTGGGCATTAAACCACTAGTAGTATCGAAAGCATAAGTCCCCGTTGCAGTAGTCGTAGTGGTGGCAACAATAGTATTGGTCGCTGGGTTGAATAACTCCAGTTTAGCCCCTTCCACACCTGCCCCTACGCCATCGTTCTGGATGCCATCATTATTGCTGTCAAACCAGACTTTACCCGATAGATTGGTATTAGCAGCGCAACTGGCTTCAGCCGCGTATGAAGACGGGATAATAATATCCTGACGGGTAGTGGTGGTCATGTTCCATAACCAGAACATATTCTGCTCAGGGTACTGCACCTGACCATTCGTCCCTGCAACCCTATCAGCAATTAACGGTAGAAGATCCCTGATCAGCGTAAGTTGCTCTGCCGTATAGTCACCGTTACTTTCAAAGAAAGTGCTAATGATAGTCGTCATGTTTTCGTTGTAATGGAGGTAGTACCATGACATATAGGACATGACATGATCCAGTAGCATCTGTTGGTTAAAGGCTTGTGATCCTCCGGGGGGAGAAACACGAGCGATACTGAACAGCACATCAGGATCTTGGATGGCAGAATACAAACGGCGTAACTTGGATTTTTGTGCAGTACTAAACCCAAGACGGTCGGAACTATAGACCTGATAACTATCATTCAGTTGGGGCGATGGTTCAGAAGGTTCGGCACAAAAACCAGTCACCTGTTTTCCTGCAAAAACGAAATCATAAGCATGTGCATGGCCATTACTGAGGGTGTCATTGGCTATTCCAGTGCTCCCTACATCAATACAGCCTTGCGCACTATTAGTTACAAAGCCAAACCCATAGCCAGTGGCGCTATTGCCACTATTAGGACTAGTGAAACTGATGATCCAGTAATTGCCATTTAAAATAGCATCTGAATCAAGGTTATCATCACCCCCTAAATTTGCAGTGGTTAGACTCCATTCACTGAACGGTTTTTGGGTATCCAGACGGCGAATACGTAATTGGTAAGTGGTAGAAGGCAGGAAACCCGCTGCGCTGCTAAATTGGTAATTGCCATTAGCATCCGTAGTCGTAGTGGTTACGATAGTGCTAGTGGCTGGGTTATACAGTTCAACTTTAGCTCCGCCAATATAAGCAGTTGTACCATCGTTTTGGATGCCATCATTGTTGCTGTCAAACCAAACCTTACCAGATAGGCTGCTTTGGCCAGAAGGATTAGTAATCGTTAAGGCATAATCCTCCACTTCCCCATTCACCGCTGCTGTGATTGCATCAAGGCTTATAGTGGTTGACCAGCGGAAACGGGCATAGGTTGGAGTTGTTACTGCATTAGCAGGTACAGCCACACTAAAAGCAATTGTGCCCAAGACATTATTAGTATCACCCACTAAATTATCTTGAATATTGGTAGCAACTTGTTCGCCACTGTCGGCAAAGTCACCATCGCCATTCCAGTCAATCCAGCCTTGGAGGTAACCGCCAGCCCCTACCACTGTGGTAGTGATGGTGGTGGTTTGACCTTGGGTCAGGGCGGGCAGAGTAATACCATCCTCATCATCTGTGCCGGTGGTGTCGTCGAGGTTTGCACCAATACTAGGTTGTGCGGCAGTTTCACCATCAGGCGCAGTTGCCCCCAAACGGATGCCTGAGACAATAGTGTGGGACGGAGTACCATAGCTAGCGGGCGCATCACCATAATCAGTAAGGATGGCTCCTACTTTGAAACCGAAATCCACCGCATGGTAATGGTTGCCATAACCTAGCATGGAGACGTTGGCAACCGCATGATTACCCACAGCGCCTGCATCTGAGTCAAGCTCAGGGTCTGTCCCTTGTGCAACGGTACTCAGAGTCATGCTACCAAGAGATGCCTGTTTGCTTGCACCGCCCACATTACGGATTACAACCTGATACTGGGTGTTAGGTGTTAGTGATAGTAGGCCATATTTGTGACTAGTAGTGCTGGCTCGCCCACCCTGAATATCGGCAGCATTGAAACCGCCATTGGCTCCGGTCGTATCATTAGGCGCATTGTTGCCAGTAGCTGGATAACCGCGCATGTCACTGGAGAAGACATAATAACCGTTGGCATCGGTAACAGTAGTGGCCAATGGAGTGGCAGAAGCCAGATTTGCACCGTTCGCGAACAGTTCAACTTTAACACCTGCTACAGGGAGCTCACCCGCATCCTGTACTCCATCACTATCACTGTCCTGCCAAACGCGGTTACCGATTTCGAGGGAGGGTGTATCGCACAGGACTTCAAGATCACCAATCGCAGCATTTTTGCCGTTGACTGGACGATTGTCAGGGTAGTCAAACGCACCTGTTCCCTTATAAAAACTGTAAGCACGGTTACGTTGCCCAGCGGTTGCAGGGTTGCCAAGGCCGGTATCCACCCAAGACACACCGACACTATAAAACTCGAAGGGTTCAGAAACAGTATAAGCCATTTCCATGAAGCCCGGAATTTGGGCAGCACCACCGTAACTAGCAGAGCGCAAGGCTGGCCCATTATCAGCCGGATATTCTTGATAGAAGAAGGTGCCAGAACCAGGTCCAGTACCATAACCTGCATCCTTGCCAGGCGTGGTTACCCCTCCACAGCTCGCATTATTTTCTTTTTCCCAACGATAAGCTGCTTTATCTTGAATACAAGCACGACGAATCACACTATAGGCTGACCCTTTACCGTCATCAGCCGTCGTATCAGTAGAGGATGATAAATTATTACGGAAGGTCAATATCATCTGCCCCGCAGGGTCAAATACTAGATCTGTGATAAGCGAGAAAGAAATACCATAGCTATCTTCACTAGAACTTGCATAAACAAGGCTGGGTGTTGTTGAGAAAGTTTTACTCTGTAGATCAAAGCGGAATACTGAATGCTCAGACACTTCCCACGGAAGCCCATATTCTGCACCGCATTCAGTCGCGACATAAAGTCCCTCTTCATACTCCCCTAAACCAAAGGCTCGCTTAGTGCCATTAACCCGACAATTGGCGGCAAACGGAATGCTATAACTACTGATCAAACCAGCATCAGCAGCCGTCAATGGGGCAGAACGCACTGGTAGGATGTATAACTTATTATTCGCCATATTCACGACAAATAAGGATTTACCATCTGCTGAGACATCTAAATCACCAAAAGCTGTCTTACCCACAGCCGCAGCGATCTGCCCGTTTTGATTATCACGCGTCGCATTACCAGAAGCTACATAAGAGCCATCTGGAGCACTGCTACCATCCGCAATTTGTACATAACCCGGATTAGTGCTTGAGAAAATACCCGTCAAATAGGGGTCACTACCGACTGTAGGTGGTGTAGCTGGAAAAATCTGATTCAAGTTAGCGTAGAGGCTACTGACCGGACTACTCGGATTACTCAAGTCAACCCGATAGATACCACCGGTACCACCTGAGCCAAACCCTGTCCATGCTTTCATATAGGCAGAAGCAAAGAGACTATGCGAACTAGGATGCCAGCCCAGACCAAATACACTCCCCACTTGATTCGCTAACGCTAAATCTTTAAACGCAGTATCGGTTTCTAGCGGATGGTTGTAGCCAAGCGGCAGGGTGTTAGGAACACCTGCAGTACCACTGTTATAGGGGAAAGCAAAGATATTGGCCACATCGTTATTGCCTGCAAATGGTGCATTGGCGGTCTGTTGACCGTAAGCAAAACGGTTGACTGCCAAATCAGGATTATTCTGGCAATAACTCATCTCTTGTTGTAAGGCAAAGTAAGTATTGACCGCAGTAGGGCTAACGACTTGCGTTAAGACCTGCTGACCTGAACCTGATTGGGTCGCTACGGTATAGCCACTAGGTATTGTCGTCAGTTGCAAAATACAGTTGTAATTGCCAGCAACAGCTCCTGGGGTTGCTAGATAATACTGTCCATTCACATCACTGGTTACTGGACCGAAGCTAAGCTTACCGGCTGCACCGACGCATTCTGCCTTGATTTGTGCATTCGCAATACCCTTATCAAAGGCGAGGCCAATATTCATATTATTGGCGAAATTAATCATCGCCGATTGACTATCGAGCTGCCCATTCAAGTTGTAATCAAGGAAGACTTTACCCGTGATACCATTGGCCGCCTGATCAAAACCAACATCTTTAGTTACCATGCTATTCTGTGGAACGCTTATATTTGGTATTGGATTGACGGTACCCAGTGTCGCCCCCGGAGGAAGATCAGCATCAGTGCCATCAACCGTTATTCGGTAGCTCAGATTATGATCTAGATTAGCAAACTGGTAGGTACCATTAATTGCTGTTTGGGTACTTGCAACTAGTACACCTGCCATCGTATGTAAAGAGACAGTGATATTACCAAGACCGTAGTCTATGCCCAGATTAAAGCTGTCATTTGTATTATTATCCAAGTACACCGTACCAAGGATCTTGCTAGGCATCATCAAATCAAAACCAAAATGCTGATGATCTAGCAAAGTATTCGCGGCCACAGTGCGGTTAGTTAGTGGATTAGCGGTACCAATCACCGTGTGAGCTGGCAAGTCACTGTCAGTTGTATCAACTTCAAGGCGATAGCTACGGCTCGTATTGACTTCAGTGAAATCATATTCGCCGTTCACATAGGTACTCTTGGTGTTAACTAATCGGTCATCACTATAGTCACCCGTAGTACCATTCTCGTCATACAAGCGTACAGTGATTGCACTAAGGCCGTTCTCTACACCCTCATCATAGTTATTATCCTGATTACTATCGAGGTACACTCGCCCCTTGATACTGCCAGTTGCACAGGCAGCCTCTGTCAGTACCACATCATCAATGATTAACTCATTAGCCACTTTGCCATCGGTACGCCCACCTACCGTACACCAAACATTGTTCCCAAACACACTATTAGGGTCACAATATTTATTATTATCATTCTCTACATGGCCATAGTTAATAAAACTAATGACTGAGCTAGTACTGGTTGCGGTAAATTCAACCGCATAACTTTGCACACCCTCCGCACTACCGGGAGCTTTAAAATGCAGCGAACCACCCGGCATATCCAAGCGCATAATACCAGATTCATAAGTTCCAGCCGGATCTTCCGGCTTTGCCTTGAAGTAGAGGCGGTAAGTCTTGCCTGCTATAGTTGAGAAGCTGCGTGAAAACTTGACTGGCTCTGGCCCCCAATCAGCTTTGCTGCCATATTCATTCACGGTTGTTCCGGGGCTAATGATGTCATCCATATCATCACGCAGAGCAATTGCATCAATCACCGTGAGCAGCTTGCCATTAGCATCAAAACTAAAGCCCGTACCAATCGATGGACTAATCTGCCGAACACCACCATTCCCAAAATAGATACTACGATCTGTGGCAGAACTAGCGGTGATATGCGCATAGGTATCATTACCACCACCGGACCGATCCCAATCACGGACAGCCTGACTACCTGGACGATTCAAACCCCAAAACAGACCCGGGGTTAGATCATTAAAATTATCTTGAAAGACCACTACTTCACAAGCAGCAGGCGTTGCCCCATTCACAATGGCTAAAGAGGGGCTATTGGGTGGAATATCCATTGCAATTGCAATCGGATAATCCTCTACCTCACCATCATTGGCACTACCCGTAGGCGTACTAACTAAAACACTAGCATCGGTACTCAAACGCAGCCGCAGCGCAACTGTACCTAATTGAATATCAAGGGGAATACTTCCCCAATTAAGCGTAGCGGTAGCATTACTAGCACCACTAGGGACATCAACAACAGCAGCTTCATCCGCTTCAAAAGTCCCACTTTTATCAAAATCGATCCAGCCGTGAAGTTTGCCTGCTGTCCCTGTTAGATTGGTTACTTTAAAATTGACGCTATAGCTGCTGTCGGTCAATTGCAAGACAGGGAATAATGGAATATAGACACCCGATGCAGCCTGTTGAGGTGCACCATCATCATAATTATCTGCACGTGCATTGAAGCTGTATTTACTGGCTGTCTCAGCATCAGGTGGGTTATCACCTAAGTAAATACTGCTGAGAATCTTATGGCTGACCTCGCCATAACTAGCAGGGGCATCGCCATAGTCATAGGTCTCACAGATCGGTGTGATACCATCGGTGTTAAACGCCTGCAAGTCGACATCCGTACCGCCAAACTGCCCAGCATAATAGGTGTATTGCAAGCTACTCACATTTTCCCACGCTACCCGAACCATTAGTTGCTTGGGAAGGGTATTGGCATCGTAGTTATTGGTCGCGGCTGCTTTAACTGCCAGTGTCGTAGGGGGGGT
>NZ_CALMZC010000022.1 GCF_937873765.1 uncultured Thiothrix sp. | reverse complement strand
ACCAGTTTACACCAGCAGGATCTTATACGTGGAAACTTCTAGCTAGTTACTTAGTACCGATTAGGCCTAAATGTGAACTCCGTGCTTATTTGCACTAAATAGCTGTTATGTAAGCAAAACTTGATCTTTGCGGCACATAGACACTCGAATCGGCCACTATTCTGCCATTAAATATAGCTTAATTCAGCAATTTGTGTCGTAAAAAAAATACAAAGGTAGGAGTTTTTGTGACAATCGTGAGCTTTTAGCTGGATTGGGTTTGGCGGGAGGTATGATCAGTCTCCCAACGATAGTTAGATAAATGCCTCAATTGCTGCTTAGCACGTAGACGGATGAGTGTAGCAATCGCTAGATAAATGCTTACCGAGAAAAAGTCTTTGCTAAATAGTTTAGACCGCATAATTTGAGAGTAGGGCTTTGCTTGAGCTTGAGTACATAACTTAGCAGTTGCTAATTGCATATTTCCCAAGCGAGCTCGCGTCTTAATTTTAATCAGAGATTTAATGTTTTGTGGGGCAGTGATAAAAACTTGAGTACCCGATACATTACCACGCTCTTCGGCTGAGAACTGACACCGCACAAAGCCATCATCATTGATGACATTAGGAAAATTAATGAATCGATTTCGCCCTTGCGCAGAAATAACAAAGCTACAGGTCGCGACGACGCCTTCACGAATGTAAGGCAAAGATAACCAAACTTTATAATATTGCTTAACTAACCAAGAAGAACGCGAAGTATCAATCACTGGTTCAGGTGCAGCCAATAAGAGCTTGCCCTGAGCCATCACTTCAGTAATTTTCTCAATGGCTCCAGCGGAAAGTTTAGTATCTGCGTCAATATAAAAAACCGGCCACGATAAAACATGCTTTTCAGCTTCATTAAGCGCGTTCACCTTGGAAGGTGTCGCAATATCAAGACAAACTACTTGAGGGTATTCTTGCTGCACGATAGTCGCTGTTGTATCCGTACAACCATTACAAGCCACAATAATTCGATCCACTCCAGTCTGTTTTAAAAGACTATCTAAGCAAGCACGAATAACAGTAGCTTCATTATGTGCAGGAACGATAACGCTAGGCATTTATGCTGAATATCCTTTGAGCCAATGATCACGAGCTTGATAAACGGTTTGCCACTCTTGAGTTTGTTCTGAGCGCGGCTTTAGCAAGCGATGTATAGCGTATTTGTTGAAGACATAGAGCCAGAGTAAGGCTTTGAAAATGGGGCGCTTCCACTCGCTAATATGCCGATTAATCAGCTCTACTTTGCCTTTAAGTAGCTTAATTAACTTACCCGAAAAACGTGAATGACTGACACCTCCATGATGGATAATGCGTGCATCGGGCGTGACAATGGGTTGATAGCCTTGCGCTTTAGCGCGTAAGCAAAGGTCCGCTTCTTCAGCATACATGAAGAAAGTTGGGTCTAAGCCCCCCAGTTCATCCCAAACTTGCCGTTTAATTAGGAAAAAACAACCAGAAAGAATATCTACTTCTTTAACTGTATCTCGCTGCCAGCAACCGTAATTAGCGTAATTGAATAGGCAGCTTGAACTAAACAATTTACTTAAGCCCAAAGCGCTAAATAGCAATGAAGCGAAATCCGGTTTAGACCAAGCATGTTGCGTATTTAAGCTAAGATCATTGTTTAGAGTAACGCCTCCCCAAATACCATGTTTAGGCTGCTGCTCAGCAAAGTTTAAAAGCTTATCAATGGCGCCATCCAATACCACCGTATCAGGATTCAGCAATAATAGATAGTTACCCTGTGCTTGCTCAACACCTTTGCGTACCCCTCCTGCGAAACCTAGGTTTTCAGAGCTTTCAATTAATTGAATACTGGGAAAAGCAGTACGAATAAGGGCAACTGAGTTATCACTCGATTTATTATCTACAACAATAATTTCATGTGACTGTTGAGTCTGCTCTTGTACCGACTGTAAAGCTTTGCATGTGTGCTCAGCGGTATTGTAGGAAACTAAAATAATACTAACTAGCGGTTTCATTTAAGGCGGCTGCGCTAGGCAAAGTGGAGGACATAGTTGCTTCAGGTTTGATGGGGGCTTGGCTATTGATTAGGCGGCCATAGGCTTTAGTATGAATACCGCTACGGATCACAGTGGCCGGATTTCCTGCCACAATCGAGCCGGCTGGCACATCCTTAGTAACAACACTGCCGGCGGCAATAATACACTCATCGCCAATACTGACGCCTGGCATCACAATAGAACCGCAACCTATAAAACAGCGCTTACCGATTGTAGTCATTTGCTGATAAGCACCTGCATGACGTTCAGTTGCATAGTCATGAGAAAGAAGGATGCTATCAAAAGTTACCATCGTTTCTTCGCCAATTTCTAAGCTTGTCGGATTGGTCTTATCGACTCGAGCTTTTAAGGAAATACGTACACTAGGATGCAATTTCATCCCATAGAAAGAGCGTAAATACCAGTTGTAGGCATAGAGTAGGCTATGCCGAAAATGCAGTATTCTCATGAATACTTTTTGACTAACGAAGCGTGGCTTCATTTTGCTGGTTTCCCCTGCTCCCCAGTTGACATCATCCCACTATACAGACTAGGTGTTTCTGGTGTTAGATAATATTTTGCCCAAGACATAGCGCCTAAAGTGAAGAAAAACATTGGCTGCAATTTGTCGAAATAGTCAACAGTAAAACCTATTAAAATCAACGACATGAATGATAAAATCCAAGCAGTAACCATCCATTTGACATTTTCATGTTGCCGATGTACTTGATTTAACACGCTAAAAACCGCATAAAAACAGGCTGTCAGTAAAAGCACAAAAGCAAAAACACCGTGTTGTAGGGTAACAAGTAACCAGAAACTGTCAATACTATCGCCCATCCAATCTTTCCAATAAGGACGAGTCCAGTCATTGTGCGCAATCCCTAAAATAGGATGAGATAAAATATCATCCATGCTGTATTCCCACTGCAACATGCGGAAATAGCCGGTATTCGGATTGAACGTGAGATAGGAAATTAAAATTCCAAAGAAGCCACGATTGGACAATGCTTGAATCAACATAGCAATCGCTAAACCGCTAAAGAAAATCGCCACCCAGAAGCGCCGTGCGGTATGCCAGAACTTAACCAGTAAGACCGTAAAAGCTTGGAAAATCAAGGACAGCAAGGGAGCTGAGGATAAAGTAGTGAGCATAGAAAGGCTCAAGCCGAGAATCATCGAAAATTGTCTAATTTTTTGTTGACGCCAGAACAACAAAATAGCAAAGGGGAAGAATAATGCTGCGAGAGTGCCATATAAAATTGGATGAGCAAAGACGCTGGTGGTGCGCATAATGCTACCACGTATGTAATATTCGGTGTATAGGCGGTAGTCGATGGATAAATGCCCAGTGAGGCGTTCAGCCCATTCGTGCAAAATCCGATGATGCGAAACCGCTTCATAGATGGCGGGCAGGGTAAGTGCCACCAAAATCCAAATGAATGCTAAGTTGATCCGATAAAAACGCTCAGGCGTCGTAATAAATAGCTTAGCTAAGTAGAACGCGCCTAAGGTTTCTAATGAATATAAACCGGTCGATTCAATCGCTTTTTGTAAACTGTGATTTGCCCAGAAGCTAGCAAACGCTAAGACAATGAGGCCTAGCAGCAATACATCAGTCAGGTCAGCCCGTTTTAATACGGTGCGGAAATTAAAGAAGGCATAGATCAAAGTCAGTGCGAGAATGACGCGGTAGGTTTCGATACGTACAGTTCCAGCCATGACAAAGAATTCAACTGGAATAAAGATCGAAATAACAAATAAAACGGCAAGGATTCTTAGCATAGTTGTCTAAGCATAGCCACTTAACAAGCGGTTTTTGAAGAAAAACACGATCACTCCACCCGTTAAGAGTAAGTTCGCAGCTAAAGTTGCCATTGCAGCGCCTTCAATACCATATTGGGGAATCAACAACCAATTCGCTAACAGGTTGGCGAGTAAGGCAACGAATAATAAACCATTAAGATAGCGCACTTGCTCGCGAATAATGAACATAAAAGAGAAGGTAATGCCTAAACCACGGACTAACTGTCCTAACAAGAGGATAACTAAAGTCGTTGCAGCTTGTACGTAACCTTCATTAAACACCGCTAGAACCGGTTTTCCCACCGCAGCAATGATCACAGTGACCACACTTAAGACCACTGCAACTAACAGCGTCGCCTGCCAGAAAAATTTGCGTAGTTTTTCAGGATTTTGTTTATGCATCCGTAAGAGGCGCGGGTAAATCGTGGCATCTAAAGCGCCTAAAAAGAATCCACTCACAAATGACAAGCGCGCCGCCACTGTAAATAAAGCTACATCCTCATTATTTAATAACCAGCCAGTCATCAATGTGTCTGCCCACAACATCATGAAAGCAAAATAGGACACAGGTGCTAGGGGGAGGGAGCTTTGAAACACCGATTGACGTGTGATGGGGGCACCCCGTGATTTTAAAGAGGGTAACCACGCACGTAGCCAATAAAATGACACTAGACCCGCTAACACTACCGACAGCGTGTAAATCCACAAATAGTTTTGATAAACTGGGAAAAAGGGCCATAACAGCAAAATAACCAACATCATACAGACAGCAGGGAGCGCATTTTGAATCAGTAAGGATTCAGAAATATGATGAGCTGCCTTCATAAAAGCGGAGTTAGTCATCACCAGATTAAAGAAGAAAATACCTAAAGCGGCGACCCATAACAAACCTAAATGAATGTCGCCATCAAATAAATTCCGTTTGACCACGGGACTGATTGCGAGCCAAATCAACATAAAGATAAAACTGGTGATCAGCAGCAGTCTAAACGCGCTATATAAGTGGCGTAACTGTGCTTCTGCTAGCCCTTGTTCAGGTAGACCCGCGACTTCACGGACTAACCATTGTTCTACACCCACACGACTAAACAGTGAAATACCCGTGACTAAAGTCATCAGCATGAATAACATGCCCGCTTCATTCATCGGTAAAGTACGGGTAATAATAATCGCAACTGCAAAGTTTAAACCCACTCCTGCAAAGCGCGCGATAATCGAGAATGCTGTTTGCCAGAGTAAAGAGGGGTTATTTAACTTCATGGTTTAAGCTCGAATGGCTTGGTCAAGAAAGTTAATCAGATTTTGCCGCCGTTCAATGCCTACTTGTCCACTAGCAGTCAAAGAGTCATGCTGATCTAGCAAGGCATTTAAGTCTTCACAGGTTTGCGCAGTATAAACTCCCGGTAATTTTGCCATCCACTCTAAACCATCCGCTTGATGGTTATTGCGATGTTCGCCCAATTCATATTGACGATTCATGACAATAATAGGCTTACTGCTTTCAATGGCGGTAATAATATTGCCCATTCCCGCATGGGAAATAATTAGACTGGCCGCTTTTAAGGTTTGGTTAAAAGCCTCCGTAGTCATAAAGCGTTCATAGCGTGCATGGATAGGCAGATACTCGCCCGCAGCAATCTGAGCAACCACTTCAACCCCGTGTGCCAGCGCCCATTCGTCCACACAGCGAATCAAGCGGTCAAAAGGAAATTGAGTGCCTACTGCCACGAAAATCATAGAACCGATCCTTTGAACAGGATTTGTTGCTGATCGCTCAAATGTTCCCATTGTGTCAGAAATACATCAGCACAGTTTTTCACTAGCTCACCCGAGCGGGAAATTTTTTGTACATTAGCAATGCTATCCACCCAAATAGTACGAATTCTAAGCAGTTTACCGAGCACAATAGCCACTACACCGGGGGCTGCTCCTGTCGATAAAATCACCTGTGGACGTTCTTTTAGTAGAATATAGCCAACCTGAAAAGCACAAGGAATTAACTTCCACTTATCGTCCGCACTGACATCTATGACAGAGTATATTTTCTGAGCGCGTTTAGGCCTAAAGAGCTTATCCGGCAATGCATACACAATTTCATGCTTTGCCTCCAAACCAGCACATAAGCGAGTCAACTGAATCCAATGACCGCCGGGGGATGAGATGGCGAAAACTTTACATTTAGCAGTCATGAAGCTTTACGCAAATAAAAAGCAGCTTGATCACCTTTATTTAGAGCATTTAATTCACGTGCACGATGTTCAAATTGCTTAATCTGCTCCGTGGTAAACGGAGAATTGGCTGGGTTTTCTGCCCAAGAATGCTCTGAGCGCAGCGCAATATCTTGTTCGTATTGCTCGCTACCCCAAAACTGGAAGGCATTAGAGTCATAGTGAATTTGACTAACGATAAAACCGGTTTGCTCTGCTAGTTTTTTAATGCTATCCACTGAATGTAAGAACAGATGGCGCGGCGCATCTAATTGCGACCAATTCACCCCATAATGCTGCCAAGCATAAGAGGACACGGTTGGTACACGTAGTAAAACGGTACCTTGCTTAGCCAGCAGCTTTTGGGCTTGTTCTAAGGTTTGCTGTTGATCCACCAAATGCTCAAAAGAGTGGTGGAACATAATCAAATCCCATTCACCTGTTTCACTGAAAATATCACGTTTTTCAATGATTAAGCCATTAGGGTAACGGATTGTATCTGCATTAAAGGGGTCAATACCTAATAGCTGGGTAAAGCCTGCATCGCGTAAAGCATTTAATAGTAAACCAGCACCACAACCGACGTCTAAAATGCGTGAATCTTTTTTAAGATGAATGGGGCGCAGGGTACTAAGTTTACGGTTCGGTGAAACTAAGCTTAAAGCATGTCCAAGTAAGGATTTACCGGTTACTGCATAGTAATCGCGTTGACATAATAACTGTTGCTTAAGCTTACTAGCAGTACTTGGAGCAGAGTAGGAGTAATAGTTGCTAGGATAATAAGCCGCCAAATTGTCTGGAATGGCTTCAATTTGTAAGCAGCCACAATCAGCACACTGGAAATAGCGATGCTCATCCCTTAGACCAAGCATCATCTCCTTAGCGGTGTAAACCCTATGTTCGCCCTTGCTCCCACAAATTCGACACTGCATTAAGCTGGCTCCTTAGCCGCTGCATGACTACCAAACAGTTGAATATCATCCGCTTGCCAGAAGCTGGTATGAGTTAAATACCAATCTAAGGTTTTTGCTAAACCAGATTGGAAGGTTTCGGCTGGAGTATAGCCTAACGCCTGACAAATCTTGCGATTATCAATCGCATACCGCCGATCATGCCCAGGGCGGTCAGTCACATAAGTGATCAGTTTATGATGTGGAACATGTGGGGAGTTTGGGAAACGCTCATCTAATAAGGCACACAAGGTATGAATCAGATTTAAGTTAGTTTGTTCATTATTGCCGCCTATATTATAAGTTTCCCCTACCTGACCTGTGCGGATAATCAAATCAATGCCGCGATTATGATCATCGACATATAGCCAGTCCCGAATCTGTTGACCATCGCCATAAATCGGTACAGCCTTACCGCGCAATAAATTGGAAATGGCGAGTGGAATAAGCTTTTCAGGATATTGATAGGGGCCATAGTTGTTGGAGCAATTACTCGTGGTGGTACTCAAACCATAAGTATGCTGGTAGGCGCGCACAATATGATCTGAGGCAGCTTTACTAGCGGCATAAGGTGAATTTGGTGCATAAGGCGTGGTTTCTGTGAAAGCCGGGTCTGTTGCTGACAAAGTACCATAGACTTCATCCGTGGAAACATGATGGAAACGATGTGTACAGCCTTTGTTTTCATCCAACCAAACTTTTTTAGCTGCTTTTAATAAACTATGCGTGCCATCAATATTGGTACGTAAAAAGGCATCAGGTCCATAAATCGAACGATCTACATGCGATTCGGCGGCAAAATGCACGATAGTCTCAATAGAGCCTTCGCGTAATAAGTTTTCGACCAAAGGCTGATCAAGAATATCACCTTTTACGAAACGAAAATTCGGCTGCCCCTCTAAGCTCTCTAAATTGCTATAGCGGCCTGCATAGGTCAGAGCATCTAATACCGTGATATGCGTCTCCGGATAGCTCGCTAACCAATAATGAACAAAGTTGGTGCCAATGAAACCAGCGCCACCGGTTACCAGTAGATTTTTAGGTTGATAGGTCATAATTAGGCTTGGTGATATGATTCATATAATTCGGTGAGCATCGCCTGCAGACTAGTATGCCAATAGGGCAG
This sequence comes from uncultured Thiothrix sp., assembly GCF_937873765.1. Taxonomy (GTDB): domain Bacteria; phylum Pseudomonadota; class Gammaproteobacteria; order Thiotrichales; family Thiotrichaceae; genus Thiolinea. Next base: position 80,660 of record NZ_CALMZC010000022.1, on the reverse strand, counting down.
ACGATAGCCAAGAGTCTCTTCAGTGCGGCTTTTATCCATGACGCTAAAGGCAGGACGCCTAGCGGGAGTAGGGTAGGCACTACTGCGAATTGGATGAATAGGAATACGTTGCTTGAGTAATCCTAATCGATAAGCCTCTTCTTGAATGGTCACCGCAAAATCGTACCAGCTTGCCACGCCATTATCTGAGCAATGCAGAATACCCTGTGCATCTCTTTCTACTAAAGCCCAAATACTGAGCGCGAGTGTGCGTGCCCAAGTGGGTGATCCTACTTGATCATACACCACGCCTAATTGCTCACGTTCTTGCATAAAGCGCAACATGCTTTTTACAAAGTTATTGCCATGCGTGGAGTAAAGCCAAGAAGTGCGAATAATTAAAGCAGTTGGTAGATGAGCTTGAACCTGCTGTTCGCCACTGAGTTTAGTAGCCCCATAAACACCTAAAGGTGCCGTTGCAGCTTCAGGTACATATGGTAGGGATTGTGTTCCATCAAATACAAAATCGGTGGAGATATGGACTAGCTGAGTCGGCTTATGTTGATTGGCTTGTGCCACTGCTTGAGCGATGAAGCCAGCAGCCTCAGCATTTAAGCGCTGCGCATTGGCTTGATCAGTTTCTGCTTTATCCACCGCCGTATAAGCGGCTGCATTAATGATTAGATCAGGCTGATACTGTTCTAAAGCGGCGGTGATTTGCGCAATATCAGTAATATCAAGGGTTTGATAATCCGTGGCGATGAGCTCAATACTTGGTGCTACGGTGCGTTGCAGTTCATAGCCTAATTGACCATTTGCACCCGTTACCAAGACTTTTTGCAATTTCATGCAAATACCTCCGCCTCTGGCAACAAAGCACCTAGAGCATCTTTAGCTGATAATTGTGGTGCTTCCCCTTGTACCAGTGGCCAAGGAATATTCAGATTAGGGTCATTCCAACGCACACAACGCTCATGTTCAGGGGCGTATAAATTAGTGCATTTATATTGGAAATCGGCTGATTCACTCATCACATAAAAGCCATGTGCAAAGCCGGGAGGAACCCAAAAAAGACGATGATTTTCGGCTGAAAGTTCAACTGCCGTCCATTGCCCGAAGGTTGGTGAGGAACGGCGTAGATCAACCGCTACATCATAGACGCAGCCTTGGGTCACACGAACTAATTTGCCTTGTGGGTTTTTAATCTGATAGTGCAAGCCGCGTAAAATCCCTTGGCGTGAGCGACTATGATTATCCTGAACAAATTTAAAGTCTAAACCGGCTTCAGTAAAGGTTTGTTGATTCCAAGTTTCCATGAAGAAACCACGCTCATCACCAAAGACTTTAGGTTCGATGATCAGCACATCTGGAATGGTTGTCGGGATAATTTTCATGCCTTAGCGACCCCAATAAGATAATGTCCGTAACCACTTTTTTTCAGAGGCTCTGCCAAGCGTAATAATTGTTCAGTATCGATATAACGCATTCGCCAAGCAACTTCCTCAGGGCAAGCAATCTTCAAACCTTGGCGCTCTTCAATCACCCGTATGTAGTTGGAAGCATCCAGTAGTGAGGCATGAGTGCCTGTGTCTAACCAAGCGGTACCACGCTTGAGAATTTCGACTTGCAGTTGCTCTTTTTCTAAGTACATTTGATTTACGGTGGTGATTTCTAGCTCACCGCGTTCAGAGGGCTTAACTGCTTTAGCGACGTCCACAACTTGATTGTCGTAGAAATACAAGCCTGTCACTGCATAGTTGGAACGCGGCTTGGCAGGCTTTTCCTCAATATTGAGTGCACGGCCTTGATCATCAAAATCGACCACCCCATAGCGTTCAGGATCACGTACATAATAGGCAAAAACAGTAGCACCTTGAATTTGCTCATAAGCAGCTTGTAAGCGTTGGGAGAGACCTTCACCGTAGTAAATATTGTCGCCTAAAATAAGCGTACACGGAGCGTTGCCTAAGAATTCTTCGCCAATGAGAAAAGCTTGGGCTAAACCTTCCGGTTTAGCTTGGATAGCATATTGAATATTTAAGCCCCATTGCTTACCATCACCTAATAATGCTTGAAATTGGCTAGAGTCCTGTGGGGTCGTGATAATTAAAATATCGCGAATCCCCGATAACATTAGTACCGTCAAGGGGTAATAAATCATAGGCTTATCATAAACGGGCATTAGCTGCTTACTAACCGCTTGGGTCAAGGGATACAAGCGTGTACCACTGCCACCCGCTAAAATAATGCCCTTACGTTGTATGCTCATGGATTTTTTCATTAATTATCTAAACTTAAGATCAAAGTGTAGTTGAATTGTTGGACAATGCATTAATTCTATCTGTCGAATGGTTGCTTAATGGCGGTATTTTGACTTAAGCGGCTTTTTGCAGCCAATCAATCCGCTGTGGGGTTAAAAAGTTCGCTCCATCCTTACCCATTTGTTGGTTAAAAGCCATTTCAACTTGTGTCGCCAGCTCTGGACTCAATACATGCTTGGTATGTGTAACGCCAATAATTCGCTGTTCAAACTCAGCAAAATCTACGAAATGTGTCACTGCATTAAAAAAGATTTGCTGCTTTAACTGTAATAAACCTGAATCTACCGCTGCTTGGGTGTGCTGGAAAGCGGCTTCTCGCACTTTTTGCTCATCATGAAATAAGCGTAACAGCTCATTGAAAGCACCGGCATAAACCGGTTCTGAAATCCATAAAGAACCTTGAGGTTTCAATACACGCTCTATTTCCTGAAAAGCTAACGGCATCAGTTCAACTGGTACATGGTGCAAGGATTTGAACATAAACACTATGTCAACACTATTATCAGGCAATGCGATCGCTTGAGCACCACCCGCACGAAACTCGATGTTATTCGGGTGTTCGCTAGCTAAATTAACCTCATGTTGAATGGTGTCGACTTCAGTAGCAATGATCTTATGTACCGAAAAGTTTTGTGCAATTGCCCGTGTTAACTGGGCTTTGCCGCACCCTAGCTCTAAGATGGTTGTGCCATCAAGATTAAGGTGCTGGCGGATAAGCTCCAGTTCGTTAGCAGTCTCGGTTGCGGAAGGTTGGGCAATTTGCATGATAGAACGATAGGTTTGCTAAAAACGCACGCATTATAAAGGACTCAGGGGCTTGCCACTAGCAGAATAGCAAGTAGGTGCTTTAAAAAGTGAGTTTTAATCCCTTTATAAGGTTGGATTATCAATAACTTCCAACCATTCTGTCTATTTTACTAGCTCACACTACCACACTACACCCACAAGCCAATCGAATCTATACCGGTGAAAGATAGTGCTCTGCTCCTTTCTCATGTACATGTAAAATCGCCAGTGTATAGGGATTTAAAACCACAATGTTTTTCACGCCCTGCGATAAATAAAATGGTGGGGCAATTTGTAAATCTTTAGCTTCGTAGCCTTTGCTAATAATTTCAATCACGGCCTCAGGCACTAGGCTAATCGCTTCTTCATCTTCATCCGGTTCACGGCAGAAAATTGAAATATCAGGGCGTTTGAGTGAACCATTGGGGAAACTTACATACACATCGGCAATGTGGATGCAGCTACAAGCGATGCCAGTTATAGGTTTAATAGTGCTGCGAATACGATCAACTGCCCACTTATTAGGCATCATACCCCAACACCGGACTCAACCACTTCTCAGCCTCCGCCAAACTCATCCTCTTACGCTTAGCATAGTCCTCAACTTGATCACGTCCTACCCGTCCAATGCCGAAATAACGTGACTCTGGATGGCTGAAATACCAACCTGATACTGAGGCTGCTGGGTACATCGCAAACGACTCGGTGATGATCATGCCGGTATTGTTTTCTACATCGAGTAATTGCCAGAGTGAGCCTTTTTCGGTGTGATCAGGGCAGGCCGGATAGCCGGGAGCGGGGCGGATACCTTGATAGCTTTCGGCAATCATGGCCTCATTATCTAAACTTTCATCGGTGGCATAAGCCCAGAATTCTTTACGCACACGCTCATGCATTTGCTCGGCTAAGGCTTCCGCGAATCGATCACATAAGGCTTCTAGCATGATCGCGCTGTAATCATCGTGTTTGGCACGAAAATCCGCCAAGTGTTGTTCAATCCCAAAGCCTGCACTCACAGCAAACGCCCCCAACCAATCCGCTTGACCAGAGTCTTGTGGGGCGACGAAATCAGCTAGGCTGTAATTGGGTTGTTGTCCGTTTCTGTCCATTTGCATACGTAGATTATGCAAAGTAGTGTGTACTGTTTGGCGTGCTTCATCCTTAAACAGCACAATATCATCGCCTAGGCTATGGGCTGGGAAGAAGCCAATCACTGCTTTAGCGTGAATCCATTTTTCCGCCACGACCTTTTGTAGCATAGCTTGGGCATCAGCCAATAATTTCGTGGCCTCAGTACCCACCACCTCATCCTTGAGAATCTCAGGGTAGCGCCCCGCTAATTCCCAGCTACGAAAAAATGGTGTCCAATCAATACGCTCGACTAGCTCAGCTAAGGGGTAATCCGCAAAGCTCAGAATAACACCTGCACCCTTGTGAATTAACTTTGCATTAGTTGGAATGATCTGTGCGGCTTTCTGTGCATTACGCTCAGCTTGTAGTTTGTGCGCGATACAGCAATGCTCTTTTTGCCCTGATGCGGCTGCCACTTCCAATAACTTCGGCTTAGGGGGCACATAATTCGCCCAATCTCCTTTAAATGCGTTAGCACGCGCATCGGCAATTGAAATCAGTTTGCGCTCAGTTTGATTAGCAGCACGTTTTACACGTACTTGTTCGTACTCCTCACGAATACTTTGTACATAAGCCGGTTTTAATTCTTTGGATAACAGCGAACTGGCTACCCCTACTGCACGCGAGGCATCAGCGACATAAACCACCATGTCATTTTGATATTGCGGTTCGATTTTCACGGCGGTATGAATTTTGGAAGTAGTAGCGCCCCCAATCAACAGCGGAATCTGGAAGCCTTGGCGCTGCATTTCTTTAGCCACATGCACCATTTCATCCAAGGACGGGGTAATCAAACCAGACAAACCAATAATGTCGACTTTTTCATCACGAGCGACTTGCAGAATTTTTTCCGCAGATACCATGACGCCCAAGTCAAGCACTTCGTAGTTATTGCATTGTAGTACTACACCAACGATGTTCTTACCAATGTCATGCACATCACCTTTGACGGTCGCCATCAGGATTTTGCCATTGGCTTGCATGTCTGCGCCTTCTTTTTCGGCGGCCATAAACGGATCAAGGTAAGCCACCGCTTTTTTCATCACCCGTGCGGATTTAACCACTTGGGGCAGGAACATTTTGCCCGCACCGAATAAATCACCCACTACATTCATGCCATCCATGAGCGGGCCTTCGATGACTAATAGGGGCTTACCCAGTTTGATGCGTGCTTCTTCAGTGTCTTGATCGACATAAGCATCAATGCCTTTCACCAAAGCATGTTCCAAACGCTTTTCCACCGACCATGAGCGCCATTCTAAATCTTCTTTTTTGTCTTCGGCTTTGCCGTCGCCTTTATATTTCGGCGCAAGTTCCAATAAGCGCTCAGTTGCACCCGCATCACGATTCAAAATCACATCTTCAACAGCATCACGTAGCTCTTTAGGAATATCGTCGTAAACTTCCATTTGTGAGGCATTGACGATACCCATGTCCATGCCCGCTTGAATGGCGTGATACAGAAAAACGCTATGAATCGCCTCGCGCACCGGATTATTGCCACGGAAGGAGAACGAGACATTCGATACTCCACCCGAAACATGCGCATGTGGCAAGTTTTGGCGAATCCAGCGGGTGGCTTCAATGAAATCCACCGCGTAATTATTATGTTCATCAATGCCCGTTGCGACCGCAAAAATATTTGGGTCAAAGATAATATCCTGCGGTGGGAAGCCGACTTGCTCAGTCAAAATCTTATAAGCACGTTGGCAAATTTCGATTTTACGCGCTTTGGTATCGGCTTGGCCTTGCTCATCGAAAGCCATCACAATCACCGCAGCACCGTATTGACGCACCAGTTTGGCTTGTTGAATAAACTTCGCTTCGCCTTCTTTCATGGAAATCGAGTTAACGATACCTTTGCCTTGAATACATTTTAAACCCGCTTCAATCACTTCCCATTTAGACGAGTCCACCATCACCGGCACACGCGAAATATCAGGTTCAGAAGCCACTAAATTCAGGAAGCGCGTCATTTCCTTTTCAGCGTCCAACAAACCTTCATCCATATTCACGTCAATAACTTGCGCCCCGCCTTCGACTTGCTCAAGGGCGACGGCTAAGGCTTCGGTGTAGTGCCCGTCTTTGATTAAGCGTTTGAACTTGGCTGAACCCGTCACATTAGTACGCTCACCCACATTCACGAATAGACTGTCTTTGCCAACATTGAAGGGTTCTAAACCGGATAAGCGTAATTCGGCTGGGATAGCCGGTAACTGGCGGGGCGCAAGGCTGTTTACCGCTTCAGCGATAGCTTTAATATGTGCAGGCGAAGAGCCGCAGCAGCCGCCAACAATATTCACCAAGCCTTTTTCTGCCCATTCTTGAATGAGTGCCGCCATTTCCGCAGGCGTCATGTCATATTCGCCCATCTCATTTGGTAAGCCCGCATTCGGATGCGCTGAGACATAAGTGGCCGAAACCCGTGCCATTTCCTCGACATACTGGCGCAATTTATCAGGACCGAGGGCACAGTTAAGGCCAAAGGAAATCGCATCCGCATGCGCCAGTGAGTTATAGAAGGCTTCCGTAGTCTGCCCTGTTAACGTCCGCCCTGATTCATCGGTAATGGTACCGGAAATCATAATCGGTAATTCAATCCCATCTTCCTCAAACACTTGCTTGACCGCGAATACGGCTGCTTTAGCATTGAGGGTGTCGAAAATGGTTTCAATCAGAATGATGTCTGAGCCACCTTCAATTAAGCCACGTGTGGATTCTTTATAATTCGCAACCAATTCATCAAAGGTGATATTACGAAATCCGGGATCATTCACATCGGGCGAAATCGAGCAAGTACGCGAGGTAGGGCCTAAGACACCGGCAACAAAACGAGGCTTGGCCGGTGTGCTGTATTCTGCGGCGACGGATTTAGCGAGTTTCGCGGCTTCTACATTGATTTCATAGGCAAACTCGGCCATTTCATAATCGTGCATGGACACGCGCGTGGCATTGAAGGTACAGGTTTCTAGAATATCCGCACCCGCTGCTAAATACTGGGCATGAATCTCGCGAATCACACTGGGGTTTGTGAGCACCAGTAAATCATTATTGCCTTTCACATCCTTGTGCCAATCTTTGAAACGTGCGCCCCGATAATCTGCTTCTTGTAGTTTGTAACGTTGAATCATCGTGCCCATCGCTCCATCAAGGATGAGAATGCGTTGGGTGAGGGCAGTTTGCAGCGAAGTAGGCATGGGCAGCATCCAGAATACCAAATAGATTATTGTTGCTGCACTGCGAAATTAAAGCAATTTCAAGTTTTTCAAGAAAAAATTGAAATTATATGAATAAAAAACCCCAATTAAGAACTGTGAAAGTTGGAAAAATTGAAGAGGTTTAGCAAAGCGAGCTACCTAAGTGGCTCGCTTTGTTGATCAGTCTTAAGGTGCAACGGCTGTCCAGAAATTTGCAGGATAGCCTTGAGCATCTACTTGAGTATGCTGTTCACCGACCATCGGTTTGCCGTCTTTACAAGACCAGTTATAAATCGTTTCTCGTCCAGTGGCAGCCGCTGGAATATCTGTGGCGTTTTGGTCAGTTTTGCAGAATTCGACCATGCCTTCATTCGGTTCTTTACTGATATCAGCCTTGGCTTCACAAGGAATGTTGGCACCGACGATACAAACCATGACTTTCTTATCCATACACCGCCAAGTGACAAAGCCGGGTTCTTTTAGTTGTGGCAAGTCTGCGGTCACAATTTGTACTTTTACCATGGCTTGAATCAATTTTTCAGGCAAAACTTCACCCGTATAAGCGGCATCTCCTTTATCAATGCTGCCAACGGATTCGCAATAGGTAAATGGATCCGTTTGCCCATCACTAGTTGCAGGGGTCGTTTGTGCAGTTTGAGCTGCAGGTTCAGTACTAGCTGGAGTGGCCGCGGGTTGAGCGACTTCAGCTTTAGTTGCTTCTTTACCTTTTTGACAAGCAGTCAATAAAACTGCAATACAACAAACGCTAGCAACAAGTTTGAGTTCTTTTAACATATTGGGGGTATCCTTTTTCTGAAATTATAAAAATTAGCGTCTCGGCGTGAAAGCGCTGAACAGGAGTTTGGACAGATGAGGGACAACTAGGTTGCCAGTGAGATGTGGAAGTTTTTTGCATTTATTATGCAGGGAGTTTCTAGAGAGTTAAGACGAGTTCTTCCAATGAGCTTACCTCTAAGCGAGCTTGAATTATGCTATGGTTGTGTACCATCTAAAGAAAAAGGAGCTTGCTATGTTTTGGTTAGTTCCCGGGGTTTTTATGTGGAGCCTTGTACATTTATTTCCCTCAATCATGCCTGCTAAGCGCAGTGCACTAGTGGCTCAATATGGCAATACGTATCAAGCGATTTATGCACTCAAAATTTTAGTAGCTTTAGGCTTAATTGTGATTGGCTGGCGTCTAGCCATGCCCATGCAGATTTATACCCCCCCAGTCTGGGGACGCCATCTCACCATGCTATTGATTTTGATTGCTGTAATTTTGTTTGCTGCCTCACATCTGCCGAGTCGGATTAAACAATTCGTGCGCCACCCCATGTTAACTGGTACAGCGGTTTGGGCGGTAGGGCATTTGTTAGCGAATGGAGATAGTCGCTCACTCGTGCTGTTTGGTGGCATGCTGGTGTGGAGTATTCTCAATCAGATCACGATTAATCGGCGCGAGGGTGCTTGGGTAAAACCAGCAGTAGGGTCGTTGGGTAAGGAAGTAATTTTGCTTGTAGCAAGCATCGTGGTGTACGTAGTGTTAATGTTCTTGCATCCTTATTTCACGGGTATTCCGGTTATTATGCAGGCATCTGCATGACTCCTGACAGAATGCTGTCAGGAGTGGTGTTCTACACTAAGCTCTTGATAAGCAAACAAGGAGATAGTCATGAGTAATCCAGTGGGTTGGTTTGAGATTTATGTGCAGGATATGCTCCGTGCTAAGGCGTTTTATGAAGCGGTGTTTCACAGCGTATTAGAGCCAATGGTAAAGCCGGATATGTTTCCTGATATGGAAATGCAATTATTCCCAATGGATCAAGGCGCAGGTTCGGCAGGCGCATTGGTGAAAATGACAGGTATACCGTCAGGTGGCAATAGCACGTTGGTGTATTTTAATTGTGACGATTGTGCAGTGGAGGCGGCGCGTGTTGCAGTGAATGGTGGTCGTATTTTCAAGGAAAAAATGTCTATTGGTGAACACGGTTTTATTGCTTTAGTCTTTGATACGGAAGGCAATATGATCGGCCTCCATTCCATGCAGTGAAATCTTAAATGCGTCGCGCCGATCGCTTGTTTCAATTAGTTCAAATTCTCAGAAATAAACGGTTGGTGACGGCGCGTGAATTGGCAGAGCGCTTGGAGGTATCTGAGCGCACCATCTACCGCGATATGCAGGATTTGAGCCTGTCAGGTGTACCGCTTGAAGGCGAGGCTGGTGTCGGGTATCGCCTGCGGTATTCGCTCGATATTCCGCCCTTAATGTTTTCTTCTACAGAAATTGAAGCGCTGGTGTTAGGTGCAAGAATGCTGCGTGCTTGGGGGGGTACTGAATTAGGCCGTAGTGCTGATTCTGTGCTGGATAAAGTTTATGCGGCGATTCCTGAAGAACTGCGTCACCACCTCACCAATAATCATTTATTCGTGCTGCGCTTTGGCGAGCGCCTCGATATTTCCAAAACTTTAGATATTGCCCGTAATGCGATTGATCGGCACCGTTATGTGGAGCTTTATTACCAACGGAAAGATGGTGAGGCTAGCCAACGTATCGTTAAGCCTTTGGGTTTATTTTTCTGGGGGCAGACTTGGACGCTAGCGAGTTGGTGTGAGTTACGCAATGAGTTTCGCAGTTTCCGGCTTGATCGGATGCAAGATATTCAGGTACAGGCAGAATGCTATACCGATGTGGAAGGGCAAACTTTGCAGGATTACTTTGCCGCACAGCGGCATTTTGATTAGCTTTTGTTATATTACCAACAAAACACAAGGGTGAGTAAAAGTCTTAGAGGCTATTGAGCAAATTCAGGCTGTGTTTGCAATAGCTCCTTCTGGTAATCGCGAGCTAGAAGCTGCTGTGCAACTGTTGCAGTAAGCTAGTGATTATCAGGATTTGGAAGATAAGATTCAGTATATTTTGGCGAAGAATGCTGGCTGCGATTGACTCTGAGCAATGATGCGTAGTTTGTCGCTAAAGATTTGCAAGTTATGAGTAGCGAGGTCTCTAAGGGTGGAATGTTAAAGCTAGTTTAAGTATCTAGCCTCTCGGTGCCATGCCTAGATTAGATCTGTAGGTAGGCATGCCATGCAGCGTGTGCAGGTTTTTCTCTAAATAACTTCGCGGGGCACTTCAAGAGATGAAGACACAGCATCAAGCTAAAATCTTCCTGATGCTGCTCAACATCAAGCCTATTAACCCACCAGCTTACAAGCCTTCTTCGCCGCTTGATCGGCTAATTTTCTTGCTAGCTCATTGGCATTCGCTTGCGGTTTAATCACATCGGTTACACAGCTAGTTGTCGCGGTGATTTTGCTCACGACTAAATAAGAGGTGTTTTTTTCAGGACGCTCAGGGTCTTCGGAGGCATTGAAGCGCACAATTAGGGCAATCGGTACAGATTTACTACCTTGCTTTTGGATACGCCATTCGGCTTTACTGCCCAAGCTGGAAAACCCACTAGACACGGTATTCCAGAGTTCTAATGGATGTTCTGTTTTCTTAGAGTCAACGACGCTAATCGTTTGCCGCAGATCACCTTCCATTATCAATAAGTCATAACCGCTGAGTCCTTTGCAGCGTCCTTTATACCAGCCACCCCCTTCTTCGGAGGATTCTAGGGTTTTGCAGTTGGCTCCGTCTAAAGCGGTATAAACGCTAGTAATCGGCGTAGCCGCTGGTGCATTGCAACTCAGGCTCAGTAATAGAACGCTGCTAAGACTGCTGATGATTTTGTACATAATAACTCCTCGCTATTTTATTTTGACTGAAAGGCTAAGACTGCTTTAAACCGTTAAATCAGTTTATTACTAAATGGACATGAGGCACGGATTGAATTTTGTGCTAGGGTTGCAGGGCTTAGTCAAAAAATTCGTTAATAACAACCAGTCACTTGGTTAATTGCTAGGTTAGACTATCCATGAGAAAAAGAGTTTTATACGCCTGCTTATTAGCATGGAGTGCCAGTACCCAAGTTAATGCAGAGCAGCCCACGACCATCAATGCAAGTCCTCCCACGACGGCTGAAGCCAGTCAAGTCTTAGCCGCCCACTTATTTACCTTAAAAAATGGTATGCAACTCATTGTCAAACCCGATCATCGTGCTCCTACGGCAGTGCATATGCTGTGGTTGCGCGTGGGGGCGATGGAAGAGGTGAGTGGTACGACTGGGGTAGCACATGTGCTGGAGCATATGCTGTTTAAGGGCACTCCGACGGTAAAAACGGGCGAATTTTCACGACAAGTCGCTGCTTTGGGCGGTGAAGATAATGCTTTCACCACGGATGATTACACCGCTTATTATCAGCAAATTCCTAAAGATAAATTAGCTGAGGTCATGAAGTTACAAGCCGATAGTTTCGTGAATAATCAATGGCCGGATGATGAGTTTAAGCGCGAACTAGAGGTCGTGAAAGAAGAGCGCCGCATGCGCACCGATGATCAGCCGCGCTCTTTACTGTATGAGCAACTGATGGCGGTTACTTACAATGTGCACCCGTATCGCAATCCTGTGATTGGGTGGATGAATGATTTAGATAACTTAACTCCCGATGATGCGCGCTCTTTCTATAAACAATGGTATAACCCGCTGAATGCAGTGGTAGTGATTGCCGGTGATGTCAAACCTGAACAGGCTTTAGCGTTAGCCGAAACCTATTATGGCAGCTTGCCCACTCATCCCGTCAAAACCATTAAACCAGCGCTTGAACCCAAGCAATTAGGTGTGAAACGTATTGAGGTGAAAGCGCCTGCGGATCAAGCGTATTTACTGATGGCGTTTAAAGTCCCACAACTGACTAGTGTCGATAATCCCACCGAGAATGATTGGGATGCTTTAGCTTTAACCGTGCTTTCTGCGATTTTAGATGGCAATGATGGGGCGCGGTTTGAGCGGACTTTAATCAATAATGAGCAGCGGATTGCGGATAGTGCGAGCACGGGTAATGGTCTATATGGGCGCGGGCCACAGTTATTCTTGGTAGAAGGTGTACCCGCCAATGGGAAAACCGTTGCGGACTTAGAGACGGCTTTGCGTGGACAAATTAAGCGGGTGGCAGATGAAGGGGTGACTGAGGCTGAATTAAATCGAGTGAAAACTCAATGGATTGCCTCAGAAATTTATCAGCGTGATTCAGTGTTTTCGCAGGCAAATCAGCTAGGTGCACTATGGGCTATCGGTTTACCCTTAGAAACTAAAGATAAATTGATTGAGATGCTGCGTAAGATCACTCCGGAGCAAGTCAGAAATGTTGCTAAAAAATACTTTGGTGATGATCAATTGACAGTAGCGGTGTTAAGTCCCCAGCCCCGCGATCCGAATGCAAAACCCCGTACTCCTCCTGCTGGTTTGAGGCACTAGGCATGAAAAAAACTACGTTTAAATTAACTTATCAAAGTCTGTGTGCAGCCGTTTTGAGCGTCGGCATGCTTAATGCTTATGCGGTAACTCCTATCGAAAACTGGCAGCAACCGAATGGAACTTCGATTTGGTTGGCCTCTAGTATGGGCATTCCCATGGTCGATGTGCATATAGAATTCGACAGGGGTAAGCGCCGCGATCCTGAAGGCAAAATGGGCTTATCTTCTTTAGCTGCGAGCCTAGCTAGTAAAGGTGTTTTGGCTTGGAAAGATCGACCTGCTTTGGATGAGGCGGCTTTAGGTGATGCTTGGGCAGATTTAGGCGCTGAATTTAGTATTGGCGCGGATGATGATAGTTTTGCTTTCGCCTTGCGGAGTTTGACTTATCCGGATGTCTTGCCCAAGTCGATTGCTTTAGCCGCTCATCAGATCGCTGCTCCTGCCTTTGATGCAGCGATTGCGCAGCGTGAAATCGAGAAAACCATTGCCGCAATTAAAGAAGCAGAAACTCAGCCTGCTTATGTAGCGGGTGTTGCTTATGCGCAAGCGGTGTTTGGAAATCACCCTTATGGGCATGTCACCACTGAAGCTTCCCTCAAAGCTTTGGCGATAGATGATCTTAAGCAGTTTTATAAAACCAAACTCAATCCTTGCCACGCTAAAGTCAGCATTGTGGGGGCTTTAACCCATGAACAAGCGGATCAAATGGTGACGCAACTATTGGAGGGCTTACAAGTTTCGGGGCAAACTTCTTGTCCTTCGTTAGCGGTTTTGCCTGATCCTGCCAAATTGACGGAAGCTGTCAAAAAAGACATCAGCTTTAATTCCGCGCAAGCTCAAATCATGATAGGCCAACCGGCGATGAAGCGTAGCGACCCGGATTTTTTCCCGATTCTTGTAGGCAATTATATTCTGGGTGGTAGTGGTCTAGTTTCACGCTTAAGTGAGCAGGTACGGGAAAAACAGGGTTTAACCTATAGTATTGACAGTTATTTTGCCGCAAGGCAAAGCGTGGGCGAGTTCACGATTGCACTACAAACTCGTCCTGATCAAGCTCAGCAAGCCGTTGATTTATCCATCCAAGTGCTGAAAGACTTTATGGAGCAAGGCCCAAGCGAAGAGGAGCTAAAGGCCGCTAAAGCCAATCTGATTGGTGGTTTCCCTTTACGCATTGATAGTAATCGTAATCTCTTAAGCAATATAGCGAATATGGCACGCAATGGTTTGCCCTTAAATTACCTCGATACTTGGACGCAGAAAGTAGATGCAGTTAGCATTGAAGATATTCGCCGTGCTTTTGCTGCTAAATTACAGATGGATAAGATGGTTACTGTTATTTTGGGTGCACAAGCTGCTAAGTAGGTTCTTTTAAGTTTAAGGCTCTGGGAGGGCTCAGAGCTGATTTAGTTTATGCAAACTTTAGGTAAAAATAGGCGCTTTGAGGGAGTATTTGATTCCTAATGCTTGAAGTTAGTCTTGCACATGCAGTGCCAGTGATTGATCAACGCCAGCGTTTTCGTGAGATTTTTCATGCTGTGCATAGTGCTTATAGGCCAGAAGATATTCTCTGTGATCGGCCTGTTGAGCAAGCGTTGCACCCATTTAGCGATGAGGTTCCCGCTACTGGGCGAGCGGTCTATTTAGGCGCTCCACGTCTAGCTCTGCATTATGTGATTATTACTGGGCTGGTGGCAGATTGTCTCACGCATAAAGTCACTCCCTTTCATCGAGCGCGTCAGTACTTGCATGAGCGCGGCTTTACTAGTTCAGTCTTGAAAGTGAATGGGCGTTCTAGTAGTGCTTACAATGCGACCTTGATTCAGCAGGCTTTGGCTTCTTTTCCGGAGCAGCATCGTTTTGTTTTGCTCGGTTATTCTAAAGGCGCTGTGGATGCATTACAGGCTTTAATCACTTATCCGAGCGTGCGTCAGCGTACCGCTGCGGTCGTCAGTTTAGCAGGTGCTATTGGTGGTTCACCTTTAGTAGATATCACGCCAACTTGGCTTAAAGGGCTGTTTGCCAAATTACCTTTACCCGGTTGCCAGTTAGGGGATGGTGCTGCTTTAAAAAGTTTAGATCGGCTTGAACGCAAGCGTTGGCTGATTGAGCATCCCTTGCCGCCAGAGATTCTATATTGCTCGTTAGTCGCTTTGCCAGACCCCCAGCAAGTCTCGCGCATTCTACGCCCTAATCATCGCAAACTATCTGCATTTAGCTTAAGAAATGACAGTCAGGTTTTAGCCGAAGATGCTTTAATTCCCAATAGTGAATTATTAGGTTATGCAAATGCTGATCACTGGGCGTTAACCTTGCCCCTCGCTTGGCATTGGCCTTTACTACGCTTTTTCTTGGACAAGAATGATTATCCGCGTGAAATTTTGCTGGAAAGTATTGTGCGCTATGTGGAAGAACGCTTACTGACCTAGATGGGGAGGCAATATGAGTTGTGAGTCAGCCTTAATGTAGGCAAACTGCGGTTAATCGCTGGTTTGCCAAGGGAGCAGTAATAGACGCTCAGTTTCAAACATGCATCGGTTTGATTAAATTAAATTCTTGCTCCAATACCGGCCCGATCTGTTCGGCTTGTACAGTGATTTGCGAGACTTGACCAGCCTTGTATTCTTTAAATAACTGACCAAAAAGCAATTTTCGCCCCGTCGCGGTGAACAGTACGATGACATTTTTCTGTGTGAAAATAGCTTCAGGATGGGTCGAGTTCATCCAATTCGCGGGAGCAAAATCGACCCATTCTACTGGATTACGGTTGAAACCATATTGCTTAATCCAAACCCCATCGACTAATGCCTGTACCGCTAGATCGCCATCTGCTTCTTGACTTAGAATGAATTGATCATAGCCTTGCTTCACCGGTTGGTTTAG
Organism: uncultured Thiothrix sp.; assembly: GCF_937873765.1. Classification (GTDB taxonomy): domain Bacteria; phylum Pseudomonadota; class Gammaproteobacteria; order Thiotrichales; family Thiotrichaceae; genus Thiolinea. The sequence continues at coordinate 65,010 of NZ_CALMZC010000022.1, read as the reverse complement.
CAGATCTAAGCGCATGGGCTCGCGAATACCGTAGCTACCAAAACCTAAATCTAATAACCATTCCACACCCTCAAGCTCAACGATTAAAGCGGCATGTGTGCGTGGGCGGCGTACTGGATAAAATAAAGGGCGCGCTGCTACCCATTGATATTCAAGACCTAAAGCGGTCAAGGCTAGGGCGAACAAACCATTCATTTCATAGCAATAACCGCCACGGCGTTGGTGAATGAGCTTGTCAACAATATCTTCAGGCTTCAAGGAGATTGCTTTGCCCGCTAAAACATTTAAGTTCTCGAAGGGAATCGTTCTTAAATGCTGCTGCATTAGTGCTTTGACCGTGGCAAAGTCAGGTTTTAATTCACCACTAAAACGAATTCGGTGGCAGTAGTCATCTAGTTTAAAATTATCTGCGTACATAATTGGGTATGGTGGCTAAGCAGGATAAGGAGGGGCAAGTTTAAAAGAGCCTTGCGTTTAGGCATAGAGCTAGGGGGTATTTATTTTTCAATCTAGCCTTGGCTCTGCTACAAACTACAAGGCTATTCGTGTTTAATCAGTCCGCACAGTATAAAGCAGCGAGTATTATTATTTAGCCAAGGAGTGTTTGATGAGTATTGCAACGGTCGTAAAAATTAAAGCCCAAGGCAGTCCGGAGGTCATGGAGCTGTTACAAGAAGCCGTGCCTGCACCCGCAACGGGTCAAGTACAAGTCCGGCATACGGCGATTGGCTTAAACTATATCGATACTTATCACCGTAGCGGTCTTTATCCCGTGCAATTACCCAGTGGCTTAGGCTTAGAGGCGGCTGGAGTAGTGGAGATAGTCGGTCAAGGCGTTGAGCATTTACAAGTGGGTGATCGGGTTGCTTATGGCACGGGGCCGATAGGTGCTTATGCGAGTTTACGCAATATACCCGCGAATCGGGTGTGTAAATTACCCGCAGGCATTAGTGATGAAACCGCTGCTGCGATGATGCTCAAAGGGATGACAGTACGCTATTTGCTGCGTGAAACTTATATGGTGCAAGCAGGCGAAACCATTCTGTTCCATGCGGCGGCTGGTGGAGTCGGTTTGATGGCTTGTCAATGGGCGAAGGCTTTGGGTGTCACTGTCATTGGTACGGTCGGTTCTGAGGAAAAAGCAGCGATTGCGCGCGCGCATGGTTGTGATTACACCATCAATTACAATACCGAAGATGTCGCAAAGCGGGTGCGTGAAATTACCAATGGTCAAGGCGTGCCTGTGGTCTATGATGGGGTCGGGCAATCCACCTTAATGGGTTCTTTAGATAGCTTACAACCACGTGGTTTATTCGTGAGTTATGGCAATGCTTCAGGGCCGATTACTCATTTCGATTTAGGCTTGTTATCCGCGAAGGGGTCTTTATATATGACCCGTCCCACTTTAATGACCTATACCGCTGCCGATGATGCCATGCAGGAAAATGCCAGTGATTTATTTGCAATGGTAGAAAGCGGCAAGTTGAATGTGCCTATTCATCAGCGCTATGCACTTAAGGATGTACAACAAGCGCATCGCGATCTAGAAGGGCGTAAAACTACCGGCACGACTTTATTAATTCCTTAAGGCTCGTGCAAGCCTGAACAAGCTTTTATGTTTTAATACTCAACACTTGAGTGTAAAACGGATTAATTTAATACAAACCTAGGAGAAGATAATGATTCAAGTTGGTGAAAAAATTCCAGCCGTTGAGGTAACTGTGGCTAGTGCAGAAGGGCATAAAAAGATCAATGCAGTCGATTTATTTGCAGGCAAAAAAGTCGTGTTGTTTGCCTTACCCGGTGCATTTACGCCAACTTGCTCGGCTGCGCATTTACCGGGTTATGTGGTGCAAGCGGATGCTTTGAAATCGAAAGGCGTAGATATGATCGCTTGTTTGTCCGTGAATGATGCTTTCGTCATGCAGGCTTGGGGTGAAGGGCAAAATGCTGAAAACCTAACCATGATTGCTGACGGTGGTGGTGCTTTAACCAAAGCATTGGGCTTAGTGTTAGAAACGGGTGACTTTGGTGGCACACGTTCACAACGTTATGCGATGGTGTTAGAGGATGGTGTGGTCAAATTGCTCAATGTTGAAGCACCCAATAGCTTTGAAGTGAGCAAGGCTGAAGTGGTCTTAAACGCACTCTAAACTATCGATGACTCCGGAAAAAGATCAAGCTCTGGGCATTCAGCTCATGGCCTTAGGCGTTATTCTTTTACCTGCGATGGATGCAGCCGCCAAAGTGATGGGCGATACGATTGCAGCAGCGAGTATTGTCTTAGCACGTTTTGGGTTTCAGAGCTTGTTTCTTTTGCCGTTTGTCTGGCGTGAGTTATATATGCCGCGTGGTCAAGAGCTACGCTTGCATATTTGGCGGGCACTGGGGATTTGTAGTTCAACCTTGTGCTTTTTTGCCGCTATCCAAGTAATGCCGCAAGTGGATGCGCTAGCGATTTTCTTCACCATGCCTTTGTTGGTAACTTTATTAGCTCCGTGGATGTTAGGTGAGAAGATCGGCTGGCGGCGCTTATCGGCGGTTAGCGTAGGCATGATTGGCGCACTGATTATTATTCAACCCGGTCGCTCACCCTTTGGCAGTATTGCCATTTTACCTTTAATGGCTGCCTTAGGTTTTGCTTTCTATTTATTAATTACCCGCAAATTAGCGCGCTCTAGTTCTACGCATAAAGGCGTTTCAGTATTCACCATGCAGTTTTATTCAGGCGTGTTTGGTTCTTTAATGATTCTGCTAGTAATTATTCTCATGCAACCTTTCAACTTAGCTGCTTTTAATGTGCAATGGCCTGAGCTTTGGCAATGGCGTCAACTGATACTAGTCGGCGTGTTAGCTTCTGTTGGACATGTGATGGTGACTAAAGCTTTCCAATATGCCGATGCTTCAGTCCTAGCGGGTTTTCAATATACTGAATTGATTTCGGCTGCGGTATTAGGTTGGTGGCTATTTGGTGATATTCCTACGCTTAACACTTGGATTGGCAGCGTCATTCTCGTCGGCTCGGGTTTATATGTATTTCATCGGGAGCAGCGGGTAGCGCATTAACAGACTAAGCTGGACGTGCAATCCCCTTCAAAGTAGAAAATGGCAGATCTTTAGCGAGTAGTAAAAAATCCTGCATATAACTCAGTTGTAAGCTCTCTTCACGCACGGCTGCATGCAGGGTATTAAACACGCATTGCCCTAAAGAGCGTGCAGTCACAAAATTGCGGTCGATATATTCATCCGCAGCCCAATTGGGCAAGCTACATAAGCCACGCCCACTGGCGACTAAGGCTACCATCATGACGGTTAACTCGCTGTGGCGAATCTGTGCAGGTTCAATATCGGCAGGGCGCAAGAATAAGCGAAAAATATCCATTTTGCGGGGTGGGACGGGATAAATAATTAAGGTTTGGTCTTTCAGCATGGCTGGCTGGATTTCCTCGACCTGCGATAAAGGATGGTCGAGTGGCAGAATCAGCATGGACTCGTATTGAAATAGCGGAATATAACTAATGCCGTTTAATGGTTCAGGGTCCGCGGTAATCACAAAATCTAAATCACCGGCTGCCAGTGCTTGTAAGCTATCAAAGCTAAAACCACCCGATAAATCTAATTCCACCTCCGGCCATTGACGGCGGAATTGATCCAACGTTGGTAGCAGCCATAAATAACAAGAGTGACAGTCAATCGCGATGCTTAAGCGTCCACCTAAACCTTTCACTTGGCGGGTTAAATCCGCTTCTAAGCGCGCAAAACGCGGTAGAGCATCTTGAGCTGTTTCATATAGGCGCTTACCGGCAGCGGTTAAATGTAAGGGTTTCGCTTTCCGATTCACGACCGCTAAACCAACCCGTTCTTCTAGCTCACCCAATTGATGCGACAAAGCAGAGGGTGTCATGTGTAATTTAGCCGCTGCTGCTGCTAAGGTTTCACTGGCTTGTAAAGCTTGGATCAATTCTAGATGTTTGCGCTGTAGATTCATTCAAAAAAATTCAATTTTTTGTTGATAAAGTTGAAATTGCTTTCATTGAGCTAGGATAGGAAAATAGCTGTACGATAACAACTGTGACCAAGAGATTTTTTGTATGACTAGCCCGGTATTGTCCTTTGAGTTTTTCCCCCCTAAAACTCCCAAAATGGAGCGCACTTTGTGGCGGAATATTGGGCAATTGGAAATGCTCAAGCCTGCTTTCTTTTCAGTGACGTATGGCGCTTTGGGTAGTGAACGTGATCACAGTTTGGATACTGTATTCAATATGCAGCGCGAATGTCATGTACCTGTTGCAGCGCATTTGACAGCGGCTGGACATACACGTGAGTCTTTATTAGCCTTAGCTCAGCGCTTTAAAGAGCATGGAGTGCAGCGGATCGTGGCTTTACGTGGTGACGCTGATTTGACTGAAGGTGGCATTAGCGATGTCGCGGATATGGTGCAATTACTAGGCACAGTAGCCGATTTTGATATTAGCGTGGCGGCTTATCCAGAAGTTCATCCAAAGGCTGCCAGTTTAGAGGCAGACTTAAGGCAGCTAAAGCGGAAATTAGCAGCAGGTTCAAAGCGAGCCTTAACTCAATATTTCTTTGAGCCTGAAATGTTTTTACGCTTCCGTGATGTAGCAGTAAAAATGGGTATTGAGCAGCCTTTAGTCCCCGGTATTTTGCCAGTCCATGATTTTGATAAGGTGATTGCTTTCAGTGCGCGTTGTGGTGCTACTGTCCCAGAACGCTTATATAAAGTATTCGAAGGCACGGTAGCCGGTAGTCAAGAGCAAAAGAAACTAGGTATTGAACTAGCCGTCGACCTTTGTGAGCAATTAATGGCTGAAGGTGTGAATCAATTACACTTCTATACTTTAAATATTCCTAGTCTCACGTTTGAAGTGGCGCATCAGTTAGGTTTACCTTTAGCTTGGGATGAGCAGCCGTATTTTAAAATCGCGGCTTAATTTAGACTCGGAGGAGAGGATTTGGTGGAAGGGATAGGCAAGCCTTATCCCTTTTGTGTTTTATTTAATGAAACTCAGCGAGTTCTTTCACATGCGCAGCGACACTGCGGCCTAAAGACGATAAGTCATACCCACCTTCTAAGCAGGAAATAACGCGATTATGTCCACAATCTTTAGCGACTTGGCAGAGTTCGCGCGTAATCCACACATAATCCGCTTCTATCAAATTAAAGCCGCCCATATCATCTTCAAGGTGCGAGTCAAAACCGGCTGAAATCATAATTAATTCGGGCTGATACTCGACCCAAGACGGAATCCATTGCTCACGTACTTGATCACGCCATTCACCTGAACGAGTACCCGCTTTCATCGGTAGGTTGCGGATATTGATAGCACGTGTATCTGCTCCAGTGAAGGGATAAAAGGGGTGTTGAAAAGAAGAGCAAAATAGAACACGTGGGTCATTAATGAAAATCGACTCAGTGCCATCTCCATGATGCACATCAAAATCAACGATCACAATTCTTTCAAGGCCATATTGAACCATTGCATGCGCAGCACCGACAGCTACGTTGTTAAAAAGACAGAAACCACCAGAGTGAGCACGGCCTGCATGATGTCCGGGTGGGCGCGTCGCGCAGAACACATGTTTATAATTGGTGGTCATGACTAAATCAACCGCTTGTGCTGCCGCACCGGCTGAATATAAAGCTGCTTCTAAGCTATGCTTATTCATACCTGTGTCACCATCGAGGTCAACAATATTGTCGTCGTGGGGCGCAGTCTCGAAGATTTTGTCGATGTAATAACTTTCATGTACCCGAAGTAACTGCTCACGGGTCGCGAGTTGTGCATCATAGTGACGGGTAATCCAATCAACTCCTGAGGTAATCATGCGGTTATTAATCGCATCGATCCGTTCAGGTGATTCTGGGTGATAGGGATTCCCATTATCGTGAAGTGAACACTTTTGATGACTAATTACGGCTGCTGTCATGGTTTTTTCTGTCTATTGAGAGTAATATATGTTGCAGTGCACAAAAAGATATTTCCAAAAACATACTAGCGGTTTTTATTAGTTCTCGATCTTAAGAGAACTATCATAGAGGTTTTAATAATGGGCCACCATTACCTAAATCAATTATTCGCGCCTTCAGCGGTTGCTATTTTCGGTGCTACAGAACGACCTAATGCAGTCGGCTCCCTTGTGTTGCAAAATTTAATTGCAGCCGGCTATCAAGGGAAGATCTTTCCGATTAATCCAAAGCATGAAACAGTACAAGGTTTAACCTGTTATGCAGGGCTGCCGTTGATTGCTCATCCGATTGAGTTGGCTATTATAGCGACTCCTGCACGCACTGTGGCAGAAATTATTAAACAATGCGGCGAACATGGCGTTAAGGGTGTGATTGTGCTCTCAGCAGGTTTCAGTGAAACAGGCGCTCGAGGCAAACGCATGGAAAAAGATATGATGGAACTCATCCATCATTATGGGATGCATTTAATTGGCCCTAATTGTCTTGGAGTAATGCGTCCTTCTTCAGGATTAAATGTAACCTTCAGTAAAAGTCAGGCCAAGCCGGGTAATCTCGCTTTAGTCTCACAATCTGGTGCAGTTTGTACTGCCATTCTTGATTGGGCGAGTACTCGTCAAGTTGGGTTTTCTAATGTGGTGACTTTAGGTGATGCGGCAGATGTCGATTTTGGCGATGTACTGGATTACCTTGCCCTAGATCCTAAAACGGATAGTATTCTGTTATACATTGAAGGTATTCACGATGCCCGTAGTTTTATGAGTGGCTTACGGGCAGCTTCACGCATGAAGCCGGTGATTGTCTTAAAAGCAGGGCGCTATGAAGAAGGCTCACGTGCAGCAAGTTCGCATACAGGCGCGATTGTAGGGGGGGATGATGCCTTTGACGCAGCTTTGGAACGTGCAGGTGTAGTACGAGCTAATTCGATTACGCAATTGTTTGCTGCTGCAGAAATTCTTTCTTCAGGCATGACAGTCGCGCAAAACCGTTTAATGATTGTTACCAATGGCGGTGGGCCAGGCGTCATGGCCACTGATCGTGCAGTTGAAATGAACCTGCGGATTCCTAAACTATCTACAGCAACGGTCACTGCCTTAAATAAAATCTTACCTGCGGCGTGGTCACATGGTAATCCAGTGGATATTTTAGGTGATGCTACGCCTGAGCGTTATGCCGCAGTATTAGATATTTGTTTAGCGGATGACACGGTAGATGGTGTATTAGTCATGCTCACTCCACAAGCCATGACCGATCCGGCTGGTGTTGCAGAGATAGTCGTCAAAGCAAAAGAAAAATTTAAAAAGCCATTGCTAGCTTGCTGGATGGGTAACTCTCAAGTTGAGCTGGGGCGCGAAATCTTATCTAAAGCTAAGATTCCACATTTCCAAGCACCAGAATCTGCTGTAGAAGCGTTCTCTTATTTAGCTTCCTACCGCAGTAATCAAAAGATGTTGATGCAAGTGCCCGCTTCCGTGGAAGAGCAAAGTTCCGAACCAGATATTGAAGGTGCACGCCTGATTATTGAAAGCGTATTGGCAGAAGGGCGGCGGGCACTTTCGACTACAGAATCGCGCGCCATTTTATCGGCTTTTCGTATTCCATCCTTGCCAACCATTTTGACTCGTAGTCCTGCAGAAGCCTTGGTTGCGGCTGAGTCGGTTGGTTTTCCAGTCGTTATGAAAGTCAGTTCACCCGATATTATGCATAAGTCGGATGTGAATGGGGTACGCTTGAATATTAATAGTGCCCGTACTGTACGTAGTGTCTATCAAGAACTGATGGAAGCTACCACTAAAGCCATGCCAGAGGCACGGATTGAAGGCATTACAGTTGAACGCATGTATCATAGTGCAGCAGCACGTGAACTTATGATTGGAGTAGTGCGTGATCCGGTATTTGGCCCAGTGATTAGCTTCGGTACCGGTGGCACTGCAGTTGAGGTGCATCGTGATTGTGCGGTGGCTTTACCGCCCTTAAATGAGTACATGATCAAAAAAATGATTTGCCGTACTCGGGCAGCCCGGATGCTAGTCGAATTCCGTAACATGCCAGAGGTTGATTTCCCTGCATTACGTCAAGTCTTGCAGCGCGTATCCGAAATGGTTTGTGAGCTGCCAGAAATCGTCGAAATGGATATCAATCCCTTGATGGCTAGTCCGGATGGTGCGGTTGCGGTCGATGCACGCTTTACAGTGGCTTATCCGAAAGGGGCGGCACAACGTTATGATCACATGGCGATTCATCCTTATCCGAATGACTTGGTGAAGCAACAGCAGCTAGCGGATGGTACTAATATTCTTATTCGTCCCATTCGTCCTGAAGATGCCGAAATGGAACAGGAGTTTGTACGCAATCTCTCACGAGAGTCACGTTATATGCGCTTTATGCAGTCGCTGCGTGAACTCACTCCTGATATGTTGGTGCGCTTTACGCAAATTGATTACGATCGTGAAATCGCTTTCGTGGCAGTAGCGCGTGAAGATGGTGTAGATAAAGAAGTTGGGGTATGTCGCTACTCGATTAATCCAGACCGGAAAAGCTGTGAGTTCGCCCTAGTGATCGCTGATACTTGGCAAGGGCGCGGTTTAGGCGGATTGTTAATGGAAATCCTCATCGATACGGCACGTAATCGTGGCCTAAACACCATTATCGGTGAAGTCTTAGCTGAAAATGCGGGGATGCTGCGCTTAATGAGCCGTCTAGGTTTTGAGCGGCAAAAAAGCGAAATGGATGACAGTATCGTGGTCGTTACTAAACGGTTGACTAATACCACCAGCAGTAAACATTAAGTTCACATTTCATGTCTTCGTAGTTGACAGGCTTTGCACTATGTTTGTAATACAGCACATATCAGGTGCTGTGTTCAAGTGAGGGTTAAGCATGAGTCGACGAACTGTTTTCGTCTCCTATTCACGAAAAGACAGCACGCAAGTTGCAAAAGCGGTGGAGCTTTTGGAAGCGGGTGGCGCAGACGTTTTCCGTGATCTTGACGATATTCAATACGGTGATCGTTGGGAAGATGTCATTCGTACCAAATTAGCTGAAGCTGAGCGGGTGCTAGTATTTTGGAGCACGAATGCGCAGCTATCTGAATGGGTCGAACGCGAGTGGACTGTCGCAATTTCTATGCAGAAGCGTGTCGTGCCTATCCTCCTTGATCAAACCCCCTTGCCACAGGAGTTAGGGCAATTTCATGCTTTAACTAATTTTATTTTGCCTAATACGGCTACTCAAGTGCAGAAACCAACTGTTCTTAGTCAGACTAAATCTAGGTTGTATTGGCTTTGGGGAGGATTGGTAGGTCTTGCACTGCTAGTGATTGCTATCAGTATTTCCACTTTAAATCTGCAAAAAGCGGAAATGCCACCAGAAATCGTGGCTATGCAGCAGTCCACAGACAGCGAGTTGAACCTACCCGATAATTTGGGGCAGGGCAAGGATTTGGAGGATTTAGTCACAGATTCAACTACCGAGCCGTCTACCGCTGATAGTGGTAATCAATCTAGTCCGATAGCACCGATCACGCAATTGCCTCCGCCTAGCCTAGCACCTGAGCCAGCGTTTAAGGATGAGTCACGTAATTACGTGCTGAGCTTATCGGCTTTTTTAGCGTTCTTTGCAATAATTAGTTATCTAGTCTGGAGGCATCGTCAGCAGCACAAAAAACTGCAAGCTGGTGAAAAGTTAGTACAGGAAATTTTTCAGGAGTAAATATGCAAACCCATCCACAAGCAGCCACGGTGATTGCACAAACGCGGCAATGGATAGAACAGCTTGTGCTGGGATATAACCTATGCCCGTTTGCGCACAAGCCTTATCAGTTAGGAACCATTCGCTTTAGCGTTACACCAGCTTCTAAACCAGAAACTTTATTAGCAGTGTTAAAGGCAGAGTTACATGCTTTGCAAGCGGTATCTGCGGATAAAGTTGAAACGACGCTATTAATTCATCCAGAAGCGTTGATGAATTTTCATGCTTATAATGACTTTCTGGATGATGCAGACGAGTTACTCTATCAAGAAGGCTTAGAGGGAATTTTACAAATCGCCAGCTTTCACCCACAGTACCAGTTTTCGGGGACTGAAGTTGATGATGTAGAAAATTATACCAATCGTTCTCCTTATCCGATGTTGCATTTATTGCGTGAAGATAGTTTAGAAAAAGCTATTGCTCAACATCACGATGTGGATACGATTCCAGAGCGCAATATTCAAGTCATGCAACAGTTAGGGGTGGATACCCTCAAACGAATTTTACAAGGAAAGGCTTTATGACAAACCCAAACAATCAACATAGCATCAAGCAAGAATTGCCCGCTGTCTTGATGTTTGTTGGCCTGATTTGGCTAGTTTTTGCATTTGATCACTTTCTACCCTTGGAGCAGTTTGGCTTAATTCCACGCAATGGCTCACATCTTGTAGGTATCATCACCATGCCTTTTCTTCATGGTAGCCTACAACATATTATGAGTAACACCGTCCCGTTGTTGGTACTGCTGACTTTATTAGCCGGATCGCGTGCTAATAGTCGCAGTATTGTCTTAACAATTATGCTATTGGGTGGGGCTTTATTGTGGCTATTTGGACGCGGGGCAGCGTTACATATTGGTGCTAGTGTTTTGGTGTTCGGTTTAGCAGTCTTTTTGATTGTTTCCGGTCTGCTAGAGCGCCGTTTAGTGCCACTAGCAATTGCGATTTTTGTGACTTTTATGTATGGCTCTAGCTTGCTAAGTGGAGTTTTACCTTGGCAGCCCGGCGTTTCTTGGGATGGACATTTATTTGGTGGAATTGCTGGGGCAATCGCGGCGTTTTTTCTGGTACGTGGTAAGCAAATGACTTCTAGATTTAGAAGTTAAGCTGCCGGTGACCAAGAGATTAGACGTTGCCACCAAGGACGTGCAGGAGTGCTTAGACTGTCATGATCAATTAAAGCATGCTGCTCGTCATCTTCAACTAAAAACTCATATTGAATTTGTGTTTGCGGCATATTTCTGCCGCGAGTTTCTGACATGAGCTCTATAGCAGCATGAGCTTGCATGCCATCTCGCATCAATAGGCTACCTGCCAAGATTCCTGTGCGTCCAATCCCTGCATAGCAATGGATAGCAACATGCTGTCCTCGTTTGAGTTCTAAATCGAGCTTATCCACTAACTGGCGAAACGCGGCGAGGTTTTTAGGAATAGAGCGATCTGGAATGGGAAAGTGTTCGAATCTTAGATCTAGCTCTTTACAAAGTTTTTCCTCTAGTGCTAAGCCACGTGCGATCATTTCTGATTTTTCGAGCAAACAAACGATAGTATTAATGCCAAGCCCCATATAGTAAGCCAAATCCTCTGCTAAAACCTGTGGGCGAGGGCAGGGCATGATGTATAAATCACCGGAGCCGATCTGTTTAAGCTTAAAGATACTTGGATTCATCATTGGGGGTTAAAAATATTTTCAGCGAAGATCAGAGTATAACTGATTGTATAAACTCAGCTAAGTAAATGCTGCACAATCTTTAGGTGTGAGCTATTAGAGTTTGTGGTTCAAATTCATCTTTTAATAAGTACCATTTATAGAGTTATGCCTACGACTCCTAGCTTGCCTCTTTTAGACTGGTGCTATGAAAACTAAAACACTCGCTAAGTTTGTATCAGTTCTACTCTTTTTAGGTAGTAGTTTTTATCTGAAATCCAGTATTGCGGCTGAGTTTTGCTCTGATGCATATTATATCGATGTAACTTTGGTCAATGGCGCACGCTGGGATATGTGCTGGGAGCAGCGCAACCGTGAAGGCATTGTCTTGCATAAAGTTCATTACACTCCAAAAGCAGGCCAGCGACGCTTAATCTTAAGTAGTGCCAGTCTTGCACAGATTCATGTCCCCTATGATGATAATGGTGCTCGTTACCATGATATTTCTGATTATGGTTTAGGGGGTAATTATATGGTGGATTTGCGTCAGACGGATTGTCCGAGTGGCAAGCTATTAAAACAGGGTGAGCGCCCCGTTTTATGTGAGCAAGTGAGTGCCAGTGAGCATGGTTTTCGCTACCAAAATGAGCAAGTTAAAACTGAAGCCTTATCCATTTTTAGCGTCTCCCGTGTGGGTGCTTATCACTATATTCCGCTTTGGCGTTTTTATGAGGATGGTGCTATTGAGCCAGCAGTAGGCGCTACGGGAGCTTTGCAACGCTTTAATGATGCTTCTGCAGAAGAGCAAGGTTGGTTGATTACACCCAATAAAGTGGGTCTGGGGCATGTGCATAATTTCTTCTGGAAGCTAGATTTTGATTTAGCGGGTACTTCACGGGATGATGTAATTGAGGAACTGAATCTACAAGAGCAAGGTGATCGATCTGTTCTAAAGAAGACGCGTTTTAATACTGAGATTGGGCGTAGTGTAAGTCCAGCTACGGCACGGCGTTGGCTCATTCGTGATGCCGAGCAAACGAATAGTGAGGGGCAAAGTTTAGCTTACGAAATTCGTCTTCCACAGTCAGAGCAGCAGGATATTGGTCCTGATTCAGAAGCGTTTACGCATAAAGATATTTATTTCACCACTTTCCAAGAGTGTGAATTATATGCTTCACATAATCCCAGTTTAGAAGGTTGTGCAGATAGTTTACGTGACTTTGTGAGCGATGAAAGCTTGCTGGGTGCAGATCTAGTCGTGTGGCCTAGCACCACGTTCTATCATATGCCACGTGCGGAAGACGCACCTTTCATGGATGCGCACTGGTCTTATATAAGTTTGACTCCACGTGATTGGCATGCGCGTAATCCTTTGAGTACAAGCGCAGATACCTCTGGTACTCAATTAAACAATCCCGAGCCACCTGTGACACCACCTATTAATCCTCCAGTCACGCCACCAGTCTTGAATCCGCCTAGTCAGCAACCTAATGGTGGCACGGGTAGTTTAGATTATTGCTTATTACTACTATTAGTCTTAGTAAGTTGGAGAGCGAGTAGGCAGGCTATACACTCGATTGACGAATAGTGAGCTTCGTTCCACACTAATAAAAACTAAGCTGGAGTTTTGCATGTATCAGCCCGAACCCATTGATACTTCTAAGGTGAGTTTGCCTCAATCTTTGGAAGAGTTATTAGAGCTATTATCCTACAACACCCACGAGGTTTGGGCGCAACAACGCCTCAATGATGGCTGGACTTACGGAGCAGAACGAGATGATGCTAAGAAACTGCACCCCTGTTTGGTTCCCTATGACAACTTAGCTGAGTCTGAAAAAGTCTATGATCGCAATACCGCCCGCGAAGTGTTGAAGGTTATTTTAGCATCTGGCTTTAAAATCGAGAAAATCTAAGGATAACGGTAGTCAATGACCACGGGGGCATGATCAGAGAAGCGCTCATTGCGATAAATATTCGTCGCAAGTACGCTTCCATGAAGGTTCGGCGTCAACACATGATAGTCAATACGCCAACCTAAATTTCGATCCCAAGCATTGGTGCGCATTGACCACCAAGTATATTGATTAGGCTCTTGAGGCAGTTCTCTAAACGCGTCCACAAAGCCATAGTCAACAAAAAGCTTGTCTAACCAAGCACGCTCATCGGGTAGAAAACCAGAGTATTTTTGATTGGCTTTCCAATTCACTAAATCTTCAGGCTTATGAGCGATGTTCCAATCACCGCAAATAATCGCTTGTCGCCCTGCCGTACTTAAATTCTCAAGGACAGTTTCAAAGTGTTGCATGCAGCGGTATTTAGCAGCTTGACGCTCATCCCCTGAAGAGCCAGAAGGTAAGTAAAGGGATGCAACGCTTAAATTCCCAAAACGGGCTTCTAAATAACGCCCTTCAGCATCAAACTCAACTGACCCCATACCTTCGATAATGGAGTCAGGCTGAGTACGGCAATATAAAGCCACTCCACTGTAACCTTTTTTCTGTGCATCATGATAGTAGCAGTGATAACCAGCAGGGAAAAAAGTCTCAGGCTCCTCACGTAATTGATGGATTTGCGCCTTGGTTTCTTGAATACAAACTACATCAGCTTGTTGGCTTGCTAACCAGGCAAAAAAACCTTTTTTGGCAGCCGAACGGATGCCATTTACATTAGCTGTAATAATACGCATGTGGTGAACCCACTAATCACTTAGGAAAGCCGAGTAATAAGGCTTCCATTAACGCTTTTTGTGCATGTAAGCGGTTTTCAGCTTCATCCCATACGACGCTTTGCGGGCCATCGATTACGGCAGCCGATACTTCTTTACCCCGATAAGCGGGTAGGCAATGCATGAACATGGCATCAGGGTGAGCTAAAGCCATCAAGTCTTCAGTGACTTCAAAGCCTGCAAAGGCAATCTCACGTTGTTTTTTCTCTGCTTCTTGCCCCATGCTAGCCCAAGTATCAGTAGTGACTAAATCTGCCTGTTCTACAGCTTCTTGGGGGGTGGCGAAAAAACCTAAATGTGAGGCATTAGCCGCCACAATAGTCGGATTAGGTTGATAGCCTTGTGGTGTGCAAATGCGTAATTTGAAATCTAGCAAACGCGCTGCTTCCATCCAAGAATGGCACATATTATTGCCATCCCCCACCCAAGCTACGGTACGTCCAGTCGGTAAGCCACGCTGCTCAATCCAAGTCATTAAGTCAGCTAAAAGCTGACAAGGGTGATGGGTATCGGTTAAACCATTGATTACAGGTACTCTTGAATAAGCTGCAAAGCGTTCAACTTTGTATTGCTCAAAAGTCCGAATCATGACGATATCGACCATGCGCGAGATGACTCGCGCAGCGTCTTCAATCGGTTCACCACGCCCTAATTGGCTATCATTAGGCGATAAGAATAGAGCATGGCCACCGAGCTGTGTCATGCCAACTTCAAAAGAAACGCGGGTACGAGTCGATGCTTTTTCAAAAATCATCGCGAGGCTGCGATTCTTTAAGGGTGTGTAAACTTCACCACGTTTGGTTAAAGCTTTTAAGTCGATTGCGCGCTCAAGCACTGCGAGCAATTCAGCCGAACTCAGATCGCTTAAAGTAAGAAAATGTCGGATTGTACTCATATCAGCTCTCTAGCATCCGGCACGATAAATAACGAGATTATAAAAAATCGCGTATTAAATCTATGACTGTAGTTATGATCTGGTCAGCTTGTTGTTGGCTAATGACTAAAGGTGGTAATAAACGGATAACATTTCCCGCCGTCACATTAATTAAGATACCTTGAGCAAGACCTTGCTTAACTAGCTCAGCACAATCGCGCTCAAGCTGGATGCCAATCATTAAGCCTTTGCCGCGAATATCTTTAACACCAGCAAAATCCTGTAAGCCAGCACGGAATTGCTGTAGGAAGTATTCGCCTAATTCAGTCGCACGATTGGCTAGCTGTTCCTTTTCCATCACCTCAATGACAGCCAAAGCAGCACGACAAGCCAACGGATTGCCTCCAAAGGTAGAGCCGTGATTGCCATAGCCGAACACACTAGCTGCTTTGCCACGCGCTAAACAAGCACCAATAGGCATACCATTGCCTAGAGCTTTAGCTAGAGTCATCACATCAGGTTGAATGGCGGTGTGCTGGAAAGCAAACCACTTACCGGTGCGGCACATACCGGTTTGGATTTCGTCGGCGATTAATAAGCAGTCGTTCTGATCGCAAAGTTCACGCAATCGCGGTAGGTAGTTAGCACTGGGAACCTGTACACCACCTTCACCTTGAACAGGCTCAACTAAGACGGCAACGATATTTTTGTCAGCAGCTAATTGCTCAGCGACGGCTTTAGCATCACCATATTGAACGCGTACAAAACCTTCTAAAAGTGGGCCAAAGCCTGCTTGCGCTTTTGGATTGCCAGTCGCTGTAACAGTAGCCATTGTCCGCCCATGAAAGGCATTGCTCATGACAATAATAACTGGGTGTTCGATACCTTTATTATGAGCATACAGACGTGCAATCTTAATGGCGGCTTCATTGGCCTCCGCACCGGAGTTACAGAAGAAAGCATTATCCATGCCCGCTAAAGCACACAAGCGCTCACCAAGCACTTGTTGATTCTCAATCTGATACAGGTTGGAGGTATGCATTAAGCGGTGGGCTTGTTCGCAAATAGCATCGGCTACTTCTGGACGCGCATGCCCTAAGCTACATACTGCTACTCCCGCAACTGCATCAAGATATGGCTTACCTTCGGTATCAAAGAGCACAGCACCCTCACCATGAGCGAAGGTAACAGGAAGACGGGCATAGGTTGGCATTAGTGTTTGTTTAATTATAGTCGTCATTGCAAACCCTCCAGTTAAGATTGGAAAAAACAAAAAGGCAGCCGCATTAGGCTGCCTTTAGTTATTCAAATGGCGAATATAGGGGATGAATGCCGCAATGTCAATGCATGCGCTTTGTGCAGCTTACAAGCTTATTCAAGCAATTCAGATGCTTGAGTCAAGCCTTAAAATTCAAAATAAAAAGTCTTAATGAGGATGCTTTTTGATATGATAAACGCTAGCAGGTGGGAAATTATTCAGCACAAAGCTACTACGTTCAGCGACTAAACCATGGTGCTTTAAAATATGCGCTTTCACTGGGCAACGATGACCATAAGTGAACTGGATAAATACACCGCCATGTTTTAGAACTTGAAAAGCACCACGTAGAATCTCATCAATTTGTTGATCTTTCATCGACAGGAATGGGAGGCCACTGACGACAGCACCCACATCTTTTAAGTGCAAACGAGTTAATGATTCTGCTGCCCCATTCACTACCAGTGCTTTTGGGTAAGCTACCTGCATATTTTTGGCAAATTTGCGATTGAGTTCAATTAAGACCAAATTATCTTCTGGAATCCCACAAGCTAATAATTGCCGAGTAAACACACCAGTGCCCGGCCCTAACTCAACTACTTTACCGACATCAGCATTCAAACCTTTAACCATTTTGCGGGCTAAACGCTCACTCGATGGAAGAACAGATGCGGTAACTAGTGGTGCTTTCACCCATTCGAGCATGAAGCTTGAGGTTTCACGCAGTTTAACTGCTTTACTTAACATAAGTGATCCTATGGAGGTTATCCTTGTTATTAGTAGGGCTGTTCTAGCGGTACTTCAAGTGTCTTAAGTGTTTTTTCATAAAAAAAGCCGAGTTTAATGACCCGGCTTCTTTCTTATACGCGCTATTATGCTGCGAAATTAGCAGCAGCGAAATCCCAATTCACTAAATTATTGAGGAAAGTTTCCACGAATTTAGGGCGTGCATTCCGATAGTCGATGTAATAAGCATGTTCCCAAACATCGATACACAGCAGTGCTGTGTCGCCAGTAGTCAATGGAGTGCCCGCAGCCCCCATATTGACGATATCGACAGAGCCATCTGCTTTTTTTACTAACCAAGTCCAGCCAGAACCGAAATTACCGACGGCAGACGCTTGGAAGGCTTTCTTGAACTCATCATACGAACCCCATTTTGTGTTGATCGCATCCGCTAACGCGCCTGTTGGAGCAGCGCCACCATTGGGCGTCATGCAATTCCAGAAAAAAGTGTGATTCCAAACTTGTGCAGAGTTATTGTAAATACCGCCAGAAGAGCTTTTTACAATCTCTTCGAGTGATTTATCAGCAAATTCAGTATTAGGAATCAGGTTATTTAAGTTTGTTACATAGGCAGCATGATGCTTGCCATAATGATATTCGAAAGTTTCTGCAGAAATATGCGGGGCTAACGCATCTTGGGCGTAAGGCAGGGCTGGCAGCGTGAAAGCCATGATATTGCTCCTTGATTTGGTCTTAAATATCGGCTGTTTAAAGCGCGTAAGATAGCCATTTAGGGACTAGGGTGCAATAAGGCTCGTTCACAAGCTGGGCTTTTGGTCGTACACTTTTGTGCTTTCCACCACCATAGATTTTTAAATGATGCAGCCGAAGATGCCCGGCCTTGTGGAGTTTGTGGCTTTAGTCGCACTCCTGTCTTCTTTAATGGCGCTGGCGATTGATGCCATGTTGCCCGCCTTGCCTGTGATTGGACATGAGTTACAGGTCACTAGTGCGAATTCGCCGCAATTAGTGATTTCTACCGTGTTTCTTGGGATGTTAGTGGGGCAGGTTTTCTTTGGGCCTTTGTCCGATAGTGTAGGGCGCAAACCACTGATATATTGGGGCTTAGGCTTATTTATGCTGGGTAGCTTAGTCTCAATGTTCGCACACAGTTTTGCAATGATGCTGTTCGGGCGCTTATTGCAAGGGATTGGGGTTGCCGCACCGCGGGTGGTCACGATGGCTTTGGTGCGTGATTGTTATTCAGGCCGTGAAATGGCACAGATTATGTCTTTTACCATGATCGTTTTCATCATGGTTCCCGCGATTGCACCCTCTTTAGGCCAAGGTATTTTATGGTTTGCTGATTGGCGCGCGATTTTTGCATCCTTTATTTTATTGTCTGCGCCTCTGTTAATTTGGTTCTGGCTACGTATGCCAGAAACTTGGCCTGCAGCAAAGCGTCGCCCCTTTGCTTGGCGTGAACAGTGGGCAGCCACCAAAATTGTTTGCAGTAATCGTTTAGTCATGGGCTACTCGATTGTGACAGGTTTTGTATTCGCTGCTTTCTTAGGTTATTTAAACTCAGTACAGCAAATTCTGCAGGAGCAATATGGCCTAGGTGAGCAGTTTCCACTGTATTTTGCAGTTTTGGCACTTTCCATCGGAGGTGCCTCGGTAGTAAATGCGAAATTAGTGATGAAACTCGGTATGCGTCTGTTGTCAGCCCGTGCTCTACAAGTGGTATCTGCTTTATCAGCCGTATTCTTAGTACTCGTACTGATTCAACATGGGCAGCCACCCTTATGGCTTTTTATGGCGTATTGTTTAATTGCCTTTTTCAGTGTTGGTTTGCTATTTGGGAACTTGAATGCCTTAGCGATGGAAACGATTGGCGATTATGCTGGGATTGGTGCTTCAATTATTGGGGTGGTGTCTAGCGCGATTGCCATTCCGATTGGGGTCATCATTGGGCAAGCTTATAACCAAACCGTTGTTCCTATTGTGCTGGGTTTTTTAGTCTTAACTGTATTGGCGCTGTTCTTACAGCGTTGGACTGAACGCCAACGCAGCAAGACTTTAGAGAGGGTTAAGCCGTTTTAGGTTTAGGTAGTAACCAACCCACCAAGCCGCCAATAATGGCAGAGCCTAAAACAAATAAATGCACATTAATGGCTGCACTAGTGGCCACGGCAGGGCTTAGAAACGCTAATAAAGCCGTAATAATTCCTGCTTCGTAAGTGCCAATCCCTGCAGGTGCATGAATCGGTAGGACGCTGGTCAACTCTCCAGCGACTACTGCAGTAATCAGCACATTCCAAGTCACTCCATCAATAAATTGATCTAAGACCCAAGCCAGAGTTAGCAGTTTCACTAACCAATTCAACCAAGTAAGACCCCAGCTTTTTAGAAAGCCCATCACTGTATTGGGTAAGCCAAATAACATCTTTTGTGCTAGCTCACTTAAGCGTCCATCTTTGCCTACAAAATGCAGCTCAACCTTATTGCGTAGCAAATACACCAGCGGAGGAATCAGCATCCACAGCAAGATAATTGGAATAGCAAGACGGCGTAGGGGTGTCACGACCAATAAGGGATAAATCGCGAACGCCAGAATGCAGTGCAAATCCAAAAAGCGGAACCATAATAAGGCTGATACGGATTGTGCATAGTTAATATCAAAATAGCGCTTCATCATCATCGGAAAGCTAAGCTCTCCCGTGCGTGCAGGTAATAAGTTATTAAAAAAATTATGTAATAAGGTTAAACGGAGGCTGGCTACTGGATAAGGGCGCAAACTAGAGAAATAGTCATATAAACGCCAAGTACGCAGTCCATAACTGATTAATAATAAAGCCATCGCAATGGACAGTTGTTGCCAACTTAAAACAGCCCAAGGTTGTAGGATGGTTTTCCAGCCCAGCCAATATTCAACCCCGGCAATAAACAAGAGCAAAATGAGCCAAGGCAATGTTTTATTCAGCCAATTCGGCAAGACTGAAGTATGAGTAGGGGGGGGGAGCTGTTTAGTCTCTGTCATCACTATAGGTTTTCCGTATAATCCGCGAGCATTCTAAATGATTGGGTAAGCATTGTGGCGACTGAATATGAAGAAACAGTAAGCATTATTGTGCCTTTTTACAATGAGGAAGATAATGTTTTACCTTTAGTAGCGCGAGTACACACAGCTTTGGCTGGTTTTAAGCTGCCTTGGGAGTTGGTGCTGGTGGATGATGGGAGCACGGATGCTACCTTAGAACGCTTACAGCAAGCCAACGCCGAATATGGTGCGCATGTATTTATCGTCGAGTTACAACGCAATTTTGGGCAAACCGCTGCCATGCAAGCGGGTATTGATCAAGCTCAAGGTAGTTTACTGGTAACTTTAGATGGTGATTTGCAAAACGATCCTGCAGATATTCCGGCGATGATCGCTGATTTACAGGCACGTAAACTCGATTTATTAGTCGGCTGGCGCAAAAATCGCAAAGATACCCTGATCTTACGCAAAATCCCGTCCCGCATTGCGAATCGCCTCATCCGCAAAGTAACGGGTGTTTACCTACATGATTATGGCTGCAGTTTAAAAGTCTATCGTGGCTCAGTGATTAAGAAAGTACGTTTATATGGAGAAATGCATCGTTTCATTCCAGCATGGGTAGCTACTACGGTGCCACCTTCGCGAATTGGTGAACGTGTGGTGAAGCATAATGAGCGTTTTAGTGGGGAGTCTAAATATGGAATTTCACGTACCTTCCGGGTCATTCTGGACTTGCTGTTCATGTGGTATTTCATGCGTTATCGTGCAAGGCCAGGGCATTTTTTTGGGGTTATGGGCTTAGGTTCAGGATTAATGAGTAGCTTGATTCTATTTTGGCTGGCGATCGAAAAGTTTATTTTTGGTGCAGATATTGGTGGCAGACCACTGCTACTCGTGGGCGTGGTATTAATGATTGCGGCTTTGCAATTTTTAACCACAGGGATTTTAGCGGAAATGCTGGCACGTACTTATTTCGAGGCAGCAGGGCGGAATGCTTATACGATTCGTGACGAGGATAAACCTAAAGAGCGTGCTTGGGTGTCAGTGAATTAAGTTGTTTAAATAAAAAGAGCGGACTTTATCCGCTCTTGTCTCATGCAGGATTAAGCGCTTACTGCGCTCGCGGATGATGTTGAATCCATAGATTCAAATACTCTAAACAACCATGACTATCAATTTCGTTTTTACTATCACGTAAGGCTAAATTAGCCAGCTTCATTGCGTCATTGCCATCCGAGTTGACTGCATAGACATCAGCACCCGCCTTCAATAAGTTAATTAAGGCTAACTTATGCCCGAAGCGTGCAGCGTGATGCAAAGGTGTCCAGTTCTTGACAGTCAGAATGTTAGGATCAACACCGGCTGCTAATAGTGTCGTAACGGCTGAGGTTTGCCCAGTAGACGCTGCAGCATGTAAAGGTGTTTCACCTTGACCATTGCGATAATTTGCATAGCTGGGGACTTTGGCTAGTACAGCAATCCATGCTAGATCACCATCCAAAGCGGCATCAAAGGTTTTCTTACCAAATCGGCCTGATGGGTCAGTGGCTCCAGAACGCACTAAAATATTGGCAATATCTAAGTTGTTGTTGTTAATCGCGATAGTTAAAGGGGTAATGCCACTTGCAGAATAATTAACATCAGCCCCTAGCTTAATTAACTGTGGAATTTTATCTGCTTCGCCCCGTTCGACAGTTTGGAACAGTGCTTTACCTAAAACACCCCCGTCAGCGGCAGCACCGCCTGCGATTAAAGCACCAGCCATGCCAAAATCACCGCGAGTTAAGGCCAATGAAAGCGCGGATTCACCGTCTTTGGCATAATTAGGATTAGCACCCATCTTCAGCAAGTTCACGACTTTTTCACGTTCACCTTGCTCGACAGCGGTAAACATAACGCGACCTAAATCATTAGGATCACGTTGTGCACCGGCAGCCAATAAAATCCCAATTAAGCCAATATCCCCATTGCGGGCTGCGATCGACAGGGGTGTGATTTCGCCTTCGGAATAGTTAGCATTCGCACCCAGTTTGATCAAGTTATTCACTCGATCACGATCTTGCATTTGCACTGCTTTCAATAAAGCACGACCTAGTACGCCAGCATCATTAGGTGCACCACTTTTCATCAATAAATAAGCAATTCCAGTGTAACCACCGTCGATTGCCATTTGTACTAGTTCCTGAGTCGGCCTGGCACCCTGATTAATAAAGCTCTTAGCTTGATTGTAATCACCTTGAGTGATCGCAGCCTGTAAGCCATTCGACAGGCGATCTTCCTTGGCTTTGGCTTCATCACGCTTAGCTTGTTCAGCCGCTAACCGTTCTTGCTGAGCTTTCAAAGCAGCTTGTTGGGCAAGATCAACACCAGCAGAGTTATTAATAGGTTCAGTCGTAGCTGTTGCAGGATTTGCAACAGTAGCCGTGACAGGACTGGGATTTGCGGTGGCGCTTCCCTTGGCTAACTCTTCCCATTGCTTCACATAGGCTTGTGCTTGTGCAGCTTCGGCAGTTTTGCCTTGTTTAGTTAAGCGTGTAGCTTCTGCCTTCCAAACTTGCACTTGTGCAGCAGCTTCAGCAGGTGTTTCTGCTTGAGCAGCGGAGATCCAAGCCCAAGTAGTTAGACTTAACAGCATTAAGGAACAGTTTTTGATAAAACAAGAATTCCTGCCCTCAAGCGGAAAATTCATAAAAAGTCTCCATACAATAATTCCTGATGGGAGTTTGAAGCTCAGTGAGCAGCCCATAAGATTGCAAATTACCCAAGCCTTGTTTGCAAGTCTAATTCAGAAGTCACCACGGCGGTGATGATAGCAATAGCGTTTCCCCCTATTCAATCGCTAGCGCATAAAGATCAGAGTTTAGAGCAAGAAACACTCAAAATTGCCCAAGATTTCCCAACAACTAGGCACGACTAGTGAAGCATAATGCTGCTACAATCATAGCTCAATACCTAAAAAATGCTCAGATGATACTCAATCGCTATTTGTTCAAAGAAATTGCGCTTAATTTCATTGCCACACTCTTAGTTTTATCGCTGATCATCGTCGGCAATACCTTTGTACGCCTATTAGCCAGCGCCAGTAGTGGCGATCTGCCTCTGGATTTATTAGGCAATATGCTGCTGTTTGGTTCATTGAAAAATTTATTACGCTTAGTGCCGGTGGCCTTGCTCATTGGTATGATGCTCGCATTCAGTCGCTTATATCGTGATGCAGAAATGGTCGCTTTACGCGCTTCAGGCGTGGGGCCAAAAGAGTTTTATCGGGCTATTTTCAGTTTTGTGATTCCACTGACCTTGTTAATGGCGGTTGCTGTTTTGGTGTTTTCCCCCATACTCGAAACTCAGAATCAAGCCTTGAAAAAGGAAATGTATCAACGTCCCGAAGCAGCCGGTATTCCACCGGGTCAATTCGTGACCGCTGGCAATAAAACCAATAATTATACAGTGCTAGCGGAAGGGATTGACGATTCACGTACCGTAATGGAGCGCTTTTTTATTCGCGTACAAGATGGTGCGAACGAGATTTTGGTTTGGGCGCAGTCAGCGATTTTATTTGTCGATTCCGCGACTGGCGAGCGCTTCTTGCAGATTCGTGATGGCTATCGTTATGAGAATGATCCTGAGCGTGGCGGTATGTCGATTATGCGTTTTAAAGAGCATGGTGTGCGCATCCCATTAAGATCTTTTGTGCGTTCAATGAGTATTGAAAGTGTGCCTACCTTAGAGTTGCTAGCGCTTCCCTCGCCTGCGAATCAAGCGGAGCTACAATGGCGGCTATCGATTGTTTTATCTACGCTCGTACTCGCTTTGCTCGCCTTTCCGTTAAGCTATACTGCACCGCGACAAGGGCGGTTTAGCAAAATTGCAGTGGCTATCCTGCTATATGGTTTATATGCGAATGTGTTAGCGATGTTACGTGGGATGATGGAGCGTGGCGAAGTGCCTGCTTGGCTGGGTATGTGGTGGGTACATGTTCTGATGGTGCTCTTAGCGGTTTGGCTTTTACATAAATACTATGGGAAGCCTGCATGAATCTGCTCGAACGTTATCTCTGGAAAAATGTACTGCTAAGCATTTTGGTCACTTGGCTGTCACTGAGTTTATTATTTGCACTCTTCGATTTTTTGGCGGAGCTAGGTGATACTAAAGTTGGCACACGCTATGGTGCTTTTCAAGCCCTATTATATGTGAGCTATAGCCTGCCCCGTACTTTATATGAAAATTTCCCTTATGCAGCCTTGATCGGTAGCCTCATGGGTTTGGGTAATTTAGCGGCGAACAGTGAAATTACCGCGATGCGGGCAGCGGGTTATTCAATTCTACAAATCGTATTGACCACTTTAAAACTTGGCTTGGTTCTAAGCTTATTCGTGTTCGCGCTGGGTGAATGGGGTGTGCCACGTTCTGGAGTCTATGCGGAGAGTTTTAAACTGCGCATGTTGCAGCAAGAGCTGGCCGTTTCCGAAGAAGGGGTCTGGCTGAAAAATGGTAAGCAATTAATTCATATTGATAAAGTTTGGTCGCAAACCAAAGTTGATGGCTTGGCTGTGTATGAAGTTGATGAACAGGCAGGTGGTATTAGCCGTATTCTCAAAGCAACAACGGCCGAGAAACGCGGTAATGACTGGCAGCTTAAACAAGTGATCGATAAGCGTCTGACTAAAACAGGTATGGACTTAGCTCAGCACGAGCAACTAAATCTACCAGATGTACTGCCTGCCAATATTTTAAGTTTAGCCACGGTAACACCTGAGCAACTCGCCGCTCGCGAGTTGGCTCAATTTATTCAACACCAGCGCGACAATGCTCTTAATACCGATCGCTTTGAGTTAGAGTATTGGAAACATTTTACGACGCCTTTATCAACTTTAGTCATGCTCGTGCTCGCAGCCCCTTTAGTGTTTGGTTTTCAGCGGAATGCAGGGGCAGGGCAGCGGATTTTTATTGGTATTTTAATCGGTATTAGTTACTTACTACTGGATCGAATTATTGGGCGGACAGGACTAGTTTATGGCTTACCCCCCTTATTATCTGCTTTGCTACCGATGCTACTCTTTTCATCTGTAGGTTTATTGATGTTGGCGAGAGTGCGCTAATGCAAATTATTGACATAAAAACTCGTTTAAGTTTTTTGCGTGAAGCTGAACGTCTTAAAGACGTATTGCGTACCGCATACACACGCACCGGTAAACAAGAAAGCACAGCCGAACATACTTGGCGTTTATGCTTATTTATTTTGAGTTTTGCGGATCAATTACCGGGTTTAGATCTACTTAAAGTTATAAAAATGGCACTTCTACATGATTTAGGTGAGGCGATTCATGGAGATATTCCAGCTATTGATCAACAAAACATTGATAAATTAGAACAGGAACGAGCAGATTTAGTCATTCTTATGCAGTCTTTACCTAGAGAACTGCAAACTGAGTTTCTAGCGTTGTGGGATGAATACAACCAAGCTCAGACACCTGAAGCTCAATCGGTAAAGGCCTTTGATAAATTAGAAACTATCTTGCAGCATAATCAAGGAGCTAATCCACCAGAATTTGATTATGCGTTTAACTTGGCGTATGGGCAGCGCTATACTCAAACTAATCCACTGTTTGCTGCCATTCGAGCTTTACTCGATACAGAGACTCGTCAACTCGCCTTACACCAAGTGCCTACTATGAATATTGAGCCTTTGGATGCGGATCTTGAACTTGAAGGGCTACTCGATTTATGCCAGTTGCCTAGCGATGATATTTATGCCCAGCATTTAGAGTTTTTCGGGATTCATCGTGCTAATCGCCTAGTCGCGGTAATTGGCTTAGAAGCCTATGATTCTGTGGCTTTGTTAAGATCTTTAGCGGTGTTACCGGATTACCGTAGCTTAGGGTTAGCTCGTAAGTTAGTCAGCTTTATAGAAACATGGGCAGTTCAGCAGGGCGTGCAGGATTTGTATTTATTAACAAGTACTGCGAGTAATTTTTTCCGTAGCCTTAATTACCAACTAGCAGAGCCCAGTGTAGCACCTCTGTCTATCCAACAAACCGCGCAATTTAGCGGCCTTTGCCCTGCCTCCGCGAGCTTTTTGGCTAAGAGATTAGCTGCTACACCGGCTTAGTTAGCTTACTTTGGTCTAATTCCAAAAAGCGGGTTGCGATCAAGACTAGGCCAATCACTGGCAAGCCAATCAAAGTCGTAAAACTAAAAAAGCTTGGATAACCAATTGCATCCACCATCGTACCGGAATAGCCGCCAAGCACTTTGGGAAACAGTGACATTAATGAGCTAAAAATCGCATATTGAACGGCAGTGAAAGAGACGCTGGTTAAGGCGGACAAAAAAGCTACGAAAGCTGCACTGGCAAAGCCTGCTGCTAAATTATCCGCAATTACCGCTAGATAAAAAATAGGCAGATTATGTCCTGTTAAGGCTAAGGCTACGAAGACCAAATTGGTTAAAGCGGCTAAAATAGCACCCCAGAGTAAGCTTTTCATCACACCAAAGCGTGTTGCGAACAGGCCACCTAAGACTCCACCCAGAACACTGACTAATACGCCTACCGTTTTCACGGCAGTAGCGATTTCTTCTTTTGAGAAGTTTTGGTCTTGATAAAACACATTAGAAGCAGCACCGAGCACAATATCGCTTATTCGATAAAAACCAATCAGGATCAACAAGAAAGCGGCGGTCTTAACACCATAGCGGTTGAAAAATTCAGCAATTGGCGCTATCCACGTTTCAATCGCAATCGCTTGATCTACTAAGCCTGCGCGGACTAGTAAATAGCCCACTAGAAAAGCGACTCCTACTGCTAAAGTAAAGCGTAGTGTTTCTAGGATAAAACCTGTGAAGACACCGTAGTCGAGCAACTCTTTTAGGCTAGTAAATAAGTCAGCGGTAAAGAAAAAGCTCAGGACAAAAGCTATGACCGTGCAAGCAAACACCAGCACTAAGCGCAAGTAATCTCTAGTGGTGTAATGCAGTTTACTTTCTTTATGTTGTGGCTCAGGGATAACGAAAGTAGTCAGTACGCCGATTAGCATGATCGCCGCCATAATGAAGTAAGTCCACCGCCAAGCGGTATAGACATAATGATCTTTTTCCGAACCAAAATAAGCGGCTAAATATAAAGCTCCCGCACCAGCAACAATCATCGCTAGGCGATAGCCGACGATATAGGTGGAGGACATTAAAGCTTGTAAGCGGGTTTCAGCCGATTCAATCCGATAGGCATCGATTACAATGTCTTGTGTGGCTGAGGAAAATCCGAGTAATACCGCTGCAAAGGCCATCAAAGTGACGTTGTTTTTACTCAAAGCGGGGTCAATGCTGGCCATTGCGATAATAGCAAGGATAATCAACCCTTGTGAAAGTAAGAGCCATGCACGGCGTTTGCCTAAAGCGCGTGTTAAAAAGGGCAGCGGTAGTTTGTCAATCAGGGGAGCCCAGACAAATTTGAAGGAATAACCTAAAGCAGCCCAACTAAAAAAAGTCACTGCTTTGCGCTCGACACCCGCTTCACCGAGCCATAAGGATAAGGACGAGAAAATCAGTAAAATCGGAATGCCTGCAGAAAAACCTAAAAACAGCATGGTCAGGACGCGCGCATCTAAAAAATTGCGCAAAGTCTCGCTCCAGCTAGTAGGGGTATGGATGGGTTCGGTCATGGATGCAATCGCCCGTGTATTTTATGATTGAGTTAACGGACATAAAGCCGCTAAGGTTGACTATGCAAGCATGATTAACCAAAGCTTTTAAGCTGTCACCTATTTTTGATCCTTTTCATGTAAGCAAGACAAATTTCGCGTTATCATGCCCAGCTTTTCCAGTGGTCAGGAGTGTTTCCATGCAGAGCGAGTTACTCAATTATCTACCCGCCAATGGGTTGTTACGGGAGCGTGTGATTGTCGTCACGGGCGCTGCGATGGGTATTGGTAAAGCGGTAGCCATGCAGTACGCTCGTCTGGGTGCAACGGTTGTTTTGGTGGATAAGCAAGAATTGATGCTAGAGGCGGTCTATGATGAGATCGTGGAGGCTGGCTATCCTGAGCCGGTGATCTGTAAATTAGATTTAGCTGAAGCGACGAGTGACGCTTATTCGAGTCTGGCTTTGATGATTAAGCAGGAGCTAGGGCGCTTAGATGGTTTACTCCTGAATGCAGCTTGGTTAGGCGCTTTTATGGCAATACGTCAGCATGATTTAGAGTTATGGACGAAAATGCTGCAAGTCAATCTGAGCGCTAATTTCTTATTAGTACGTGCCTGCTTACCTTTATTAGAGCAGTCACCCGATGCAGCGATTGTGTTTTCCACCGATACCACTGACCGTGCTTATTACGGTGGCTTTGGGGTGAGTAAAGCCGCGATGAATGCCTTTTGCGATATTTTAGCCCAAGAATATGATGCGAAGCCTTTTATTCGGGTAAACCGCATTCATACAGGCCCCGTGCGGACTAGTCTAAGGGTTTTAAATTTCCCCGGTGAGCATGCCGATAGCAATGTGCGCCCTGAAGCAGTGGTTGGGCCTTATCTGTATTTCATGGGTCCCGATGCAGGTCAACGCACCGGTGAAAGTTTGCAATTGGATAAATTACCGGCTGATTTTCGTTGGGTGGGTGAGCAAGGCTAGTGATGCTGATTGAATCTCCTCGTGACCAGATTTTTGCAAAGCCTCAGCAGGTGGTGGATTTTGCCTTCACGGCTGCGGTCGCCGATGTATTTCCCGACATGGTGCGCCGCTCAGTGCCGGGTTATGAAACGGTGATTAGCCAATTGGGGGTGTTAGCGCGTCGCTATGCTCAAGCCAACAGTGCAATTTATGATCTAGGTTGCTCCTTGGGCGCTTCGACCTTAGCGATGGCTTTGCAGGTGCGAGCGCCACAAGTGCAATACATTTGCATAGACAATTCTGAAGCAATGATTCAGCGCTGTGAGCTGCTTTTGCAGCGGCAATTACCTGTAGGTAGCTTCCAAACGATTTGTGCGGACATTTGCCAAGTACCTATGCAATCCGCTTCGGTGATTGCCTTAAATTTCACCCTGCAATTTATTGAGCCAGCGCAGCGCCAAGCATTGATGCAGCGTATTTATGAAGCCTTGTTGCCGGGCGGCGTGTTAGTTGTGTCTGAAAAAATTAAATTTGCCGATGCCCAGCAGCAAGCCCTCATGACTGAGCTGTATATGGAGTTCAAACGGGCGAATGGTTATTCGGAGTTAGAAATTAGCCAAAAGCGTTCGGCTTTAGAAAATGTACTACTACCTGACACTATTGAAATGCATCAAGAGCGTTTAAAGTGCGCGGGTTTTGGTGAAAGTTCAGTCTGGTTCCAAAACTTTGTATTCGTATCTCTGTTAGCGGTGAAAACATGAGTGCTGTACTCGATGCACGTTTTGCAGAGGCTTATAAAGATATAGCAGCTACTCATTTAGCACCTTGGCTAAGCAGTTTACCGCAACAAGTACAAGCGGCAGTTTATGAAGCGCCACATGGTAAACGTGAGCTTTGGTTAGAGACTTTAGAGCAATTACCCCAACTAATTGCTAGTAGCCTTGATTTTAACCAAGGCACAGTAAGAATTGGGCAAGGAAATGAGCTAAAGGCCGAGCAAGCGGCTGCTTTACGGGCGGCTTTGGAAGTTTTTATTCCTTGGCGCAAAGGCCCGTTTGAAGTTTTTGGGATTCAGATTGATACAGAATGGCGTTCAGATTGGAAATGGGAGCGCGTTGCCCCGCATTTATCATCCTTGCAAGGACGTTTAGTCTTAGATGTCGGTTGTGGGAGTGGTTACCATCTTTGGCGTATGCTGGGTGCGGGCGCTCAGCAGGTGATTGGGATTGATCCAAGCCTGTTTTTCCTAATGCAATTTCAAGTCATCAAACACTATACAGGGCGGCAGCCTGTGCATTTCCTGCCGTTAAAAAGCGAAGATTTGCCGGATTTCCAAGGCAAAGGCTTTGATACGGTTTTATCGATGGGAGTACTCTATCATCGGCGTTCACCTTTAGATCATTTGCAAGAATTGAAAAATACCCTGCGTGCGGGTGGCGAATTAGTGTTAGAGACTTTGATTATTGAAGGGGATGAGCGCACGGTACTCATGCCCGAGGATCGCTATGGGAAAATGCGTAATGTCTGGTTTATTCCTTCAGTGGCGATGCTGGAGTTATGGCTTAGACGCTTAGGTTTTGAGGAGATTCGCACGGTCGATGTCACTCCAACTACAACTGATGAGCAGCGTTCAACAGCTTGGATGCGCTTTGAGTCGTTAAAAGATTTTCTTGACTCACAGAATGTTAAGCGCACTGTCGAGGGCTATCCAGCGCCCGTGCGTGCGGTGATAATCGCCACAGCCCCTAAGTGATCTGGGCAAGCTTTGAGAAGATGAGTAAATTACTAGTCTTGACCGAAACTATATGGAAGGATCGTGAACGCACAGCTTAATCAGCTCGGTTTTATTGCAGCCGTGGGGGACTCTCAGAATCGCTTACAAACTCAATTGCGCCAGCAGATGGCGCATGCATATCAGCGTTTTTGCCGAAGCTGGAATCAACTCTTACCCGATCCTTATCTACGTGATGGTGGCCGTTATCGCCTGCGCCGTTATTCGGTGTTTCATTGGCAATACGGCCAGTTAAAGCAGCTCCCACATGAGCCGCATTATCAAAGCAGTTATCACAACGCTGTGCATGGTGGGTTTAATCGGCATTTCCGTGCTTGGCTGCCAACCACGGTTTCTAACCCAGTATTTAAAACTCTGATTGCATGGTCAGTGGAGCAATTTAGTGCCAACCCTAGCCAACTCTGGAGGATTCAAGCGCATCAATTTCGGATTGTAGCTTCTGCTTTAGAAGAGGGGCGACCAACCCCGGAAGGAGTACATAAAGACGGTGCCGATTATATTCTGATTATGTTGCTAGATCGGCATAATGTGCAGGGTGGCGTGAGCCATATTTATAACAATCAAATGCAAGCCATTGGCCAATGCACCTTGAGTACAAGTACGGATTTGCTCTTGGTGAATGACCACAAGGTTTATCATGGAGTAACGCCAATTCTGCCTGAAGATAAAAGCCAAGCGGCTTGGCGCGATGTGTTAGTGCTTACTTTCCATCGGCAATAGCCGTGCTGGGTGGTGCAGCTTGTCCGCACTGCCAGCAGTTCTGGAATTGAGTTTCTAAAGTTTCCCCGCATCCGCTACACGTCCAGAAGCCAGTGCTGGGCTGCTGTAAAGTCGCTTGAATTAATTCGAGTGCTTGTTGCTCATACGCTGCTTCGACCCAGAGTGAAGGCCAAGTTTCCACAAAGGGTAGTTCACCCATTGCACCATTCAAAAAATAATTACGTTGTTGGCAGGGAATGCCTGCATTTTTCAAAATTTCTTGAATAAATCCAGGCATGAGTGGCGTGGCCGCTGTGTAAACTTGTTTGAGCATCAAACACCTCTCAATGGTTTGCGAAAGTAAGAGCAATCACTATTAGCAAGCCACTTAAAAAACAACAAGCCTTTTAGGATGATTTGTGTACTTAGAATGACTGCCCTAATCATCAGGGTATCTTGAGCTAAGCTTGCATAAGCTGCATGCTAGGATTAAAACGAGTTCGTGTGCATTTAAATCGCTTTAAAAAATACACTGGAGTTAAATTAATGAGTTTAGTTAAAACCTTAGGAAGAGTCGCATTTGGTTTGATTGTGGCACAAGCTTCAAAAAAATTATTAGGTGGTCGTGGGGGCGTTTTAGGTGGTTTGTTAGGAGCAGTACTTGGCGGTAGTGCAACACGGAATACCGCAATTGCTGGGGGGATTGGTGCACTACTCACCAGCATGTTAGCGGGTAAAAGTGCACAGGCAAACAATAGCTCAGCCAATAGCAGCTCAGGTGGTGGGAGTATTCTGAGCAATCTGTTTAATATGCTAGGTGATAGCCCGCAAACTAAAAATTCGCCTGCAAAAGATGTCGGTTCATTCTTTAAAGCCGCTCTAAACGATGAGCCTATGCACACCACACCTGATGATGAGAAAAATGCCGAAATCTTATTGCGCGCTATGATTAATGCCGTTAAAGCAGATGGGGTAATTGATGACAATGAACAAGCCAAAATCAAAGAGTATTTAAAAGACGCTCCGCAGTCTGATATTGATTTCGTCACCACCGAGTTACGTAAACCACTGGATTTAAAAGGGCTTATTCACAGCGTTCCTCAAGGTATGGAAAAGCAAGTCTATCTTATGTCATTGCTGGCAATGACCTTAGATGATCCACAGGAGGTTAAATACATGCAGGATTTAGCAGATGGCCTGAATATCACAGTAGTAGAGCGCAATCATATTCATGATCAGTTGAATATTAAGCATTTGGCTTAAAGCTTAACAAGCTCTAAAGGCAAGTCTGATGATTTGCCTTTAGGTTTGAATAGGAAAATAAATATTCACACATAAGCCGCGCCCATAATGACCTTGCTGAATTTGCAAGCTTCCTGCATGCAATTCTACAATTCTCTGCACAATTGATAAGCCTAAACCGCTGCCAGTTGCTGTAGTATCAGCAGGTCGATAGAAGCGTTCAGTGATTTTGGCTAAGTCATCGGGTGCTAGGCCCGGTCCCGTATCCGTTACGCTAAGACAAGCTTGCTGATCTGTATAACTAGCCCTTACTAAAACCTCAGTACCTGCGCCTGTATAGCGAATGGCATTATCCAAAAGATTACGTAGCAGCACTTCAAGCAAAGTTGCTAAGCCTTGGATGAGGACAGGCTGACCTTCGGCCAGTTCTAATTGAACACCTTGTTCTAAAGCACTAGGGGCTAATGCGCTGATTTGTTGCTTAGCAAGCTCCTGCAAATCACAAGTTTCAAAGCAGGTAACTGAATTACTTTCTAAACGCGCTAGGGTGAGTAGTTGGGCAATTAAATGGCTTGCACGTTGGCAGCCTTGCAATGCTTGCGCCAAAGCATGTCCTCGATTTTCTGCTGATAAAGCGGCTTGAGCAACTTGAACTTGTGCTTGGATACCAGCCAGCGGTGTGCGTAATTCATGCGCAGCATCTGCAGTGAAACGGCGTTCGTTTTCAATCAGGGCTTTGGTTTTGCTAAACAGTTGATTCAAGCGCTCGACTAAGGGGTGCACTTCAGTGGGGGCTTGTAATTGAATAGCGCTCAAATTGTCGGGTTTGCGCTGTGCAATCGCGAGGGTAAGTTTGACTAAAGGCTTTAGGCTAGTTGCAACCGCCCACCATAATAGAACAGCTAACAAGGGCAAAGCGAACCATAAGGGAGTGAGTAGATTGGCGATAATGCTATTCGCAAGTTGCTCACGTACTTCCTTGAGTTCGGCAACATGAATGATTAACCGATGGTCGTGCTCACCTTTAGTTTGGCTAGTGAATACGCGCCAGTTTTGTCCTGCAATCGTAATATCACTAAAACCAGTTTGTGAGCCTGCGAGTGGAGTGGTGGGGGAGTTCCCTGAATGGAAGAGTAATTTATCGCCATCTTCCCAAATTTGAAAAGCAACACGGCGCGAGTATTTGTGGAGGAGTGGTGCTTTTTCTTCTTCTAAGTCATCTAATTCTTCGGTGCTTTGTGCGACCAGTAAGGTAGAGGCTTGGGCTAAATGTGCATCTAAAACTTGCTCCAATTCTTGTTTAGCATCCCAATAAGTGAACGCTGCTGCTGCTAGCCAGACCAAACACACTGTGCTTAAGACTAAGACGAGTAAGCGCTGCTTAAGAGACATTTGAACTAGTCTTAGGACGCGGTAGCAAATAGCCTACACCACGCACTGTTTGAATCAATTCGGGATAAAGTTTGCGGCGTAAATGATGAATATGCACTTCTACTGTATTGCTTTCCACCTCTTGCCCCCAAGCGTATAAGCTTTCTTCCATCTGAGCACGTGATAACACCCGGCCTGCTGCTAACATTAACGTATGTAAGACGGTAAATTCGCGCCCAGATAATTCAATCATTTGCCCTTGATAACTAACTTGACGGGCAGCAGGATCTAGTTGGACTTCACCGATTTGTAAGTAGGGCTGGGTAAAGCCGTGGGCACGCCGTAATAAAGCACGTAAGCGAGCGCTAAGTTCGTCCATGTCAAAAGGCTTAATCAGGTAATCATCAGCACCCGCATCTAAGCCTTGAATCCGATCTTGTACGGTATCGCGTGCTGTGAGAATTAATACAGGCAGTTGCTGACGGCGCTGACGCAGTTCCTTTAAAACCTCCAGACCCGAACAGCGTGGCAAGCCTAAATCTAAGACCACAGCGGCATAAGGCTCAGCAGTCAGTGCATGCCGTGCTTGCAAGCCATCACGTACCCAATCAACGGCATAACCGGCTTGGGTTAGCCCCTGTTGTAGGGCATCCCCCAAGACCGCATCATCTTCTACGACCAAAATACGCATATGTTTAGCTTAAGTAACTAACTAAAAATCCTAGGATAGCAGCAAGCATTAGTATAGCTAACCAGAAAAAGCTCTTTTGGATAGCATGACCCGCTTCACCTTGTTTGTAGCCAGTGAGCATTGCCCTTGCTAGATTCTCATGATGTAACCAACTACTAAGGATGACACCGCCAATATGCATGAATACGACTAGCAACATAAAGTTAGCACTCCACTCATGTGTTTCAGCAAAGAGGTCTTCCCAGTCCACTGAACCGAATTCCCAATCTAAAGCGATGCCAGTGAAGCTAATCATTAAGCCTAGCCCTAAGAGCAAAAAGATGGCGATGGTTCCTATTGGATTATGCCCTAAAAAGTGTTGAACTTGGTGCTTTAACAGTGATTGCAGATAACTCAGTACCGTACGCGGTGTAAAGCTAAACGAGCTAAAGCGTGCATAGCGGGTACCGATTAGTCCCCAAATAAGCCGAAAGACTAATAAGCCTGCAAACAGATAGCCAAGCGCTAAATGGATATCTCGATACCGCTCTGATTCTGCGGTCAAATAAGCACCTGCAAAGCTCAGCGCAAACGACCAATGAAAGACCCGTGTCGGCCAATCCCAGACTAGATACGTGCTTGCATATCAACTCCTTAGCGGGGAATACGCACCGTGTCTTCATCAAAATTGCCTTGTTCGGCTTGCATATGGCAGGCGGTGCAATTAGAGGCACTTTTAATCTTGGGATTTTTCCAAGTCAGCGCCGAGATCTCATCATGCTCATGCTTAAACCACGCGGTTTCGGTGATGCGTAAAGTCGGTTCAGCACTCGGTTTTCTTGGTTCTGGCGCAGCATTGGCTTCTAAAAATGGCAAGATTTCTTTAAGGGTTGTTTCGTCAAGGCTGGCATCCGTACCGAAATGTTTATCTAACCCCCCCATCATGGCTTGCCATGAGGAGGCAGGTAATAAGCCGGGTGGATAAGCCATGTGGCAGGCACTGCATTCGGCTTTCCAAGTCGCATTAGTGGTGCGTAAGCCTTGCATCTTGCCCTCATGCTCCTCATGGGGGCGACGGACTTCTAGATATTTATCCTGTTTGTGGCCTGCATAGGCTTCATTTTCTTCATCTTCATCCGCCCACACTTGCACCGCACCGATGAGGAATAAACTGGTGGTTATCACAGCTAAACCCTTGATCCATGTTTTCATGTTAATGTCCTTATTTAATCGCCATTAAAAAAGTCAAAATGTCGCCTTTTTCTAAAGCCGTGCATTCGCGGCTTAAGACATCATTGCAATTCCGTTTAAACCATTTATCTACCTTGCGGGTGCTGGTGAACCGTTCGGGATTGGCTGAAGGTGCAAGTGGATCAATCGCTTTGCCAGTCGATGCATGCTTACCCACTGTTGCAGGATTACTGGTATGACAAGAAGCACAGCTCCAATCATTGCCATGAGTCGTTTTAAAAAACTGCTCACCGCGTGTAGCTGAGAAGCCTTGGAACTGAGCATCGGCTGCTTTGGCTGCGGTTTGATAAGTATTTAAGAAGTCTTGTGGGGTTTCGGCTTGAGCGAGATTAGCACTTAAAATTAGAGCGCAGCTTAAGCTGGTGAGCAGTGTTTTTAGTTGAAGCATGATGATCTTCCTTCCGTTATTGCTGAATAAGTGAATTGTGAAGGGGGATTCTTAAGGGATTCTGAAGAGAAGATAGGTAAATGTTTTGAAATATTTAAAAATTGGCGTTTAAGCAAAAATTGTTATAAAAATAACAAGGTAAGCCAAGCCCCTTCAATAAATTCGGGTAACAACGATGGGTGAGCTAAATGCTTCCGCTGAGCGTCTGCAACCGCTGATTAGGCGCATCAAGTTGAACCAACAAGACTATGATCTTGAAACGCGCTCAGAAGAAAAGCTGCGTTTAGAGCCGATTATTCAGGACGCTCAAACCGCTTTATTTCATGCCTGTCAGCAAGAAACTAATCGTTTACGCTGTAATGCTTCCTATGTTGAAGCGCTAGATGTATGGGATCAAGTTAAAACCTACTTAAATACTTCTACTAGAGAGCTAGTCGCGCAAGAGGTCGAGCAGCTAAAACAGTTCCAAATAGAAGCTAGCCAAATTAGCTTATTAATTACCAAGCTTTCACGGATTGTTCCGCTTCGGCCGCATTTTGTTAATCTGTCTAAAATCTTACGCCAAGCAGCTAATAATCCATTCAGTCAGTTATTACGTGAGCAAATAGAGGTGTTTTTGCTGAATGAGACTCCCGATGTGGAGGGCTTTCTGCTTTGGTGGGAAGCTGAGCAACAGCAAATAAGCGCTAGCTCTAACCATCCGATTGATTTGAAGCGCTTGGCAGAGCGCATTAAACGTGGCGAAATTGCTTTATTTTTAGGCTCAGACATCAGTGAACACGATAATCAAACGGATACAGTCGACTATTTAGCTGAGCAAATTGGTTATAAAGATTTTAATGGCACACTCTCAACCATTGCTGAGTATTATCAATTAAAAGTCGATTATGGTACTTCAGCTTTACTTAAGCAGTTGCAAACGGTACTAGACGCCTACCAATCACCGATGGCGCTCTATGCAGCGCTCGCAAAAACGACTCAGCCGCTGATTTTAATTTCATCGGCTTATGATGGGCATTTAGAGGCTGCTTTTTCGCAAGCGGGTAAACGCTTTGTTGAATTATCCTCAATGGTGGTGCGTAGCCATGAATACGATATTGGACATGTCTTACTCAAAGCCTCTGATTACAATCCCCATTTACCCTTGTATTGCCCTGAAGAGCAGTTATCGAAGCTAGACTTATTAGGGCAGGGCTACTCACTGATTTATAAAATTCGTGGTACTTGTAGTGCTGAGAGTAGTGATTATGATTTATTGCGGCGTGATGCGTTGACCCTCACGGAAAGTAATTACCTGAATTTTGCCCGTTACGCCGAGCGGATTATTCCAAGTTATTTAGCGCGGCATTTACGCCATCGTGCTTTGTTGTTTGTCGCTTATCGGCCGCTCTATTGGGAAGAGCGTTTATTAGTCAGTGCGCTCTTAGAACGCAGAATTTCGGATGAGCCGTGTTATGTCTTAACCAGTAAGCTTAATCCACTCGAAGCTGCTTATTGGGAATCACGCAAGGTCAAGGCTTATCCACTAGAGTTAGAGGAGCTAGATCAGTATTTAGAGAGTGAAACGATATGAGTAGGCACACTCCTGTTGAACCCTATCCCGGTTTACGCCCTTATCGAGAAACTGAAAAAGATAATTTTTTTGGGCGAGAAACGGATGCAGCCATTTTAATCGATAAGGTTCTGACGAATCGTTTTACTTTATTATTTGCGGCCAGCGGAGTAGGCAAGAGTTCTTTACTCCAAGCGGCGGTGATACCTCGCTTAAAATCAAGTTTGGGTGAGAATTTAGTAGTGGTCTATCACAGCGATTGGGTGAGTGAGCCTGTGCAAACCGTGAAGACTGCTGTATTAAAGGCCTTACAAACCAAAGAAGCTTTCCCTCAAGACTTAGAACTAGCTGAAGAAGATTTACATGGATTACTAAATTTAGCTGGTGTGTTTGTGCGTCCTCCTTTGGTATTAATTCTCGATCAGTTTGAAGAGTTTTTTCGCTATCAACGAGCCACCAGTAGTTTTAATGAGTTTATTGATCAACTGGTAGCAGTGCTCGCAGATAAAGGCTTAGCCGTGAGCTTAGTGTTCTCGATGCGTGAAGATTTTGCATTAGAACTGAATGCCTTTAAAAATAAACTCCCCACTTTATTATTTGAAAACTTCTATCGCTTAGAAAAACTGAGTCGTGAAAATACCTTAGCCGCTATTAAGGCTCCGGTAGAGCAGTTGGGTTATCAGTATGAGCCTCGCTTACTAGAGTGGCTGTTAGCCGATTTATTAAACCGCGAGTATGACTATCGGACACAGCATGCACTTGCTGAGATTCGTATGACCGCTGAACCTCCCTATTTACAAATCGTTTGTGCTCAACTGTGGGAGTTAAATAAAAACGATCCTGAAAAAACTATTCGTTTAGCCAGTTATGAAAAAGCAGGGCGGGCCCAGGGGATAATTAAAAATTATATTCAAGATATTTTGGCAAGCTTTTCTCATGCTGAAAAGCAATTAGCTTCTAAAGCGTTTGATCATTTAGTTGGACAACGAGGCGTTAAGATTGCTTATACCGCCAAAGCTTTAGCGGAGATTGGGCGAGTGCCAGAACAAGACTTGGCTAAGGTTTTGGATAAATTAGAAGCTGTCAGAGTATTACGCCGCCAGCAACGGGGTGAGGAAATTTGGTTCGAGCTTTACCATGATTTATTTTCGCGTAGCTTAGAGGCTTGGAATAAGGCTTGGAAAGATCATATGCGTTTTCGGCGCGCTATGAAATGGCTCACTAGTGGGATCGTCACTACTTTATTAATCGTGAGTGCTAGTGATTTTGCAATCAATCGTTATTCGTATCATTTTCGCCTAGGTAAAGAAAGTATTTCAGATCGAATTGAGTTATGGCAGGGGACGAGTCCTAATGGTCATTGGTTATTTGATTTCTTTCATCAACGCCAGTATATCGCTGAGACTGATTTCACCCGCAACGATTTAGAACCAGATAAGCGTTTTCAGAAGAA
This sequence comes from uncultured Thiothrix sp., assembly GCF_937873765.1. GTDB lineage: Bacteria > Pseudomonadota > Gammaproteobacteria > Thiotrichales > Thiotrichaceae > Thiolinea. The sequence goes on along the minus strand of NZ_CALMZC010000022.1, from coordinate 25,987 downwards.
AGGTATTGATAAATATAAACAATTATTAATTGAATTAATTGATCAGCAACCTATTGAGCGACGTATTCACTCTTATGCAAAATATGGTATTTACCAAGCTAAAAATGGTAAAGCAGCTTTACCTTTAGCTAAAAATTTAATAAATCCTAATTCTAATAAAGCTGAAGAAGCTATCCGTCATGTTGCTCATATCAATACGCCTGAAGCAGCGCATCTGATTTATGACCTCCTAAGAGATACACCAAGTGGAAATTTGCAAAAACTAATTTATGAAAATTCTGCGATGAATAAAATAGGTTTAGGAATTGTTCTAAGTCGTGAAGGATTAGAGCAAGTAGCTGATTTAGAGAGGATTTCAAATGGGGCTAAAGAATTTTGGCAGTATCAATTTTCTTTACAAGTGATGAATAAAAAAGTTGTTGATGCTTGGCTGGAGTGGGGTGTTTATACAAACTATATGAGTAGTTTGAGTATGGTGTCTAAAGATGATATTATTACTAATTATTTAAAGCGTATTTTGAAAGAAAATACAGATAATAATGAGTTGATTCAGTCAGCTATTGAGCTGATCGGGATAACGCAAAAAAGTAATTTTCTTTATGAATTAATCAACCAGCTTAAAAGTGAGTCAGCCAATATTCGCTTATCAACAGTAGATGCTTTAATTGGTTTACAGGCGGAAGATGCCGTAGACTCTTTAATCGAATTAACAAAGGATCAGTTTAATGATACTAGTATGATTCGGGCGATTGATGCTTTAGGTTTTTTTAAGGTTAAGTCGGCTATACCCGTATTAATTAGTATATTACAAGATCAAAGTTTTGATATTGAATTAAAAATCGCTGCTATTAATGTAATTGTAGAATTACAAAAGGAACAAGCTGTTCCTCAATTAATTAAATTGCTTAAAGAAAATAATGATATTCTCTCTCAGAGAGTTACCGATCTATTAGCCGATCTTAAGGTAGAAAAAGGTCTACCTTACCTAATGTTAATGTTGAGTAGTAGAGATGCTTATACTAGGAGTTCAGCAGCTAATGCAATTGAGAAGTTTAATAGTAAATCAATAGTATTAGGGTTGATCGATTTATTAAATAATCGTGATGCATTTATAGATGCACGCATAGAAGTGGCTGGTTTGTTAGCTAGAATGAAAGCTTACGAGGCCATACCTGATTTAATGCGCTTGCGAAGTGAGTTTAATCATGCCGATATTTCAGACTTTCGCTTAGCTGTGGTTAATAGTCTAGTTATTCTTAATGTAGTAGATGCTATACCAGAGTTCATGAGTTTGATAGAAAAGAAACCAGCAACTCCTTTAATAGAGGAAAGTCTTAAGCAGTTGAAGCCAGAGCTAGTAGCTTCAATATTAGAAAGTTACCTATATGATACGTCTAAAAAGCTGAGAGTTTTATCTATACGAACTTTAGGAGAGCTTAAAATTGATAATGCAAAGGATAAGTTATTAAAGTTACTAAATGATACTGATCCTGATGTACGTTTAGCATCTACTATAGCCCTAGATGCTATGAACGTAAGGCTTTCTGCAGATATTTTAATTAATCATTTTAAGAATAAAAATGAAAGTTATTTTACTGAAAATTATTCTAAGATATTTTTACTGAAAAAAGCTTTGATTTTATCAGAAAATTTTCCTTTGATTAGTTTTATTCTGAAAGTCAGTGATAATGAGGATGTTCGTACTTCTTTAGAGTCAGTTAATATTTTGAGAGAGTTACATGTATATAAAGTAATTTCATTAGCTATTCAAGCAATCCCTGAAGATCGACCAAATGCGATATTTATTCCAAGATTTACGGAAAGCATAGCTAGTTTCGATCCTATTTTTTTCTATCCAGATATGATCAGTTATATTAATAAAACATATGGAAATGAAGTAATTATTTCTTCAGTAAATAATTCTAAGGTTTTTGGCAATCAGCAAGTTATTTTGCTTCCACATGTTACCCAGTTGATGATAACTAATGAGGCTAAAGAAGTTGTAAAAGTTGCTGATAAGTTTAGATATTTTAATCCAGATTTATGTTTAGCTGTGTTGTTAAGATTATTGAAAAATGGTCATGCACATATTCAAAGGGCAGCAATAGCTGCAGTTTTTGCTTTACAAGAGGCAAATAACTTAAGTCCAGAGCAGCAAAGTTTACTCCAACAAGCTTTGTCCCTAACTGATCCTATCTTACGAAAAGAAACTGAAAAAGAATGGCAAGCCTATAGAAAAACTCAAGTCGAGCCACCACTCAGCGAATCCGCCAAACGCTTCAATGCCATGACCAATGACGAATTAAAAGCCTGCATTGCTGATGCAGAGGTCAAAATGACAGAATGGCGTGCTCAACGTGAGGCGGATTTGCTCAAAGTGGTTGATACTTTTGAGTTAGTTCCCCCTAACACGGCTGAGGCTTATCGCTCGTGGCAGGTTTTCCAATGCGCCTTTGACTTGTCTAAGCGCGAGCCAAATGAGGGCAAAAAGCTGCTGATGCACAATTTATTTGATGTACGCGAGGCGGCCGCAATGGGGATGGCGAGCAGTATGAAGCTAAAGGTCAGGGATATTAAAGATTTAGAGCAGCAGTGGTTAGTTACTAAAGACTCTATTAGACATAATGCGATTTTCCGTGCCATTGATCTAGGTTTATTGAATATTGAAGCGGTTGGGCAAGATCCAGAATTGGCAGAGTTAAATCAATATCTAGCGGAGCTAAAGCAACTCAAACCATTCGATGATAAAGCTGAACATCCTTCCCAAGCTTCTATTTTTCCACGGGTAGATTGGACACAAGCACAACTACAATGGCGCTCAGAAACCTTAAAACAAAATATCCAAGCCTATAATGAGCAGTTACCGGGCTGGCTCAAAGAATATTGTCTAAATCCAGACGGTTCTTATATGCAGCCAGAGCACTGTGAGCATCCTAAACTTAAGGCCTTACTGCCTGCAGTCTCATCAGCACCTGAGGTTCAACATGAATAACCCAAGCTATGATTTTTTTATCTCTTATTCTAAAGCGGATGAAGTTTGGGTAGAGAATATATTTCTACCCAGACTACAAGCGGAAGGGCGTCAATGTTTAACTGCCAAAGAGTTTCAACTAGGGCATGCTCTTCTTGCTGAGCTGGAGCGAGGTATTACCACCAGTCATAAAGTACTACTCATTCTCTCAGCCAGTTATTTACAGGAAAACACGAATGCGATTACGGACTTATTTGCTATGCATTACGGCTTAGAAACTGGTAAATGGCCGGTCATCCCTATTTTAATCGAGAAAAACTTAGCACTGCCACCACGGTTACGCTTCGTGATTCCAGTTGCTTTTACTGAGATTACAGAATACAACGAGGGGTTTAAACGCTTATTAGCGATTGACCCCATCGCTGTTGTTTCGCGACCCTTGCAAACACCGACAGTTTTACCTATGCCTATATCCAGTCCAGTATCCACTACTCATACAGATTCACGCAGGGCTTTTTTGGAGCGAAAATTGCGTTTGCTTCAGCAGCAATATGATGCGGAAACACGAGTTGAAGAGCAGTTACGTTTAGAACCTATCATTGCTGAGGTAGATGCTCGCTTAAAGGCTCTGTAAATAAATCTTGATCTAAAAATTTTGCTTAATGTTCAGATCAGTTTATTTTTTAAAGCTGCCCATAAGAATGCAGACCCGACAAAAACATATTCACGCCCAAAAACGCGAATAGGGTAATAAATAGCCCTAAGATTGCCCACCACGCCATCGCTGTTCCGCGCCAGCCTTTGGAGAAACGAAAGTGCAACCAAGCGGCATAATTGAGCCAGACAATCAGTGCCCAAGTTTCTTTTGGATCCCATGACCAATACCCCCCCCAAGCTTCCGCTGCCCACATCGCCCCTAAAATGGTTGCAACGGTGAAAAACGCAAAACCTAAAGCAATGGCTTTATAAGTCAGTTCGTCCATTAAATCTAAGGAAGGCAGAGCGCGAGCGAAGAAGTTGTCAGATCCGTGCGGGCTAGCTGCTTGTTTGATTAAGTAGGCAATACTTACCATGGCGGCGAGGGCAAATGAGCCATAGCCAATGAAATTCGCAGGTACATGGATTTTCATCCAATAGCTTTGTAAAGCAGGTACTAAAGGCAGAATTTTGTGAGCGCCCCGTTCAAAGCTATACCAAAGTAAAAAGCCAACGGCTGCACTAATCACCAATAGAACAAAACCGCCTAGGCTAGGCTGCTGATATTCTTGCTCGTAATATAAATACAGCAGCCCTGTTAAAATGCAAAAAAGAATAAAGACTTCATATAAATTACTGACTGGAATATGCCCAAAGCTGGGGTCAATTAAATAGGATTCATACCAACGCACCATTAAACCGGTTAAGCCCATAATGAGTGCTGCCCAAGTTAAGTAGCTGGCTGTTTTTAAAGTAATCTCATTACTGGTGAACAAACCTAAAAAATAAGTTAGTGTCGCCATCACAAATAAGGTACTCATCCACATAATCGCGGACTGGCTAGAGAGCAAGTATTTTAAGAAAAAATTAGTTTCAGCTAATTCACGTTGGCCACTATATAAAAACAAGGCAACTAGGCTTAAAGTAATAACGACTAAAGAATAGACGCGAATTGATTTCCAAAACCAACCTAAGCCAATTAAGGCAGGGCTAGTACCCAATAAAATTGCTAATTCAAAGTGATCCATTGGCTGTTTATATAGCCAGACACCTACGCCACTGATAATCGCTAAAGCCCATAGCCAGTCTAAGGCGTTGAGTCGTTGCAACCAACTGGGGTTTGGCTCAAAACTCAAAGGGTTTGTGACCTTGTTATAACTGCTCATCACTCAAAACTCCACTACACTCCTGAGATGGCAGGAGCTTACTAAACAGTCTTTTAGGCAAACGAGTGCTTTCAGGCAATTAGGCGAATGCCTGATTCAGGGCAATTTGCAGGCTAAGTGTTTGTTTTCTGGGGCGTGGGTGAGAGGTTTGTCGGATGCACTTTAGGGCTAGTTTCAGTACTCTTTATCAAAATCTTTATTAGTTAAAATTAGGTGTAATGTATGGATACTAAACCAGCAATCACTCAAGTTAAAGTCTGGGATCCTTTAGTCAGAATTTTTCATTGGAGCTTGGTGCTCGCTTTCGCTACTTCTTATCTAACTGGAGACGAATGGGATGATTGGGGTGATGTACACGAAATTAGCGGCTATCTGATTTTAGGTTTAGTGGTTGTTCGTATTATTTGGGGCTTTGTTGGGAGTAAATACGCACGCTTTAGCGATTTTATGTATGCACCGAAAGCGGTGATTGAATATTTAAAGTCTTTGCTAACAACTCACCCAAAACATTATTTAGGTCATAATCCAGCGGGTGGTTGGATGGTAGCTGCTTTATTAGCTTGTTTATTAGCAACTACTGTGACTGGCTTAAAAGTATTAGCGGATGAACATCAAGAAGGCCCTTTAGCTAAAGTGGAGTTAGCACTGCCGAGTTTAATTGCAGTAGCTGAAGCGCGTAAAATAGGTGGTGAGCAAGCTGAAAATGAAGCAGGTGAGGGTGATGAAAATGAAAGTATTTGGAAAGAAATCCATGAATTCTTTTCTAATTTTACTTTGTTTTTAGTGATTGCGCATATTTTAGGTGTGATCGTCAGCAGTCGTTTACACAAAGAGAATTTAGCGCGTGCGATGGTGACAGGCAACAAAACCATTCATAACAAAACTGATGTTTAAGCAAGTTGAGGTTTCTCATAAAGTGAGCGATGTATGCTAGACCGTATATCTTTAGAAGCTTGGCTGCTACTTAATCAAAGCTATTTAATTATGCTAATTCCTGCCTTAGTAGCTGTAATGGGCGGTGTGTTAGCGATGGTCTGGCATCCAAGTCACCAAACGCGGAGCTTGATCCAACACTTCGCAGCGGGGGTTGTACTTGCAGCTCTAGCCGTCGAGGTGTTACCCGATATTCAAGGCGAACATGCTTCGGGTGTAGTGATTATCATCGCCTTTGCTTTGGGTAGTTTATTTATGTATGTCATGAAACTATGGGCGATGCAGTTAGAAGCAGGAGTTGATGCAGCCAGTGGTAACTTATCGCATGGCTTAGTGATAGCAACCTTTGTAGACATTGCGGTCGATGGTTTTATTATCGGTGCTGGTTTTGCTGCAGGCGGGCAAACGGGTTTGATTCTAGCCTTGGGTTTATCTGTCGAGCTATTATTCTTAGGCTTATCACTGACGGCTGAAAATACTAAGGGCTGGCGGATTATAGCTCTATCGACTGCCTTAGGTGTCACGGTTTTGATGTTTGCCGTGTTGGGGCGTTGGCTCTTAGCAGGGGCTTCGCATGATATGATTGCAGCGGCTTTAGCCTTTAGTGCAGCGGCTTTATTATACCTAGTGACAGAAGAGTTACTGATTGAAGCTCATGAAGTAGAGGAAAAACCGATTGCAACCTTGGTCTTATTTGCGGGTTTTCTAGTATTTTGGAGTATCCAACTACTCGGCACACCAATTTAGACTGAAATTTGACTGAAATTTTAACCTTTAAAAAGTTGGCAGCGGGGTGGCCGCTGCCGAAGTTTTTGTGGATCAGGAACTTATTTTAGGCGAAGGTATCACCAAATAGACTATTGGCCCACTCAAACATTTTCTTATAATTTGAGGTGCTCGCACCACTAGAAGCACCATAGGATGCGGGTACTAATTGCATGGTTTGGCTAGCTGGATCATAAGCAAAAGCCGCTGTTAACCAAGAAGCAGTTGTCGAACTAATCGGGCTATAGCAGGCTGAATTAGTCATTGGTGCGGCAAAAGGCTGGCTACCCGATAACAAGCGCAACACAGCATCAGCACACACTTTAGCTTCCGCATTAGCTATATGACCGGCTTTCGGCTGTCCAGTTCCTTGTGAGTCGCCAATAATATGGATGCCTTGAATCGCAGTGGATTCATAACTTAAAGGATTTACATTCGCCCAATCGCCGCTACTGCTATTCCCTAATCCACTTTTAAGCACAATACTGCCCGCTTGATGGGGAGGAATGACATTGAGTACATCCGCTCGATAATCACCAAAACTAGTGACCGCTACTTTCTTCGCAGAGTCGACGGATTGCAAAATGGTATTCGGCACATATTCAACAATACCAGCATAAGTCCGAGTGAACGCTGCATTGAAGGTATCGCGCTCCACGGTAATATCGGGATTGCTATCGAGCACCACCACTTTAGCGCCGGGTTTATTGCGTTTGAGATAATCAGCGACGACGCAAGCCCGTTCATAAGGTCCTGGTGGGCAGCGATAAGGCGCTTTGGGAATGCTTAAGACATAAGTCCCACTGCTGGGTATCATTTGGATTTGCTGGCGCAGGCGTTGTACTTGATCGCCTGATTGCCAAGCATGTAGGATTGTATTGCTATCTAGGCCATTAATCGCTTTGAATTGAATACCGGGGGCGAGAATCAAACGTTCGTAACCTAGTGTTTTGCCATTAGCTAGATTAACAGTACGGCTTGCGCTATTAATCGAGCTGACTGTACTTCGCGTCACCGTGATTCCATATTTTTGCGCTAAGGTATCGTATTTAAACCCAAGTTGATTGAGTTGTTTCTGACCATTTAAGATCAAATTGCTAAGGATGGGTGAGTAGTAGACAGCATTCGGTTCTACTAGAGTTACATCAACAGTATTATTCGACCAAAGGCGTAAGTACTTTGCAGTAGTTGCCCCAGCAAACCCGCCACCCACTACAATGACTCGTGGGCGCACTGCAGCTTTGGCAAAACTGATAGGTAAAGCCGCAGCACCTAAACTTAAGCCTAAAGTTTTCAAAAACTGACGGCGAGAAATATCATTCATAATCATGACCTCTTAATGCGCTTAGGGTTGGGCTTAATCGTCGTGGTTATTATTGCTGCTATTGCCACGGCTCACGCTGGCGAAATAGGCTGCGATAAGTTGAATCTGTGCATCGGTGTAAGCTTTCGCTTGGTAGTGCATCAGGTCGACTTTAGTTTTCGCTTTCATTTCGCGCATCTCACTGATGATTTCATTCTGGCTTTCACCCGCGAGACTATCGATACCAGTTGTGGATTTGCCGTTAGTGCCATGACATTGGAAGCACTGTGAGGCAAGTAAACGTGCTCCATCGGGAACAACCACGCCCGCAGCAGTGATGTTTGTATTGCTTAATTGGCCGCCCGTATAATCGGCTGCATTTGCAGTGAGTAGAAAGCTCTGGCTGACGAACACGGCCAAAGCGCCTAGATAAGACCATTGCTTGTGTTTCATTAAACACTCCTTTTTTTACATGCTTGCCCCTAAGGGCAGGTTGGCTAGCCCAGCAATACCAGTGCTGGGCTTTTTACTCACGCTTTAGTCATCTTCGGTTTCGAGTTCTAAAGAGTCAGCTTTTAAAACTTGATTAGTTAACTGTGTACCCTCCGCTTTTACTACACTTTGACCTTCCACAAGGCGTGCAAAAAAGGCAGCTTGGCTCACAGTATCTGAATTGAATTTAAACTCAGTGCTGGCATCGCTCATTACGGTTAGGCCTAAAATTTCTAAACTGCCTTGAGACTGGTTAATCGCGGTGGCCAGTCCTTTTACTTCAATATCAGGTGAACTAAGATCTTCAAGATCACGTTCAATCCGTAGTGCAAGCAGGCGACCATCTGTCAGTTGGCGTGCTTTAATTTCCAGATGATCATTCACATGCAAAGCGGTAAAGCGAATGCTGGTTTCTTGATCATTAGCTTTCTGCAAAATTATTGTGGAGGCATCTACTAGCAAGGTATTGCCGAGTAGCGTCAAAGTCTGGGTTGAGGCGTCAATAGACATAACTTTGCCTTCTAATTCGCGTGTCTGCCCACTGCTAGCTTGCCGCACTGAAATTTCTTCTGCTACGAGTTCACCTTGATTATTGATTTGACCTTCGGCTTCAACGACAGCATTTAGCTTAATATCCGCAGCAGTACTATTTTCAAATTTAGTAGCAGAGGTGGTTACTACTAATTGCCCATTAATGGCAAACCGGTTTGAGCTAATGAAAGCGGTGACTAAGCCTTCTAACTCGGCTTCTTCACCCACTGTAAATTCTACAAACTCTTGAGCTAAGCGGTAATCACTAGCAATCAGCAGACTATTTTGCAAACTCTCTTTGCTGGTGACACGCACATATTGATTGATTGCAGGCAAAGTGCCCCGCACCACTCGACTGTAATCAATCCTCAAACCATTCACTATGAAAGTTTGAGTGCGAACATCGACTTGAGTAATACGCCCTTCAATTAACTGTAGCGAGTTGCCAGGAATAAAACTGTCTTGTTGCAGGGTTAGGCTATTCGCACGAATTATAGCTTGGGCATCGCGTGCACCCGAGATTTGTACGATATTACCGACGGCTAAATCACTAAACAGTTTGACCTCATGTAATACAGTGAGACTATCAGTGCGCACTAACTGATTAAGTACATATAAGCTTTTACCATCCGCTCCTAGCGCTGTGATTTGCCCTTGTAAAAGGCTGCCATAATCGACTTGAGAGGCTTTACCCGTGACGCCATCAGCATTGATAGTACCTTGGATTTTGACAATTTCGCCGACACGATATTGGCTTTGATCAGGAACGTTGACTCCATCACGCATAAAGCGTGCTTGGCTCACATTGTAGCGCACACCATTTTGGATAATGCTGCCAAAGCCCGTAATGGGACCGACTGAAATGCCTGTGCCACCAATGCCTCCCTCAGCTAATTGCGTCTCCACACAAGCGCCTAAGAACAGGCTGCTGGCTAAAACGCTGATCGAGATAAGATGTTTAAACTTCATCGGGCTTATCCTGTTGAGCTGAGGAGGGTTGCACAGGCTCCTCGAAATAATAAATACCTAGTCCTGCGCGCATACGTCCACTACCGTTAGCTTCAGGGTTATGATCACGATCTTGTTGCGCGAGCCAAGCATTCAGTTTGAGGAGTAAGGTCATGGCATCCTCGTCCACCATGCGTTTGAACTGTGGTAAAGCTTCTGCAGGTAAATTGTCATAGCTCACCTTACGCTGAAAACGCCGATCTTCTGCTGCACATAACAGATTGTGGTTAATCGTATTCACCAGTAGTGCCACATCAGTGGCTAAAATCGACAGCTTCTCGGTTTCACTGCCTTGCGGGATATAGGCATCCGTGATCAGCTTTACGCTATCGCCTCTAGCTTGACTTACAACACCGGTTTGTAAGAGTTCACGCAACATCGCGCGACAAGGCATATCGCCACTATAGCGCCCAACTAAAGCTTCAAAACTTGGCAAAGGCCCTTGCAAAGCTAAAGTCGCTGGTTGTCCGGTTGGCGTATTAAAGTCTGGATCATTAATCCAGCCACCAATCACGCGCACGCTGCGGTTATAGCGCGTCACATCCACCAAGGTTTCAGCCGTATGTTGACGTAGTTGCGCGACTTCTTTACGAGTTAAACCCGTGCTGATCGCAATTCGGGAACTGGTCGGCTTCTCTTCCGCTTGGGTGAGAGCTTCTTCCGCCATCTCTACATAAACTTTGCGTGCTAACAAACTGAACTCGCCAAAGGCCAAGCCTTTGCGATGCAAAATGCGTATCAAGGGACGCAAGATATGCAGAACGATCTGATGCACGTTGGTATTCATTTGTGGGAATTTATTCCCAAATTTACTATAATGCAATGAGACAAATGTCTAATAACAGGGCTGGATGCATAAACATGTTGAAATTCCGAAGTCAGGAAATATTTTTTGTTAGTTTATTAGTCTTGATCACTGTGTTGACTACTAGCGATTTAATAAGTGATTACTTAGAAGGTACTGAAGCTTGGCATTTAACCATTGAGGTTCTCGTTGTGCTGATGTCTGTTGGCGGGATTGCTTATTTGCTGCAAGCTTTTATAAAACGTCAGCGTGAATTAGAAGCAGTCAAAGCACAGTTGTTAGAGACTAAGGACAATCTTTCGCAGGCACACAAACAGATGAGTACGGCTGGGAAAGAATATGCGCAGGTTATTCAAAAACAGTTTGAGACTTGGCAACTGACACCGAGTGAAAAAGAGGTTGCCTCCTTATTACTCAAGGGATTGAGCTTTGACGAGATTGCGAATGTGCGTAATACCAAAGAAAAGACAGTACGCCAACAGGCCACCGCCATTTATCGTAAATCGGGTTTAAGCAGTCGCCATGAGTTTGCAGCATGGTTCTTTGAAGATTTCTTGTAAGCCTTAAAATGCTAGATTCCTTCCTATTTAAAGATACTTTAACACTGAGTGCTTCCAGCTACTCTTATAGTGCCTAGTTCAAAAGCCAGCGAACAGTGATTGTTTGTTTTTGACTGATTATTCCCCAATAAATCTATAACTGCGCACTATACTTTTATAAGTTAAAACAAAAATAAATACTCGCTATTTAGGAAGATTTTACATAAGAAGGATCTTAAGGATGTTTACTTTACCCATCGGTAGTGGGGTAAGGCTGTGTCTGCCTATCTTCTCTGCTCGTTTACTCTTGACTGCGTTTATTCTTAGCCCCATGTCGCTGACGGTGGTAGCTGAACCACTGGTTGGTGAACCTCTCAGCCCGTTACCGACGCTTGAATCCTTGCAACTCGATCCAAATAAAATCAAGCTAGGCGAGCGCTTATTTCATGATACGCGCTTTTCTAGAGACAACAGTACTGCTTGTGTTTCTTGTCACAGCTTAAGTAAAGGTGGAGCTGATGGACGTAAAAATTCAATAGGCGTTCGCCAACAAATGGGAGTGATTAATGCACCCACCATTTTCAATAGTGGCCTAAATTTTAGACAGTTTTGGGATGGGCGTTCGGACAGCTTGGAGGATCAAGTTGATAAAGTGGTGCATGATGCCCGTGAGCTAGATATGAACTGGGAAGATTTGTTAAAACTCTTGTCGACTGATGCCAGCTTAGTCGCTGAGTTTAATACCGCTTATCCACAAGAAGGCCTACAAGCTAGCAGCATTCAAAACGCCTTAGCTAGTTATCAACGTTCTCTCTTAACACCTTCAAGGTTTGACCGCTATTTATTGGGAGATTCGAAGGCTTTAGATCAAGATGAGCTAAAAGGCTATCAATTATTTAAAGACTACGGCTGTATTGCTTGCCATCAAGGCGTCAATATCGGCGGCAATATGTTCCAGAAGTTTGGCGTCATGGATGATTATTTTGCTAAGCGTGGTTCCATAAGTGCTGCTGATTTAGGGCGTTTTAATGTGACCCAACAAGAAGCGGATAAGCATGTTTTTAAAGTTCCCTCGTTGCGCAACGTGGCCTTGACAGCACCCTATTTCCACGACGGTATGACCGATACTTTAGAGGATGCAGTCGATGTGATGTTCCGTCATCAGTTAGGACGTACGGCTTCCGAGGTGGACAAGCGAATGATTGTCAAATTTCTGAATAGCCTCAGTGGAGAAGCACTAGGAGCCAAGCCATGAAGCCTATCTTGCGGCGGCTTTTAGGGGTAGTTCTCAGCCTAGGTCTGATTGCTATTTTACTGGCTCTAGTACAAAAAACACGATCCATTGATACGACCTTGCTGCAGCAGGTTAATGGTCAGTTGCGTGAATTAAAGCAGGTGGATGCTACATGGAATCTGGATATTTTACGTTCCAAAATTGGTATAAATAAAAACTATGATCAAGTAACAACGCCTTTGCAATGGTTACAAAAAAACCAACCAGCTTTAATGAAAGCAGCGAACCAAGCCAACGAGAGTGCCATCAAACAAGCAGCAGATGATCTAAAAACCGTTATCAATGAGAAGATTAGTTTGGTGGATCGGTTCAAGATGCAAAATGCTCTCTTAAAAAACTCACTGCGCTTTTTACCAACGGCTGTTGGGCAGCTTCGTGATCAAATTGTGGCAGTGACTTTATCGGATACCTCTATAGGGATAAACAATACAGAGCAGATCTCTAAGTTGGAGGTGACGGCGAGTGAGATGCTGACTGAGTTATTGAAATACAATCTTGCACCCGATGAAGCAATCAAAGCACGGGTGGCAGGCTTGCTGGAGAAGTTAGCAGAAGCGCCAAGTAGTACCTACCCTGAGCAGATTCAGTCTCAAGTGAGGATGATCGTGAATCATGCTCAGACAGTTTTGAAGCAAAAAGAGAGCGAGGATCAGGTGCTTGCTAGTATTGATCAAGTGCCTATTACCGTTCGTATTGATCAGTTAGCAACCCAGTTTGAGCGTAGTTTTGATTTAGCCTTACAAGAAAAAGAGCAGTGGCGGATGGCTTTAATTGCGTATTCAGCAGGTTTACTCTTGCTGTTAGCCTTTGCCATGATTGCAGTCTGGCGGAGTTATCGTTCTTTAGACCAAGCGAATGCCTTCTTAGAACAAAGGGTTGAAGAGCGTACCCGTGATTTGTCGACTGCCTTAGCACATTTACGCGAGTCTCAATTACAACTCATTCAATCTGAAAAGATGGCGTCCTTGGGGCAGATGGTAGCAGGGATTGCTCACGAGATTAATACGCCCTTAGCTTATGTGAAAGGAGGCTTGGAAATCCTCAATGCACGGATGGGGGATGTGGATACTCTAGTGACTGAAACCTCCCGTCTAATGAATTTAATGACGCAAGAGCCGCAAGAGGATGAAGCTAAGCATGAGCAACAGCTAGCAGATCAATTTGCCACAGTCCAAGAACTCTCCAGTGCTTTTGTAGAAACCGAAACAGTGGGTGAAGTCAAAGGGCTATTAGGGGATGGCTTGTATGGTATTGGTCAAATTTCGGAGATTGTGGGTAATTTGAAGGACTTTAGCCGCTTGGATCGGGCGCGCGTAGCTGAGTTTAATGTCAATGAAGGGATCGCCAGTACGCTGAAAATTGCACGTAATCTGGTCAAGCACCGCCGTATTGAACAGCAACTCGGAGAAGTTCCACTTATCCGGTGCTCACCTTCACAAATTAACCAAGTCCTATTGAACTTGATCAATAACGCTTGCCAAGCGACCACTGAGGAAACAGGCGTAGTCACTATTGTCACTCGTCCAACCGAGCAGGGGCTCGCCATTGAGGTTCGGGATAATGGTCACGGCATTTCACCAGAGCATTTATCTAAAATTTTTGACCCTTTCTTTACGACCAAAAAAGTCGGCGAAGGTACCGGATTGGGTTTGTCTATCGTGCAACGCATTGTCAACGAGCATGGCGGTGACATACAAGTAGACTCTGTGTTAGGCGTAGGCACATGTTTTACGGTCAATCTACCCCGTGAGTATCAAGCACAGAGCGAAAATGGGCTAAATGAACTTAATCAAGGAGGAACCGCATGAGCCAAGGTGCTACATCCAATATTGTTCAGTTAGCCCGTTTGCGGCGGTTGTCACAAGAAAATGCGGCAACTGCCCCGAAACCAAAAGTCCTGTTCGTGGATGATGAAGAGCGGATTCTAAATAGTTTGCGGGCTTTGTTTCGGATGGATTATGAGGTGACGGTCACCACCGATGGCTATCATGCCCTTGAGTTGCTCAAACGTAATCAGTATCACCTGTTAGTCAGTGATCAACGGATGCCACTGATGCAAGGAGTGGAACTGCTGCGCCAAGCTAAGGAGCACTCACCGCATACCGTGCGGATTCTGTTAACGGGATTTGCTGACCTAGCGGCGATTGTGGGTTCAGTGAATGAAGGGGAGGTGTATCGCTATATTTGTAAACCTTGGGATAGTGAAGAGCTACGCGAAATTATTGCTAGTGCGGTCAATATTGGTTTGGATTTAGCTAAGCTTGCCCCTTTACCCAAACCGGACTTAACAGAAACCAAGCCATTAGAACCAAGCTCGCCACCACCTAGTGCTCCTGTTCGACCGCAGGCAGGGCTGGAAAAAATAACGCCTGCGTCGCTCAGTTGGCCGGATAACCTAGCTTTATTATTTGTCGATCGAGAAATGCATTTATTGGCTATCTTCCAAGAGCTAGGATCGCAGCGTGGTCAAGTACTGGCAGCTCGTACTCCTGAGGAGGCTTTGGTTTTAATGGAGGATCATGAAGTAGGCGTGATTGTCGCTAGTATTGATGGTATTGATCGCGATAACTTTGGCTTTCTCTGCTTGCTAAAAAAAGAGCATCCGCATGTCGTATCTTTAGCAGTGGCGCGTTTAGGCGATTCGGAAACCATTATTGATTTAGTGAATGCAGCACGGGTGTTTCGGGTTATTTTTCATCCTCTACGCCCTAAAGTGTTACAGCACCACTTAGAGGCGGCCATCAAGCAAGTCGGTGAGTTTCGTGCCCAACCCGAATTACTTAAGGTGCAAGCCGCCAAGGAGCTTCCCTCAACGAGTTCGGTATTGAATAACTTAAGTGCGCGCATCAAAACCCGTTTAAGCTCAATTAAAAGCTTTTTCAAGCGTTGAACAGCTCAAATAAGTAGAAAAACTAAATTGTTTAGAACTCTGCTCCTGTTCCTACTAGAATTTGAAACTGGTCTATTTTTCCCTTAGCCGAGAAGGGAATAGCTAGATCAACAGAGATAATCTTGCCACTACTAGAGCGGGTAGGAATAATCCTTAAACCAACCCCTGCATCACCAAACCAATCTGCTCTTTGACCCGTACCCCAAGTAGTACCTGCATCAATAAATGCAGCAGCTCCTAGCTTTGCTACCCCAAATAAGTTTTTCTTAAAGTAAAAGCGGCGTTCAGCGCTAACCAAAGCACTATGCTCACCTGAACGAAAGCCCGTTGGATAACCACGCAAACCATTATTACCGCCTAACAGCAATTGCTCGCCATGTTGTAGATTGTCAGCGGTATGCCACTCACCACTTAAATGCCAACTTGCCCATGAGTCATTATATAAATTCCATTCGGCTTTTAGATTGGCGCGTAAGCCACGATAAGATCCATCACCTACCCACGCGGTTGTATCCGCTGTGACTAAACTGAGCTGATTACTAGTAGGGCTATAGCCTTTACTATAGCGGCTAAGGAGTTTTAAATAACTATCGTCAGCCCCAAACTTTGGATGCAAAAAGCCTGCTTCAATTAAAAATTGCTGTCCTAAGCTAATATCCTCAGTTCGCCCCATGGTTTTGAAGTTTTCACGTTCGATGTAATGATTTTCAAGTAGCTCATAACTAATCCATGGATAAGCTTGCTTAGATTCAGGTTGAAGTTCAGGGTTGGAGTGGGTTGGGAAATAATGGCGACTTTCTTGCTGCCAGCCTAGACGATAGCGCTCAGTCAGTTGAGGTGTCTTACTCTGCGACCACCCATAAAAGATCGAATCTTGTTTAGTTTCTACTCCTATTTTATGTGTAACTTCCCCCTCCACATAATTAGAAGTTTCTTGGTGCAAAGCGAGACTTTCTAAGCCCCAAGCCCTTTGCGCCGCGAGTTTATAGAAGGGAAAACCAATCCTAAATTGATGTCCCTTACCATCGCTATTATTTTGCAAGCCGAGTAATAAATGGTAGCGTGTGCCTAAAACTTGTGGGTCGTTGTAAGTCAGTTTAGTTTGATTACGTTCTGCATCCTGCTTAAAGCTCAAACTCAGTTCTTTGCCCAAGCCTAGAAGATTATGTTCTTCCAAACTAATACTTTTGGAGTTATTGCCGCCTGAGCGTCCAAAGGATAGGGCAGGTGCGAGAGTCCAATTATCTATGGTGATTACTTGTAAATTAACTTGTTTACCACAAATCTGTTGAGGACTAATTTGCGCATCTTTTAGATGCCTGCGGGTGCGCAATAGGCGCTCAGACTCAGCCAGCAGCCTAAAATCAAACGGATCACCAGTCTTGAAGAGCAAGGTTTTGGCAATCACCTTATCTTGGGTTTTAAGATGTAGTTGATTGGTAAAACGGTGATACCAATGGTTTTCTGCCGGTAAATTTGGATTGAAGACATTGCCGACTTCAAGCTGGATATGCCCGACTCTTAAGCCTCTAATTTGAGTATCACTCGCTTGCCAAGTCCGACAAGTCGTTTCTTCGGCTTGCAAGTTGATTAGACCTGAAGCTAGGTAAAGACTAAGACTTAGCTTAGTCCTTAAGCTGAGTTTATGGAGCGGTTTGTAAGGCATTTAGACGGGCAGCCGCTGTTTGATAATAGGCGATGGCTTCATCAAGCATGGCAGGGTCGCTAGGCAGTTCAGTACCCGTGTCAGCATCGAGTACTTTAGTTGTCTGCTTGGGCATTAGTTCAAACACTTTGCCGTCTTTCATGTAGCCGACGGTTAGATAATTAGCCATGAAAGCACGTGGATTACGCGTAGCGGCTAAGCGAATATCTTGACCATAAAATTCAGAGATATACGGGATATTGAGCAGCCCTAAAATAGTCGGAGCCACATCAATTTGTGAAGCTAGGGCATCAATTTTTTGCGGCTGAATAAAATCAGGTGCATAAATAATCATCGGAATTCGGTAGTTTTCCGGTGGTAAATCAGTGCGCCCACGTCCATGCGAAGTATGATCAGCCACAAACACAAATAAGGTATTTTTAAACCAAGGCTGCTGGCTGGCTTCTTCCATGAAGTGACCGATTGCCCAATCGGTATATTTCACTGCTCCATCGCGTCCACTACCGGAGGGAATGTCAATCCGACCTTCTGGATAAGTGAAGGGGCGATGATTAGAGGTCGTCATAACATGCGCAAAAACTTTTTGTCCCTTAGCAGTTTCTTGACTAATTACCCCAATCGTGTGATGTAAAATATCCTCATCGGCAATGCCCCAAATGGTTTCGTGATGAATATCGGTTGCAGCGACATCGGTACGATCGATCACTTGATAGCCGTTACCAGTGAAGAAGTTTTCCATATTGTCAAAATAGCTATAGCCGCCATAAATATAGAAAGGCTTATAGCCATTTTGCTGGAGCACTCCTCCTAAAGTTTGCAATCCCGTATTGTGTTTACGGGCAGGGACTGCATGGCCGGGTGTGGGGGGAATCGATAAGGTCAGTGCTTCTAAACCACGCACGGTGCGTAATCCAGTGGCGTAGAGTTGATTGAAAACCATGCCTTGTTGAGCAAAGCGATCTAAATTCGGTGTTAAACCAGTCTTGCCACCAAAAGACTCCACAAAATCAGCCCCTAAGCTCTCGATAGAAATAAGCACTACATTTTTTTGCAAAGGTGCTGTATTGGGTTGAATGACATGCGCGGTGGGCATGGGATGTTGTACAAAGCTGAGTTCAGGTTGGCCTTGCTGAAAAGCTTGTTGCAGGATTTGAGATGCTTGTTCAGTAGGCAGAGTTTTATAAAACTTAAAATAATCTAAATCATTGGTACGGAAAGCGCGCATAAATTCGTAATAGCCATTACTGGCTAATTCACGCTCAGCCGGGCGAGTAAAACCATCGCGTAAATGATCATTCACTAGCAAAAAGCTGGCTACGGGTAAAGATAAAAACAGTAGGCTGGCTACGAGGCGTTTAGGTAAATTCCCTGCTTCAGCAAGGGCTGCGCTCCAAAACGGTTTGCGTACTAGCCATAATAAGCCTAAAGCAATTGCCGCGAGGCCGAGCAATAACCAAGTCACTGGATAAGATTGCCAAATATTCCCCATCACTTCGCGCGTGTAGATCAAGTAGTCAACTGCGATAAAATTAAAGCGTGAGGAGAATTCATTCCAGAAAGTCCCTTCAGCTAAAGCGGTGAATAAAAAGCCAAACACGGCTAGCGCTAACAAGATTGTGGCTGAGACAGCAAATAGCCAGCGGCCTTTGTGGCCATTCCCAAATACCAAAGTTAAAAGAATAAACGGAATTAAGACATAGCTAGCTACACTTAAGTCATAAATGAAGCCACTGAATAAAATTTTCGGGAAGACATTGAAAGCGAAGTTATGACTATCGCCTTCAAACAACATCAAGCCGAACCGTGTTAAGAAGTTAATAAGCAAAAATAGCAAAAGCACCCAAAAGAGGGTGCGATAGCGCGGTGGAAGAAAAGCTTTCTCCGTGTTACTGCTTAGAATCATTATGAGTTACCAACAGCCCTGTTCGTTTGCCCGTCAGCATAGTACGCAATAAGGGGATGCCTGTCACTTTCGTCATGATCACGACAGCAGCCACATGAATACCCACCAAGTACATGGTGAGATTGGCTGCAATTTCATGTACTTCCTCGAGCCAATCTTCACCCCAAAACATATCCCAAGTTTGCATCCAGCCCGATAAGGTAATAATGGCTAACATCAATAATAACAGGAGCACCATTGCCCCACCCATAGGGTTATGGCCTTCGCGCGGATCCACAGTACGCTGTTTTAAATCCTGTAAATGCTTAGCAACTCGGTGTGGGGTTGGGAAGAAACTTGCAAAGCGTGCAGTATGTGGACCGATAAATCCCCAAATGATCCGTAGACTCAGCAAAATCCCAAGCGCATAACCCAAAATGCGATGCAGCGACCAGCTTCCATCATCCTCAATTAGCCAAAAGTCGAGCATAAACATAAGCACAACTGACCAATGAAAAATGCGTACAAATAAATCCCAAATCTTAATGTCTTGTGCTTGCATAACTGTCGTTGCTCCCGCTGATTGATAGATGAATTGTGCAGGTAATCAGGCGTTTTACTCTATTGGAGATATGGGCAATCAGCATACAAAACCACTAGCTTTAGGTCTGTAAGACAAATGTCTTATAGGTAGTTTGACGCATTGGCCTTTAGGATATTTGTTTTAATCGCTTAGTCATTTTAAGAGTTAATATGAAAATTAAAGAGAGTATTGCAGTAAGTTTTCTGACTGTATTGATCGTATCTTGTTCAGGTCATGAGCAGCATGCTGTTAATCTAGAACCAACGGATTTAGCTAAAGTTAACCATCCCGGCGCAAAAGTTTATCAATCGGCTTGTATGAGTTGTCATGCTTTAGCAGCGAAAGAAGAGGGCATAGCACCGCCCTTATTTGGGGTTAAAGATCATGTCATTAAGACTTACCCAGAGCGAATGGCGTTTATTCAACGAGTGGTTGCTTGGGTGAAAGCACCGAATCCGAATGATGTCTTAATGCCGGGGGCGGTAAAAAAGTTTGGTCTGATGCCTGCTCAAACGCAAATCAGTGATGCTGAGTTACAGGCGGTAGCTGAATTTATTTATGATACAGATTTTACCAAGCCGGATTGGTACGCTGCACATTATCAAGCAGAGCATGGGAAAAAACCGCAATAAGCAGGACTGCTCACAGCAAAATCCCCTCTGAGGGTATGAAGAGGGGAAGCTCAGAACACTATCAGGGAGATGATAGTTTGAGTACTTGCTGGTGGTTTAGTCTTTTTTCTTTTCAACGATGCTTAAATCGATAGGGTTAAAGTAAATTTCTACTTTTTCCATTTCGCCAGCAGCACCGCCTTCTTTAGCGCCCATACCGTAAATTTCATAGCAAGCGCCGTCGCTTTCTTTGAATTTGTAAATCACATAACCCATCTCACCGACTATTTTCTTTTGAGCATCTAATTCAGTCATCCATTTGTCTTTGAGTTCTTTAGTGCAAGTAGGTTCTGCGAAAGCAGTTTGTGCAAATAAAGCAGTCGTTGCAACTAAGCCGAGTAATACGTGTTTTTTCATTTTAAAATCTCCTGTGAATATTTAAGTGGGTCACTTATGTAAAACTTGTTTCGACAGGAGCCACTATGCAGCTACAGCGCGTTTCAGCCTAGTGGGCAGATGATGGATGAGTGTAGGATTCCATCCGGCATCTCTCTGCAAGGATAAATGCCGGATGACTAGAGGTATTGAGACAAAAGTATGGATTTAGGCAACTAATGAACAGTTAAGTTATAGGTTATGTCATGGCTATAAGAATCAGTTGTCGCAGTGAAATGTAATTGGTGCTTACCTTTTTTTAAAGGTGCCAGCATCACCCAATAGCCGTCGGAAATGGAGATAGATCGTGTACTAGGTATTTCCCCCCATGTAGTAAAAGTAGAGTCGTCTTTAATTGTGAAGGGCAAGGTATCTGACTGTGCTTTTATAATAGGATAATGTAAGGAACAAGGGTTGCCGTCTAAAGTGCAACTATAGTCAATTAAGTCACTAATAACAGAATCAGCAACGACTCTACAATGCTTTTCGTTTTTGCAGCCAAACGTAGCTCCTGGAGCTGGAGTCCAGAAAATAGTATTAAAAATAGGGATGAACAAAGCTGTGTTTTGGGGAATGACGCAAGAGCGCTGGTAAATGCCGCCAAAAGCATTGGCTAAAAACCAAACTTTACCCGTTTGACCACTGGCACAGTTCACTTTACCTGATTGTAGGTTGGGATCATGAGCTGAGGCAAATTTACCTAGCCATTTCCACCAGAAATGCCCCCAATTGCCAATAGTTTGTTCATAGACCTTGGGGTCAACTGCGCTAGGACGACTGATAGCTTTACTCTGGTAGTCAGCAAGAGCTACTGATTCAGGTATGAGTAATAAGTTACTTGGAGCCGCTTTAAGATCAGTCACTAAAAAACTTAAAGCTAACAAGAAGATGCTAAAGATAGAGGGGAGCTTGATCATATTGATTTCCTTAATACTTGAGAGCAAAGCTAACTAGGTTACTTTACTCTCAAGGCTTAGCTTAATTGACCTTAAGCGTATAACTAACGTCTAGTGCAAAGTCATTCATCTTGGCCGTAAAACGAATTTTGTGATCCCCAACAGGGAGAGGGGGGAGCATCACCCAATAGCCATCGGAGATTGAAATGTCACGTGTACCGGGTATATCTTCATATTCAGTGACAAGAATCGAGTCAGTCTTAATAGTAAACGGCAAACTATCTGATTGGGCGCGTATAATAGCGTATTTCCAAGCACAGTCTTGTCCATCGATTTTGCAGGTATAATTTAAGTTCGTGAGCAATGCACCCACTTCTTTTCGGCAATGCAATTCATTTTTGCAGCCGATATCAGTGCCGGGTGCGGGTGTCCACCAAACGCTATTGGAAATTGGGAAAAATAATGCTTTCCCTTGTGGAATAGTGCAAGAGCGCTTACTAGTACCGCCAAAATTACCTGCTAGAAACCATACTTTACCCTGCTGCCCTACTGAGCAATCGATTGCTCCATTCTTAAGCAAAGGATTAGTAGCCTTAGGAATATTAAAAGCCCACTCCCACCAAGTGTGTCCCCAATTGCCTATGGTTTTACCATAAATTTTTGGATCTACTTCACTAGGGCGTATCAGCCTCGTCACTGACTGATCCGTGTTGGTAGCAGTGGGTGATGCTGTTGTTGACAGGTATCCTGCTAGAGCTGTTTGTTGGCCAAATAAAGCCATGAGTGAAAAACTGATAACTTGCCTAAGTTTCATGATTACAGTCCTCGCTTAATGATTAAGCTTAATAGCATCTACTGGTAATAACTAAATTGTCCTGAAAATTTGACGAAAAATTTATGAAATTACCTAATTTTTGAGTTTAGTTGGTTGTTTAAACTGAGGTGATGGGATTTGAATAGTTCCTCGCGGTACATTGGCCTGATTCTATCAACTGGTTACAATAGGTGTTTTTCTTTGACCTCGGATTCAAACCCCCATGATGAGTTCTGCTAACCAATCCAATTTGCCTGTGACCCGTGCTTTATTAAGCGTTTCTGATAAAACAGGTGTTCTCGAATTTGCTCAGTTTCTACATGCACAAGGTGTTGAGCTACTCTCCACCGGAGGCACCGCTAAGCTATTAGCAGATAATCAAATTCCCGTCATCGAAGTGTCTAGCCATACGGGCTTTCCCGAAATGATGGATGGACGGGTTAAAACTTTGCATCCCAAAATTCATGGTGGGATTTTAGGGCGGCGTGGTATGGATGATGCTGTGATGGAAGCGCACGAGATTGGGCGGATTGATTTAATTGTAGTCAATCTCTATCCGTTTGAGGCAACCGTCGCTAAAGCTGATTGCAGTCTAGAGGATGCCGTGGAAAATATTGATATTGGTGGCCCGGCGATGGTGCGCGCCAGTGCTAAGAATCATGCGCATGTCACTATTGTGGTTAATCCCAGTGATTACGCGCGTATTCAAGCCGAAATGCAGCAAGAGGGTGGGCGAATTAGCTTGAGCACTCGTTTGGATTTAGCGATTAAAGCCTTTGAACATACTTCCCGCTATGACGGGATGATTGCTAATTATTTTGGCTCGCGGGTAGCAGGTGGTTCGCATGAAACACCTTTAAGGTTCCCACGGACTTTTAATCTGCAAATGCATAAGTTGCAAGATTTACGCTATGGTGAAAATGCTCATCAGCAAGCTGCTTTTTATGCGGAAACCCAACCACCCGTAGGCAGTATTGCTAGTGCAGTACAAATTCAAGGCAAAGAACTCTCTTACAATAATATTGCAGATACCGACGCTGCTTTAGAATGTGTCAAACAGTTCGATGCTCCAGCTTGTGTGATTGTCAAACACGCGAATCCTTGTGGGGTTGCCGTTGGTGCTAACTTATTAGATGCCTATAATCGCGCCTATAGCACTGATCCAGAATCCGCCTTTGGGGGCATTATTGCCTTCAATCGCCCCTTAGATGCGGAAACTGCACAGGTAATTGTTGAACGCCAATTTGTTGAAGTGATTATTGCACCGGGTCTTGTACCACAAGCGGTAGCAGTCGTAGCAGCTAAGAAAAATGTGCGTTTATTAACTGTGGAGCAGTGGCAGACTAGTACCACACCGATGCTGGATTTCAAGCGTGTGAGTGGAGGCTTATTAGTTCAGACTGCAGACCTTGCTTTATTAGAGGGTTTAACAGTGGTGACGCAACGTCAACCCACTGAAGCTGAATTAAACGATCTGCAATTTGCGTGGCGTGTAGCAAAATTCGTTAAGTCCAATGCAATTGTTTACGCAAAAGATAGTATGACGATTGGGGTGGGAGCCGGGCAGATGAGTCGAGTTAATTCAGCACGGATTGCTGCCATCAAAGCCGAGCATGCGGGCTTAGTAGTCACTGGCTCAGTAATGGCTTCAGATGCCTTCTTTCCTTTCCGTGACGGTATTGATAATGCAGCGGCTGTAGGTATTAAAGCAGTGATTCAGCCGGGTGGTTCATTGCGTGATCAGGAGGTCATTGAGGCGGCGAATGAGCATGGGATTGCGATGGTATTGACGGGTATGCGCCATTTCAGACATTAAGCTTTAACGGGTTGACTCGATCTGGGCTTGGCTAGATCGAGCGATTGCCATCAAGGTTTTAGCGTAAATTTAAAACTAGATTGTGTTTGCCACCTTCTTCAATCGTAATAAGCTGTGTCTCAGTTTTATTCCCAGCTGTGGCAATCACTTGATACTTACCTGCCTCTAAATCGACTACGGCAGAGTGACGGGTAATGGTTAGTTCTGTAGTCTTGTCATTGCGACTCAGTAATTTGAGTGAGCGTAGATGCCAAACAACCTCACGAAAAGCAGGTTCTCCATTAATCGTCGCTAACAAGTTAAGTTGACCAGTGACCGCTCTAATCGTCGCTGCGGAGGAAATTCCCGATAGCATGAATAATGCAAGCAGACAACACCAGCGCATATTCATACTGTTTAAACATCTGTTCATAAATTATCCCTCTCTCTATAAGTTGTCGTTTTACCACGCAATTCATGGTTGTTTTTGTTAAATTGATAAAATTTTAGTCAATTTGCTGTTAGGTAGCGGTTTGTCTAAAAAAGGTTCAAACTAATTTTTGTTAATCTGGCGTTAGGTTTGAAGTAACAGACGTAATGACACGAGTAACGAAACAATCACTAATAAGGGCCGAATAAGGCTGCTGCCATGCTTAATGGCGAGCTTTGAGCCTATGTAACTACCGATTATTTGCCCAAGACCCATGCCTAAGCCCAATAACCACAACACATGCCCAGAAACAGCAAAGAGTATCAGCGAGGCAATATTGCTTGTAAAATTAAGGAGTTTAGTACCTCCCGTCGCACGCGGTAAGCTATAACCGAGTAGCGTAACAAACGCTATGACGAAAAAAGTACCTGTACCCGGACCAAAAAAACCATCATAAAAGCCAATTCCAAACCCAGCTATTGCCGCAAACAGGTTTTTACTAATGCGCTGATGACGCTCTTGATCATCTAGTTTAGGTGAAAACATAAAATAAAGAGCAAAACTGATCATTAAAATTGGGATTAGTTTAGCTAGAAAAGAAGAGTCAATCTGCTGCACAACCCAAGCACCGCTCACTGCCCCAATGAAAGTTAAGGTAATTGCTAAATGATGCTCTGAGGGTTCAATTAAGCCTTGGCGAGTATAATTCCAAGTGGCTGTAAACGAACCAAAGCTGGCTTGAAGCTTGTTGGTAGCAAGTGCTTGAAGCGGGGGTAAACCCGCCCAAAGTAGGGCGGGAATCGTTAGTAGGCCCCCGCCGCCAGCAATCGCATCAATACAGCCTGCTACTGTAGCTACTACGAATAAAGTCAAAAATAAATGCAGATCGATAGAGCCTAGGCTAGCGAATAAATCCATAGTAGCATTTTCTAGCTAAAAACAGGCAGGATAGCAGTCGATTGGGGAGGACACTAAACAGAAAACGCTGATTCTTACAGAGTATGGGGTAGGAAACTAAAAAGGCGCTAAAAATAGCGCCTTTCGTAAAGAGAACACTGAGTTGATTACTGAGCCTGTGCAGCCATCCAATCGACAGCCGCTTTGATGTCTGCATCAGATAGTGCTGGATTACCGCCTTTAGCAGGCATAGCGTTTAAGCCATTCAGAGCGTGGTTGTAAAGAGAATCTTTACCTGCGGCAATACGTGGAGCCCAAGCTGTTTTGTCACCGAGTTTAGGCGAATTGGCAATCCCTACATCGTGACAAGAGAAGCAAATGCTACGATAAACTTTTTCACCATCAGCGCTAACGCTTGACGAAGTTTGCTCAGTAGGGTTTGCTGCCGCTGGAGCTGCTGCCGCTGGAGCTGCTGCCGCTGGAGCTGCTGCCGCTGGAGCTGCTGCCGCTGGAGCTGCTGCCGCTGGAGCTGCTGCCGCTGGAGCTGCTGCCGCTGGAGCTGCTGCCGCTGGAGCTGCTGCCGCT
>NZ_CALMZC010000021.1 GCF_937873765.1 uncultured Thiothrix sp. | reverse complement strand
CTATACTGGCTGGCTTTGGCGAAAAATACACGATAACTTTTGGATAATTACTTAGTGTTGTTTTTCCGTCAAATAGCTAGGATATAAGCATAGGTGACAATAAAACCCTGCACCAAAAAGTGCTAGGATAAGACTTATATGGATGGAATATATCGATGGTCGATAAAAAAATCAGTTCTGAACTCGTCTACCGCAGTACAGATACGCTGGTTATTTTAAGCATTGTACTTCTAGCATCCGTTTACGACCCCAATTATGACTTCTTCAATGGCTATTTAGCAATTGGCTTAGGGGCTTCTCTTATCTTTGGCCTAGTGGGGCGCTTTACAGATATTTATACCTCTTGGAGTGGGCGACCCTTCTTCCGTGACGAAGCTATGCGCACGGTTGTCACCTGGCTCACCACCTTTTTCTTGCTGGTGTTTATTATTTTCATTGCCAAAAGCTCTGAGCAGTTTTCGCGTGTTGTACTAGTTGGCTGGTTGGTTACTACCCCTAGTCTACTAGTACTTAGCCGCTATACCTTACGCGTTTTATTGTCCCACCTTAAACGTATTGGCATTCGTAATCGTAATATTGCGATTGTGGGTATTACTGACACCGGTTTACGCTTTGCAGACTCGATTAACACTCAACCCGAATCAGGTCTACAAGTCGCCGGTTTCTATAGTGTTGATGTGGATACTGCTAGCTTACCAAGCAATTATGCCAAGATTGGCACTGCCGATGATTTACTAGATGCGGCTCGTAATGGCACATGGGATCAAATTTACTTAGCCTTGCCAACTCAAAATCAACATTTTTCTAGTCAGCTTATTAGTCAGTTAGCGGATACTATTACGCCAGTCCGTTTAATCCCTGATAACTTCACTCATGCACTGCTACATAATAAGTATTTAGAAATTGCTGATACACCGGTGTTGTGTATTTATGATGCCCCCCTTTCAGCGCAACGTGCCTTTATTAAGCGTGCTGAAGATTTAATTGTTGGTAGCCTAATTCTTCTTTTAATCTTGCCTATTATGGCTGTTATTGCTTTGGCCATTAAAACTACATCTCCTGGCCCCATACTCTTTAAGCAGTCACGTCATGGCTTAAAAGGTGAAGAGTTCCAAGTTTGGAAGTTCCGCACTATGACGGTGTGCGAAAATGGCGAGGTGATTAAGCAAGCTATACGTAATGATGTGCGTGTCACTAAAGTTGGTGCTTTCCTACGTAAAACTTCTTTAGATGAGCTGCCACAGTTTTTTAATGTCATTCAAGGCCACATGTCCATTGTAGGACCACGTCCACATGCACTTGCTCACAATGAAGCTTATAAAGCACTCATTCCGGGCTATATGCAGCGTCATATGATGAAGCCTGGTATTACTGGTTGGGCACAAGTGAATGGCTGGCGTGGTGAAACTGACACTTTATATAAAATGCAAAAGCGCGTTGAATGTGATATGGAATACATTCGCTCATGGAGCTTGTGGTTAGACTTACGGATTATTGTGGCGACTGCTTTTAAAACCTTGTCGGATAAAAATGCTTACTAAATTAAACTTAGTCTTAGACAACCTTGAAACTTGATCAGCTCACCTTTACTCGTTACATCGCTGCCTTAACGGTTGTATTCTTTCATTTCGGACAACAAGCGTTTCCTGCCACTAATACATGGTGGCATCCAATTGTTACTGCCGGTCCTATAGCAGTTAGCTTTTTCTTTGTACTTTCTGGGTTTATAATGGCGGTCGCTTATTATCAGCCTGAACGTCCTCGCATTAACAAAACTAAATACTGGCTAGCACGCTTTGCGCGCATCTATCCGGTTTACTTACTAGCCCTAGTTCTGATGATTTTGGCTAATCTTAAAACCGATGGACGAGATCCTGCTGCTGTTGGCTTAAGCCTAACGATGCTGCAGGCTTGGATACCAGGTTATGCGATGGTACTCAACTCTCCCGGTTGGTCACTTTCCGTTGAAGCCTTATTTTACCTAAGCTTTCCCTTTCTACTTTATTTTGTGCATGCTAAAGGTTTAAAAGCTCTAAAGCTGATTACGCTAAGCTTATGGCTTGGCACTCAACTTCTGCAAATCGTCTTACACAACTATGTGGGTTATGAAGTGAAAGGAGTATTGCATCAGTTTATCTACTATCACCCTTTAATGCATATGAGCACCTTCATGTTAGGCTTGGTAGTAGGAATGGCCTTCTGCAAGGGGGATTTTAGCAAGCTTAATCAGCCTTGGAATGGCTTAGGCATCTTGACTCTTACTGTCTTAGTCATCTTATTACTAGCTTATGAAGCAAGCTTTGAACAGCAGTTAGGCTTTTTGATTGACTACAATAACGGCTTAATTGCGCCTGTTTTCTTGGCTATTTTAGTGCTTTTAGCGGTTAATAACGGCTGGACTAAACGCTTCATGTCTTTACCTTTTTTAGTATTGCTAGGCGAAGCAAGCTATTCATTGTATATTCTGCAGCGGCCAGTTTATGGAATTTATGACCGAGTCGTAGGCCATTGGTTACCTTTAGATGCTAATCTGCACTATTATCTATTTGCGATCTTGCTAACCGTAGCCTCTATTTTATCTTTTAAATACATGGAAACACCGTTACGGCGTTTGATCAACTCATTTTACGGCTCATCTGGGAAAGCTAGCTCAAGCACTTAAGTCTATGCACACTCGCCTTCCACAAGATAAAATCCTGCGTTTTAGTCAAACTTGACCAGCGCTACCATACCGAAAATACGATTAACCCCAAGAACTTACATATACCGACTATGAATCAGAACACTGCAAGTCAAGTAAATGGAACCAGTCACGTTCCAGCTTACGCCACGGCTCAGGATACCCTCGATCTGCGTGAATTTTGGAAGACTCTAGTGCGTCAGAAAAAATTGGTGTTGGGTATTGTTGGGGCAACCTTACTTCTCGCCTTACTCTTAACTTTTTTAAGTAGCCCAGTCTACCGTGCCACTGCTACTTTACAAGTTGAACGTGAAGCGACCAAGGTTGTCAATGTAGATTTTTTAAATAACGGCGATATCCGCGATACCCGCGACTTTTACGCTACCCAGTTTGAATTAATTAGAAGCTATTCGGTAATCGAAAAAGTCATCGACAAATTACAACTAACCGAAGATGTTATTCGCCGTTCTTTATTAGGTAAGGTTAAAAGTCTATTTTCGCCAGTTGATACAGCTAATAGCAAAACTGCTTTAGCTAATGCCATTATGGAAAATTTGGATATTGAGCCGATTAAAAATTCGCGCCTAGTTGCCATCCATTTTGATGCATCTAGCCCAGAAAAAGCAGCCGAAGTCGCCAACGCTATCGTCGAAGAGTTTGTGAATAGCAATCGAACTCGCCGCTTAGAATTGACAGGGGGCGCACAAACTTTCTTACAACAACAAATTCAAGAAGCAAAGGGCAAATTACAAGAAAGCGAAAAAGCTCTGAACGCTTATGCCAAAGAAAATACTATCATCAACCTAGATGATAAAGAATCAACCACTAGCTCGCATAAAATCATGCGCCTCTCTGAGGAGCTTGTAAAAGCTGAAAGCGAAGCAATTATTATTGAAACTGATCCAGCACGACAAAGTGAGCTTTCAGCGGCTAGAAAACGTGCTGAATTATTGCGTGATGCTTTAAGTGAGGAAGAAAAGAAAGCACTGATCTTCCAAGATAGCCGGGTGGCTTACAACACCTTAGAGCGTGAAGTTGAAACTAATCAGGCTCTTTATCAGGGTTTACTCCAACGCCTAAAGGAAATTAATGTGGCTGGTGAAGCGGGTAGCAATAATTTAAGCATTATTGATAAGGCATTGCCTCCTCTGAAAAAATTTAAGCCAAACTTATCAACTAATCTTATGTTTGCTGGCTTACTAGGCTTATTCCTAGGTATCGCTGCTGCTTTCTTGCGCGAATTTATAGATGACAGTGTTAAAGATATTAACGAATTAGAACGCCAAACCCGTTTACCCGTTTTAGGTTTAGTCCCTGCAGTCAGTGAAAATGATCCCAAGAAAATTTCACAATTAGTTTTAAATTCGCCCAAGTCAGCATTAGCAGAGTCCTTCCGCTCTTTACGTACCACGATTCGCTTTAAACTGCGTGAACAGAACGAAAATCCGGTGTTATTTATTACCAGTGCACGTGCTAATGAGGGTAAAACCACCATAGCTATGAACTTAGCTAGTGCGTTTGCCCATACGGGTAATCGTGTCTTATTAATTGATGCTGATTTGCGTAATCCCTCTTTGCACAAGCTAATTGGCACTAGGAACCAGCAAAATCTAGTCGGGTATTTATCGGGCGAATATCCTTTAGATCAACTATCGCAAACTTCGAATGTGCCGAATTTAGATATTGTGGTAGCAGGCACCCCACCGACCGATCCTTCTGAACTCTTAGCTAATACTAAGATGGAAGCACTACTAAAGGCTGCAGGCCAGCATTATGATGTGGTAATTCTGGATGGCCCACCTATTTTAGGTTTAGCAGATGCGATGATTTTAACCTCGCTAGCGAATATCACCTTACTAACTGTACATGCTAATGACACCAGCACCAGTACCATTAATAATGCATTAAAACGCTTACAAGAAACTGGCGCACAGGTTTCAGGGATCATCTTGAACCAAGTTAAAGATGCCGAGCGTTTAGGCTATGGTGATGATTATTATCACTATCCCAACAAAGTTTAAGAATTTATTAGCTAAAAGGAAGTTAGCATGTCGATTGCTTTAGCACTACATGTCTTAGCGATTACTGTATGGGTAGGTGGAATGTTTTTCGCTTACATGGTATTGCGCCCCATTGCTGCGAGTCAATTGCAGCCACCGCAACGTTTACCCTTATGGCAAGGCGTGTTTAGTCGATTTTTTCCTTGGGTATGGGCTGCTATTGCTTTAATTTTGGCCTCAGGCTATTGGATGCTGTTTGGCCCTTATGGTGGGATGAAAAATGCACCGGTATTTATTCACATCATGCATACCCTTGGCTTGATAATGATGGCAATTTTTTTACACGTTTTCTTTGCACCTTATAAACGCTTGACCCACTATGTACAGCAATCCAATTGGCAAGAAGCAGGCAAAGCCTTAAACCAAATTCGCTTTTTGGTCGGTTTAAATCTCATGATTGGCTTGGTTAACATAGTGATTGGTGCTGCAGGTAAATATTGGCTGTGAGTGCTACCAAACAGGTGATGACGGTTGCTGAATTGCCCTTGCCAGCTTTACAGCAACTGTTAGGTCGCTATGGCTTATCCTTAGTGCTGGTAGAGCCTCAAGCTAAGATTCCGGGCAGTTATTGGGGTGACTCCGAAGCTGGGATGATTGGACAAACGATCTATATTCGCCCTGATACGCCTGTGCATTCATTTCTACATGAAACTTGTCACCTTATTTGTATGGATGAAGAGCGTCGCCAGCACTTGCATACTGATGCCGGTGGTGAGACCGCAGAAGAAGATGCTGTGTGTTATTTGCAGATTCTACTCGCTGATCAACTTCCAAGCTTTGGGAAAGTACGTGCCCTACTTGATATGGATCGTTGGGGTTATACCTTCCGCTTAGGTTCAGCACAACGCTGGTTTGAAGAAGATGCCGAAGATGCACAACGTTGGCTAATCCATCATGGCTTACTCGATGGGCAAAATCAGCCAATTTTCAAACTGCGTGCTTAGATAATAAAAAAGGGATAGTTTTGAACTATCCCTTTTTATATTTCAGCTTGAGCTTATGTATTTTACACTGTTAAAGCACTGGAGCCACGAGCAATTCCCATACTTCCAGAGCGCACAACTTCCATGATCCGCGCCTCACTCAATGCTTGTAAGAAGGCATCCAGTTTAGAACGATTACCGGTGACTTCAATCGTATAGGTTTTGTCACTCACATCAATAATCCGTGCACGGAAAATATCAGTTAAGCGCTTCACTTGATCACAAGAACCATGCTTTTGTACATCGACCTTGACCAGCATCATTTCACGCTCAATATGTGGATAATCGTTTAAATCCATGAGCTTTACTACATCGACCAGTTTATGTAGCTGCTTCATGATTTGTTCAACGATTTCCTCACTACACAAGGTGACTAAAGTCAAACGTGATAAGGTAGCATCTTCAGTCGGTGCTACGGTAAGCGATTCAATGTTATAGCCGCGTGCTGAGAACAAGCCAGATACCCGCGACAAGGCACCTGCTTCATTTTCCATTAAAATGGAAATTACATGCCGGATTTCGTCACTCATCGCTTACACCAAGATCATTTCATTGTGACCAGCATTGGCTGGAACCATCGGATAAACATTGCTTTCACGCTTAGTGATAAAATCCATAAACACTAAACGATTCTTCATTGCCATCGCTTCTTTCAGTGCACCTTCGACATCGGCGGGGCGCTCAATGCGCATCCCCACATGTCCATAAGCTTCAGCCAATTTGACGAAATCGGGCAAGGCATCCATATAAGACATGGAGTAACGCTTCTGGTAAAAGAATTCTTGCCACTGGCGCACCATCCCCAAATAACCGTTATTCAGGGTGATAATCTTGATCGGCAATTGATATTGCATACAGGTGGACAGCTCTTGAATATTCATCTGAATACTACCATCGCCAGTAATACAAGCCACCGTTGCCTCAGGATAAGCAATCTGTACACCCATCGCGGCTGGCAAGCCAAAACCCATCGTGCCTAAGCCACCGGAGTTAATCCAACGATTGGGCTTATCAAATTTGTAGAACTGGGCAGCCCACATTTGATGTTGGCCTACGTCAGAAGTGACATAAGCATCTCCACCCGTGACTTCCCATAACTTTTCTACGACAAACTGCGAGCGAATCGATTCATGATCCTGCTCATAATGTAAGCAATCTGTTTTACGCCATTCATTAATTTGCGCCCACCATGCGCTAATATCGGCGGTCTGCCAATCTTTGCGCGAGTGTAGTTCTTCCAATAAATCGGCTAAAACGTGCTTGACATCGCCAACGATGGGAATGTCAACCTTCACATTTTTAGAAATAGAAGCGGGATCAATATCGACGTGAATAATTTTTGCGTGTGGGCAGAATTTCTCGATATTACCTGTCACACGGTCATCAAAGCGCGCACCAATCGCTATTACTAAATCAGACTGGTGCATCGCATGGTTAGCTTCATAAGTCCCATGCATACCGAGCATACCGACAAATAAAGGATCGGTCGCAGGGTAAGCTCCTAAACCCATTAGCGTATTCGTAACCGGAAACTTCAGTTCACGCGCTAATTGCGTTAATTCAGCCGCACCACCGGATAAAACCACACCACCACCGGTATACAAAATCGGGCGCTTACTCTCCAGCATTAGATCAATCGCACGGCGAACTTGGCGCTTATTACCTTTAACTGTTGGATTATAAGAGCGAATACTGATTTCTTTCGGATAATTGAACTCACAGCGAGCAGCCGTAATATCCTTAGGAATATCCACCAACACAGGGCCAGGGCGACCAGTACTAGCGATATAAAACGCTTTCTTAACGGTTGAAGCTAAGTCTTTTACATCGGTCACCAAGAAATTATGCTTAACACAAGGACGGGTAATCCCCACAATGTCAACTTCTTGGAAAGCATCATTGCCAATTAAATGGCGTGGAACTTGCCCTGTAAACACCACCAGCGGTACCGAATCCATGTATGCATCGGCAATCCCTGTCACGGCATTGGTCGCACCAGGGCCAGAAGTGACTAATACCACACCAGGTCTATTAGTAGCCTTAGCATAGCCTTCAGCTGCATGCACAGCTGCTTGTTCGTGTCGCACCAGAATGTGGTTGACATGCTCAGCTTCTTTGTAAAGCGCGTCGTAAATATGTAACACTGCTCCACCCGGATAGCCGAAGATGGTATCAACCCCTTCTGCCTTCAGACACTCAACGAATATCTCGGCACCGGTCAGTTCCACACTTAACTCCTGATTAAGGATTTATAAAGAAAAGAGCCGAATCATAATATGAATTCAGCGATAATTCACGTGACTCGATGGGTTATATAGATATTTTTTGCTTCAATGCAGCAAAAGGGACAACACCAGTGGCAAAGTCACTAAAGCCAACAAAGTTTGCCCCGTAATCATGCCCGCCATTAACTCCGCATTGCCGCCTAGTTGGCGCGCTAAGATATAAGCAGAGGGCGAGGTCGGTAAAGCCGCAAAGATCACTAAAATAGCGCTCGACGTGGCATCTAAGCCTAGAGCAAAGGCTACACCAAAGGCTAATAAAGGCACTGCCAACAGTTTTAAGGCTGCACTCCAAAAGAAAGGCGCGTGTAAACCTTTTAAAGCCGCTAAATTGAGACCTGCACCCACGGCGAGCAGGCCTGCTGGAAAAGCCATCTGCCCTAATGGTTTACATACATCAATAACAATGGCTGGTAGCTTCCAAGGTAAAATATTTAAAATCATCCCAAGGACACAGGCTACTAGCAAAGGATTAGTCGCTAAAGACTTAACTAAAATATTGAGCTTCAACTGCCTTTGTACAAACAACGCAAAGACTAGCACACATAAGATATTCACCACCGGAATCATCACTGCCAATACCAGCGCACCTAAGGTCAGCGCTGGTGCTGGGAAAACTGTAGACATGGCTAAACCAATGTAGGTACTAAAACGCACTACCCCTTGAAAAAATGAAGTGTAATCGGCGGCATTTAAGCTTAAAACTACTTTAAATGACCAACTGACTAAACCCGCCAAGATGGGTACTAAGATAATCGCGAAGATCAAACGGCCAGTTTCAGACCAATGAATCTGTGCTTGGCTTAAGTTAAGGATTAGGAGTGCAGGCAACAGCACATAATAAGAGGCTTTTTCAACATACGGCCAAAAATCAGAAGGTAAAAAACCAGTACGCTTCGCTAGATAGCCAAGCATCAACAAAATAAAAATCGGTGAAATGGTAGTAAGAATCAGCGTCATGATTGCTACGGTGTCACTCAATAATATTCAATAACTTACTGATATGACAACATAAAACACAAATTAAAAAATTGACATACCAACAAAAGTACCAACATTTTTTAATCTGACCCTGTAAAAGCTAATATTTCTAGCTGCTAATCATGCCTATAAAGCCAATCAGATGAAAGACTGATGTTAAGTTATAATTGCACTACAGCGCCTAGGCTGATCACTGAACAGCGGGATACCTTCAAACCGCTTGGCGCTGATTTTCTTTGAAGGATGCACTTTGAAGGGGTGTGTAATGGTTGAAAGAACTTACCAGATTAATGAATTTAAACGATTGTCTTGGGTAGCTAAGAGTCTGGCAGCGTCTGAACATGATGACCCCGATGTAGTGGCTACTTTGAGCAGGTGTGCCAAGGCGGGGGTGGGTATCGCAATATTTCAGCACACACCTATTTCCGTTTGGATGTTCAGCAAACCAGAATTTATACCTAATTATAATCCTGAGCCTGGGCAGATCTTTGACCCTGAACATAAGTTTGTTTGTAAGCCTGTGCTTGTGCAGTATGAAGGAGCTTTATTTTTGACCTCTCCCTGTATTGATACACTGATTCGATCTGGTGATGGAAAAGTCCAATGGGGAGAGTTTGTTAATAAGCGCTTGCATGAGGTTGTAGATGATCACGATTTATTGCGGGTCGCTTCTGAGTGTGATCAAGTTCGCTGGATGGTTAATGACTCTTTGGCAGAGCCTCATACAGCTATGTTAGCGGATGGTAGGCAGGGTTTACTGGTTGGCGATAGGGATGTTGATGATTGCCTTAGTACAGATGACAGACAGGCTTCACTGGCTAGAAAAGAGCAATTAATTCATCAGGTTTTTGGTGATATGAACTTTGAGTATTGTTCTAGTGAGGCTTGGATAGAGTTCAGTATTGATGATGTGTTGATTCTTACACAAGACCTTGATAGGGTGTTCTCAGTAAAGCCTTTAGCACCAAGTCAAGAAGATACAGGCAGAGAAGGAAAAGCCAAGAGCCTTATCAATGACCTAATAGCTGCTTATATCCTCCAATCTGAAGGCAACCAGCCACCGAATTCATTGAAGCAACTTTTCTTGTGGTCGAAAGAAAACAAGGTTCAAGGTTATGGTTTCGTGAAGGCGGTCGGAAAAGATAATGAACGATATATAGAGGTTAACGGTAGAGAACATTGTAGATATAGTGCTTGTGCTTATGCATTCAAAAAAAATAAAAAGTACAAATAAGCCAACTGAAATGTACAAATAAATACGTTTAACAAGAGTTATCGCGTTTAACACCACTCGCCAATAGTTTTTTATTAGTTTTTTGTCATTGTTCAACACAGTACCAAGGAGTACAAAACAATGGCAGTTAAAGGCAAATCAATCCAACAAGCTCCTATTCCGCAGGTTCAAGACCGAGCGGTCAAGCTTCCAGAGCTGATTCAACTGACAGGCAAATCGAAAACCTCGATCTATCGTGAAATGAAGGAAGGGCGTTTTCCGTCTGGATTTTCTATTGGCACTCGCGCCCGTGCATGGTCGCTAAATGCAGTGAATGCTTGGTTAGAGCAATGTAAGCAGGGTTCAGCGTAAGGGGGCTATCGTGATGCAATCAACAAAAAAGCCGCCTTATGGGGGCGGCTGTAAGAAACAGTCTATCAAAACTTTGAACCCTGATTTTACAAGCAATTATCAGGCTTTGGAAGAGTTTAAAGCCTTTGCAGCCAGCTATGGTTTACCTATTCCAATCATTGACGCGGATGGCAATATTCACCGTTTTAAAGTGGAAGGTGACAAGCCTAGCACCCTAAATGGCTGGTATGTCTATTTTAGTTATCCCGTGGCAGCGGGTGCGGTGGGTTCGTGGAAAACCGGTGAATCTTACACTTGGTGCAGTAAGTCCGGTAAACAACTGAATGAGGAAGAGCGTGAAGCCCTCAAGCAGCAATATCACCAAGCGCGTCTCCAGCGCCAAACTGAAGCACAGCAAGCACAAACGCAGGCCGCACTCAAAGCCCGTGATTTGTTGGCGCTTGCTATACCTGCTAAGCCTGATCATCCTTACTTGGTGCGTAAGCAGATATCCGCGCAAGGATTGAAGGTTTACAAAGATAGTGTATTGGCTGAGTTGCGGGATATAGAGGGTGCGTTGTATTCGCTGCAATTCATTAAATCCGATAGTGGTAAACGCTTCTTATCGGGTGGGCGCACTAAAGGGGTATTTCATACTTTTGGGGACTTAGAAAGTAGTCCAGCTATTTATATCTGTGAAGGTTTAGCCACGGCCTGCACGGTGTATCAGTGGAAACAATGCGCCACCTTGGCGGCGATGAATGCAGGTAATTTGCTCCCTGTGGGGCTGGCAGTTCGTCAGGCTTACCCAAGTACTCCTATTGTGTTTGCAGCGGATAATGACCGCTCTAACGCAGCGGGGAATGTGGGCAAAGACAAGGCCGAACAAGCGGCGCGTATCGTTTCAGCTTCGGTGCTATTGCCTGAGTTTGCACCAGACTCAACGGGTACAGATTGGAATGATTGGTTTATTGAGTCCGGCGGGGTATGCCCATGAATGAGTACCAGCCAAGCTGCTACTTTATGCAAGTTGGCGGCAAATATAAGCCCGGTCTTTACTACCAACCACCTGCTAAACATCAGGGTAGCGATACCTCACAAGTACCTGCGCCCCTTTGGATATGTGACCCATTTGAGGTAGTAGCTCGCTCCAGAGACTCTACTAGCAACAATCACGGATTGTTGCTGGCATGGACTGACCGAGATCGAGTTCCGCATGAATGGGTCATGCCCTTTGAACTACTGGCGGGGGATGGCGTGGAAATCCGTAAAAAGCTCTTAGCGGGTGGCTTGATGGTCTCCACTAAAAGGTACAGCAAAGAGCATTTATTAACCTACCTACAAGAGTCCAATGCCAATATCCAAGCGACGGTAAGAACTGTGTTCACTATCGGCTGGCAGTTAGGCGGCATGTATGTATTACCTGATGAAGTAATTGGAGAATAACCAATGGCAATGCTGGTTAAACAAGAACGTATCGTTTTGCAAACTGAAGATTCAACGCTAAGCGGTTATGAGCAAGCAGGAACGCTAGAGGCGTGGCGTGAGTTAGTCGCTAAACCCTGCGCGGGTAATTCACGCTTAATTTTGGGTATCTGTGCTGCTTTTGCTGCGCCTTGGCTGACTCCACTTGATCAACAGAGCTTCACGCTACACCTACGTGGTGCTTCAAGTATTGGTAAAACAAACGCGCAGCGTGTGGGTAAGTCTGTTATCGGTAGTCCGCAAAGTACCCATACATGGCGTGCGACTGCCTCAGCTTTGGAGAGTGTAGCAGCACGCCATAATGATAACTTGCTGTGCCTCGATGAAATAGGTGAGTCTGAACCTAAAGAC
Source organism: uncultured Thiothrix sp. (assembly GCF_937873765.1). GTDB lineage: Bacteria > Pseudomonadota > Gammaproteobacteria > Thiotrichales > Thiotrichaceae > Thiolinea. The sequence goes on along the minus strand of NZ_CALMZC010000021.1, from coordinate 76,955 downwards.
ATTGGTGTGAGTACCTACACGCTGAACAATGGTCAGGGCAAGTTACGCCAGACGCGCAATATTACGTTGCGCGAAGTATTGCGCTGGCGCTTGATTATCTTAAGTAATGGGGAATTATCTTTAGCGGATGTAATGGCACAAAACAACCAGCGAATGAAAGCAGGGCAAGCGGTGCGGGTGATTGATATACCGGCGGATGCAGGCCGAGGTTTGGGCTTATTTGAGCGTTTACCGGATGGCATGAGTAATGGGCGCGAGTTTGCGGATCAGCTTAAAGAAGCTACTCAGCAGCAGCATGGGACAGCTTTTCGTGCTTACTTAAAGCAACTGGTGCAAGACCGCCCCACTCACTTACAAACCATTAAAAGTTATCGTGAGCAATTTAAAAAGAACTATCTACCTGTTGGAGCTGATTCGCAAGTGGGGCGGGTGGCGGATTCGTTTGCTACTTTAGCAGCGGCGGGAGAGTTGGCTACTGACTTCGGTTTGACAGGCTGGCGTGAAGGTGAGGCAGGAGAAGGTATAGCACTGTGCTTTCATGCTTGGATTGAATCGCGGGGCGGTACAGGCAACCAAGAAGAGGCGGATATTTTACGGTATCTACGCAATCACTTTGAAGCGAATGGTGCAGCACAATATGCTTATCGAAATCTTCGCCCTCAAGATGACAAAGTGATGTACCGAATGGGCTGGCGTGATGGTAAAGGGGATTTTTTTGTTTTACCCAAACGCTTGGAAGCAGAGTTATGTGCTAAGCCGGGCTTTGATAAGAAGCAAGTCATTGCGGTACTACTGAAACATCAGTATCTAATCACTAAAGGGGATGGACGGCGAACTGTATTAGAGCGGTTCTATTCACGTGATGCTCAAAACCCCGATGCAGAAATGACACTAGCTCGCGTCTATCATATTGATTCTTCTATTGTTGGGGGTGAGGACTAATGTCCCGCTTCCGTCCTATGACTGAGCTGTTAACCGCTCAGTCAATGACCGATGTAACCGCGTGTAACCAGTCCGCAACCCACATAAACCACGATAACTTACTGATTAATAAGGATGTAACCGCTGTAACCAATGTAACCGCTCAAAAAACAGAGAAGTGCAATGAAAACAGCGTGGGGAAGGAGGTTGCCAAGACGATTATTTCCCGCGCAAAAACAGACCTGATGCCTGATGAGGATGGCATGATTCAGTGCCAAGCATGTGGGTATTGGTGGAAACGGTGCAGGCATCCCACTAAGTATGGTGGTTTATGGCCTGAACTAGATAGCCAGCGCTGGAGACGGTGTATGGACTTTAGGTTAAGGGGTAACGCTGAGTAATGGTTATCAGAAAGTAACCTGTAGCCATAAAATAGATAGATAGTGTCTTTTTACTTTAACTTATTATTATTAATAGAGCTTATGGATGCAGTATTTCTTTGTTAGTGCGTTACATTCACTTCCTGCTTTTTTGAGCGGTTACATTGGTTACAGCGGTTACATCCTTATTAATCAGTAAGTTATCGTGGTTTATGTGGGTTGCGGACTGGTTACACGCGGTTACATTGAGGTGAAAATGAAGGGTTTTGGTTATGTTTTTGCAGAAAAAAAACTGAAACTGCCAAAAATGCAGCGGAAACCATGCGCTTGGAGCAAGCCTCCTACGGCGCTGATAAAATTAAATGGATTTATTAACAACTGACTAGGGTCAGTATTTTAAGGTGAAGACGATGGGTAAAAGCATCTTAGACAAGCAGGAAAAACCGAAAAGTCCAGCACGCAAGAAAGCACGTAAAGTCCGTACAGAAAAAGACGTGATTAGTATTTGTAATACTGCAAGGGTTGCTTGGAGTAAAGCGCCGCAATCAGCAAGGATAGTGTCATTTGAGTGGGAGGGTGGGAGGTATATATCAACCATTAGTTCATTTAGAGTGAAGATTGAAACGATTGACGGTGACCCAATTGCTGCTTATTACGAGTGATCCGGTATTCTTCGGAGTTTGAATTGAGGGAGCAGTTAGGTCTCCTCAAATTGAGGAATGCTCTACTAATCTGTAGAGCTAAGTTCCGGTTTTTATCGGAGTTTAATCCCTCGTTTCTGAGGAATTTGGATAGGTTGAACCAGTACAGCAATGTGAGATTTTCTCACTTTGAAAGTGGACTACTCGGTTTTGAGGTGTCCCCCAAAACGTCCCCAAAATCCCCCGATGCCGTTTTAAGCTCAAATACCCCGAATCGGGGGGATTAGGGAAAGTGACAGAAGGGCTTAGCCAGCAGTTAAATACGGGATTTTCCCGCATTTCAGTGATCTCCTAAGTTTTCAGGAGCGTAAACGTTGATAGGGACATCCCTCCAAACTTGGAGGCATCCCATTAACTTCTGCTTTGCACTTTATAGTCTCATTTTTGAGAGTTTTGGACGGAACGCCTCTTCTGCTAAAATCACCACTGACAACACCCGTCAAGCCAAGGCGGGAAAATCTCGACAAGAAGCACGAGTAATCAAGATGACCGACCAACCGCGTAAAACGCTGAGCATTAAGCCCAAAGCTCTACCCAGTACAGAGCAAACATCAAAACCAGACCAAGCCACCAAGACCGTTTCACGCGGTAATAAGCGCATCATCAAGCGTGAACAAGTGCAGCCTTATGCGCTAGCCAAACCCAAAGCCAAAGCGCCCCCGAAAAAGCCCAACAAACCGCGCAAGCCTGTTCCTAAGAAACCCTTAATCGCGCCCTCTGATGTGCGAGTCGATAACCTCAATGCAGCTTTGAATGCTTTTGCGGTGTGGCGGGAGCGCCAACCCCTAGCACGGGGGATTGAACGCCAGATTTTCCAACTGATTGCAGACCAACACTTAAGCGCCTCTAAGCGGGTGGTGCAAAAGCTGCTGTTTAAACACACTCACCAGCGTGATTATTTGCTGAAAGTCGGACAAGGTGGGCAACGTTTTAACTTGGATGGTTCAACGGATGGGATGATACTTCCTGAAGAGCGCGAGTTGGCCGGGCGTTGGTTGGCGACTTGAGCGCAACGGTCTACAATCCAATAAGACCCAAGTCTTAGGAGGTCAATCATGGGTATAGCAACGAACTACGAAAGTGATTATTACGGTTGGACACAAGAGCAGGCTGCCCTGTTGCGGGCGGGCAAATTAGATCAAGTCGATATGAGCCATCTGATCGAGGAGGTGGAAAACATGGGTGCATCAGAACGGCGTGAACTCTTGAGCCGCTTGGGTATTCTGTTAGGGCATTTGCTGAAATGGCAGTATCAACCCGAATTTAGAGGCCAAAGTTGGATTAGAACGATCCGAGAACAGCGCCGGATGATACAGCTCCACTTGAAACAAAATCCCAGCCTAAAGGCCAAAGTGACCGAGTTTATAATAGATGGTTATGCTTTAGGGCGCGGTTTAGCTTCAGATGAAACGGGGTTTCCAGAATCGACCTTCCCGGCAGACTGTCCGTGGGGATTTGATCAACTCTTAGAATTAGATTTTTGGCCTGAGTAGTTGAAATAATTTCAATTTATTTAAACATTCATTGAAAACATTTCAGCGCAAAAAAGCAGCGGTCGGCGTATTCTAAAAATACAAATTGATTCGGGTCTCTATTACCCACGTAAGGCGGCAAATACCGCCCTCAGCATGGCGGTTTTTTTATGCCTGTATCATGCCCACTTTGGCGGTTTCGCCGGGTGTGCGTGGACTACAAGACCGCTATCGCGGAAATAAGCGCGTCGTTTCCTTACGGACGAATAGAACACCCGGCAATCTGTGCCAATCTATAAAACGTAAGAGGTACACATGATGCAAGCTGCATTCAACACAGGCGCATTCACGCCCCCACTCTCCCTTATTCCTACTCACTCCGGTTTAATCGTTCTCCAGCAGCAACATCCGGTTGCATGGCTGTTCCCCGGACTCTGCCAAACTCGACGCAAAACCGACCGCTTTGTGGATGTGGCGTACATTAAGCCGACCACTTCACCGATGGGCAACCCCAACGGTTTTATGCTGGATACTGAAACCTTCAACACCCAAGAGCAAGCCTTAGCCTTTGTGCTGGCTTTGGTACAGGGTCAGGGGGTGCAAGCATGAAAACCATTTCCCTCGATGCCGATGATCAAATTGACCAAAAACTAGAACAGTTGACCGCTCTGCTTGAAGTAGCCCGTTGTGATGATTTTGCCAGCTATAACGACCAAATCCAGAACCGCTATTTGTGGGCGTGTTCTTGTCTTGCTAGTGACATTAAAACGCTCTACCAACAAGAGATTGATCAGCAGGAGGTGCAAGTATGAGCACGCTAGCCCGTGATTTAATTGATGCGGCCTTAGTTGCTGATCTATCCAAGAATGAATACAAAGTGTTCTTAGCCCTGTTTCGTCAAACCTTGTGTTATGGCAAAGCAGCCGATCCTTTGACCTTGAAACGCTTGGCCGATTTAACCGGTATTCGCAAAGACCGACTCGCGCAAGCCGTGCACGGTGTGGTGGCAGCGGGTTTATTTGAGGCTAATTCGCATAAAATCTTCGATACCCTCTATACCATTGGGCGCGGGTTCTTCGCTGCCTCAGCGCCTTTTTTTGCGCCTCACCTCCCAGTCAACGGAAACCCGACCCGAACAACAGAAACCGTTTCTGAAATTCGGGAGGATTTACCCGAAAGTCGGGTACATACATATAACTACCTTACAGCATTAACCAATACACCATTAACCACTACAGACCCGCACCCCAGCGCTGAGATTGACAGCAAGGCTCAGGTGGTGGTGAGTAGTGAGTTAAACAGTTTGCCCTATCCTGCAAGCTTCACTGCTGCAGAACGCCAGCAAGCGGCTCGCTGTTTGGATGGTTTGCACCCTGAACTTGCGAGTGATTGCTTGAAAATCCTTACGCTCAGCCTTGAAGCGGGTCGGGTGAAATCCCCGTTAGGCTACTTAAACCAACTGGGCAAAGCTGCTAGAGCGGGTAGCCTTGATCGTTCCCTGCTTGCGCCCCCAAATGCTCAAATTCAAGCGGTAAACTCCAATCCACACGCGGAGCAGCGCTATCGCTTGCAAACCTTAGCCGCTGATATTCAAGCCTTAGATCGACTCCAAGCGCTGGCTGGCCTCCCGATGGAGGCGAGTACTCAAGCACATCGACAAGCCCTGATTAGCGAATTTAACGCGCTAAAAGTGCAACTACAGGGGGGGCAGGTATGAACACTACCCTCACCCATATATTGCCCTATGCGGTGAAATTCACGGCGTTAGGTGCGTTCATTTTCGCTGTGCTCAAGGTGTATTTAGTCGCTGATACCTATGGTGTCTTAGTCGCTATTCTGTTTGCAGGAATGCATTTCCCCTTGTGCTTATTCAGTTGCTTCGTGGTGCCGTGGTTCTATGACCATCATCAAGCGATGGGCTTCCTAGCACTGGTGAGTACCCTCTTCAATGCATTGCTGATTTAGGGGGGGCCGCTATGTCTATCAAAGAAACTCAACTCGACATTATGCAGCGCCAGTTAGAACAACATCGTAAACACGAGCAACGCGGTCTGTTGCTGCTGAAACTCGGCTTCCTACTCACCTTCTTGCTGTACTTACTTTTCAACCAGCATCTTTATTTAGGCGATGCGCTTTCTTGGAGTAGCTACTTTAAAGATAGCGCTTCTCTATTTGGCTTTGCCTTTACCGTGGTCATTGTTGTGCTCATGGCCTTGTTTCTGTCTTGGGTCAAGCATCATGCGTATTTGCACTTTGGCTTTTTTGGTTCAGTGGCCTTAGTGATTACTACGGTGATTGGCTTCGCCCTCTTCGCTGAATTCTTTAGTAGTTCCGCGAATCAGGACGTGAAAGCGGGTGTATTGCTAGAGCGTAATAGTGCGTATCAAGCGACCTTGAACCCAACCACCACCCGCACTAGCTTAGATAATGGGCTAGCCCTTTCCATTGCCAACGCTGAGCAGAAACTCGCACGCTGTGAAGAGAACCTAAAAGCAGGCAAGGAAAAGCATTGCAATGGGGACAAGGCCAAGGTCGAGGCGTTACGCAGTTCTGAATCAGCGGTGAATAAAGCGAATGCTGAAGCCGATATTCAACGAACTAAGCTCAATTATGAGCGTCAGGATGAATTAAAAGCGGAAGCCTATAATCCGGTGATTCTCACCCTTGCCCGTGCATTAGCGGGTAGTGATGGCGATTACAAAGATTATTTAAAAACCGCTGTGGTGCTGATTACTCTGTTTGTGGCGATTTGCTTTGAAATTCTCCACCACTTTCTGAGTAAAACTCACGGCGCTTCGATGCAGGCGATTGAAGGCTTAGAGCTGAGTATTGCTAAATACAGCGCACAGCCTGAGCCAGTGATACAGTTTAGCCCTACTAGTTCAACGCCCTTTGAACCTGAACCGGTCAAGCAACCCATCGGCTTTGGTTTCCCCTCACCGCGTCCTGCACCGAGTACCGCGCAACTGGAATCTAAACCGACCTTGTTTAAGTACCAAGTGCAGGCCAAGAAAATAAACGAAATCAACGAAACGAAAGCACGTCAACCGATGGGCTTTAGTTTTCCGACTAGCCAACCCAACCCCCAATTGGGAACACAGGAAGAGCAACTGCCCTTGCCTGATTTTGGCAGTTTTAAAGTGCGTCGGGATGTGTTTGCTAGTCCTGCTTTGAGCGATTCTGAAACCCTTAGCGAACCGTTAGCTAACGGTGTCGACGATGAACCGGTTCAGAGGCCACTAGATACCGTTAGTAGACCGTTAGCTAACCGTCCTGATGGGCTTTTTTCGGAATGGGTGCAGGCGGTCAAAGTAGGTGACTGTTTACCCTCCGTTAAACCCACTTGGCTATGGATTCAAAAGCGCATCAGCAACAAAGAGACAGGGAGTAGAACCCATGACCGCACCCGCATCAGCAACATGCAGAAAGCCTTTTTTGCTCGTGCCATGAAAGAGGGCTTGATGATCGAAAACCCGAACTATAAAAACGGAGGTAAGAAATATTTATGGATAGCTTAAACACATCAACACAAACCCAGCTTATTTATTACTGGTTAGATGGTTACTGGATCACTGACCCCGAAGAGGCCGAATTGATGGATAGTATTAATGCCTTTGGCAGTTTGCACCAAGTCGCTGAGTTGCCCTTAGAGGCGGATATTGACGCAGAGGTGAGGCGCTTACTGAGTTAAATAAAACCGTTCACCGTCAAGGCTGGCTAGGCTGAACGCTGGCCTTGATAGTGGCAGGCTATAAATTCTGATTTGAATCAAAACTAACAACAGTGCTACTCATTGGTTGGTTTTAGTTTTAAATGGTATTACTTGTGCTCCCTCTCTTAGGCTATCTAGGTAGTCTGCCCATTGCTGCATCATGGTGATGCGTTTAGCTAGGTGCTTAGTACGGTTATAGGCTGTGCCATTCGCATCCTTTACAGCATGGGCTAGTTGTTGCTCAATATAGACAGGATTTACCTCTAGCACTTCTTCAAGAATGGTTCTAGCCATTGCTCTAAAGCCATGTGCGGTCATATCCTCCTTGCTATATTCCATGCGTCTTAAAGCCTGCCTAATCGTGTTATTGCTCATTGGCTTGGTGCTATCAGTCATAGATGGGAATACGTAACGCCGATGACCTGTTAAGGGTCTAATTTCCTCTAATAGCTCAAGGCACTGTTTGGGTAGTGGGACTAGATGCGGTTGACGCATTTTCATTTTATTGGCCGGAATACCCCAGAGTGCTTTATCCACATCAATTTCCGACCACTCCATTGATCGAATTTCATTAGGGCGCTGAAATAAATAAGCGGAAAGCTGCAAAGCTATACGTGTAGTCAAATGACCTTCATAGGCTTGTATATCGCGCATTAATCCCCCTACCCGTAAGGGGTCTATAATCGCTGCTAGGTTAGTTTTCTTAGTCGGTGGCAATGAACCCTTGAGGTCTGTTGTTTGGTCACGTTGGGCGCGCCCTGTTGCTACTGCATAGCGAAATACTTGCCCGATATTGCGCTTAATTCGATGAGCAGAGTCTAGCGCCCCCCGCTCTTCTACACGTTTTAAGCATTTGAGTATTTCCGGCGGCTCTATCGTGGCTATAGGACGATTGCCCAGCCAAGGGAAGACATCATTCTTAAAGCGGCTCATTAATTTAATTGAATAGCTTTCTGCCCAATCTTTGCTGAATTTTGAAAACCACTCTAAAGCAATCGCTTCAAAGGTGTTTTCAGTGATGGCGATTTGTTCAGCCTTGGCTTGCTGCTTGTAGCTTGAGGGGTCTACACCACGCGCTAATAGTTCTCTAGCCTCTTGATGCTTTTCCCGTGCTGTTTTTAGATTAATGTCTGGATATACGCCAAGGGCAAGAGTTTTTTGTTTGTCGTTGAATCGGTAGCTATAGCGCCAATACTTGCCCGATTGATTAACCAATAAGAATAAACCGCCGCCATCAGTGTACTTGCTTGGCTTCCCTTCTTCTTTTGGTTTGGCTGCTTTAACTGAGGTGTCTGTTAGTTGGTACTTCATTTGTTGGTATCTGCCTGTGTTGGTAGGTCGGATACCAACAAAGCTACCAACATTTTTCTGGGCTTACTAGATACTAAATGGAACTCTTAGAAACACAAAACCCCTTACAGAGTGCGGCCTGTAAAGGGTTTTGGTATTTTCTGGAACTACCAGAAACTGAATAATGGTGGCTACGGTGAGACTCGAACTTACGACCCCAGCATTATGAGTGCTGTGCTCTAACCAACTGAGCTACGTAGCCAAGAGGCTGCAAATCTTAGCCTTAAGCATACATGCTGTCAACCCTGAACTACACATTAAAGCGGAAATGCACCACATCGCCTTCTTGCAGGATATAATCTTTACCCTCTAGACGCCACTTACCCGCATCTTTCGCACCCTGCTCGCCTTTGTAGTTAATAAAGTCATGATAAGCAATCACTTCTGCACGGATAAACCCACGTTCAAAATCAGTGTGAATTTTACCAGCACCATTCGGGGCACTAGCACCACGATTTACCGTCCAAGCCCGTACTTCTTTGACACCTGCGGTAAAGAAAGTTTGTAAACCGAGTAACTCATAGCCTGCGCGAATAACCCGATTTAAACCTGGTTCTTCTAAACCCATGCTCGCTAAGAATTCAGCTTGATCGGCAACATCCAATAAGGACAACTCAGCCTCCATCGCAGCACACACTGGCACGACTTGAGCCTTTTCGGCTTGAGCTATTTTGGTTACTGCATCAAGATAATGATTATTTTCAAAGCCATCTTCATTCACATTAGCAATGAATAATAACGGCTTAATGGTGATCAGATGAAATTCACGGGCGAGTTTCTGCTCTTCAGAGGATAAATCTAGTAAACGAGCTGCTTTACCTTCAGACAAATGAGCTAATAGGCGCTCAGCCACTTCTTTCTGCGCTAGCATCTCTTTATTGCCTGATTTGGAGGCTTTAACTAAACGCTGCACTGCTCGTTCCATACTCTCCATATCCGCCAGTACCAGCTCTGTATTGATAATATCAATATCGTGCGTCGGGTCGACTTTACCAGCCACATGAATAATATCGTCATTATCAAAACAACGAACAACTTGAGCGATTGCATCGGTTTCACGAATGTGCGCGAGAAATTTATTGCCTAAACCTTCTCCTTTAGAAGCACCGGCCACTAAACCTGCAATATCCACAAACTCCATAGTCGTTGGTAGAATACGCTCAGGCTTGACGATGATGGATAATTCATCTAAGCGTAAATCAGGTACTGGCACGATGCCTACATTTGGCTCAATCGTACAGAATGGGTAATTCTCTGCTTGAATGCCTGCTTTAGTGAGTGCATTGAATAAAGTTGACTTACCTACGTTGGGCAAGCCAACAATACCGCATTTGAATCCCATAAGAATTACCTTTTTGTCGTCCTATTTGCGATGCAATTCATTCATCGCTTTTTGCAAATCACCGGCCAGCACTAATGCAATCTGATCAGCCGCTTTATCCACAGCTAAGCGTATTGCGATTTCCTCATCCCGCGTTGGTGGGGATAACACATAGTCGACCACTTTATTTCGATCACCTGGATGCGCAATGCCTAAGCGCAAGCGCCAATAGTCGGCCCCCAAATGAGCATGTAAATCACGTAAACCATTATGTCCACCGTGTCCGCCTGCTTGCTTGAGACGCACATCACCAACAGGTAAATCCAGCTCGTCGTGTGCAACTAAGATTTTTTGGACGGGGAGACGATAGAAATCGGCTAATTGGCGTGCTGCTAAGCCGCTACGATTCATAAAAGTCATTGGTTTTAATAGCCAAACTGACTCAGAACCCACATTAATGCGGCAGGCTTCGCCAGAGAAACGTTTTTCGTTTAGGAACTGCCCGTTATAACGTTTTGCTAGTTCCTCAACAAACCAAAACCCGGCGTTGTGCCGGGTTTTGTCATACTGAGACCCCGGATTCCCCAAACCGACAATTAACCGAATAGGTTCAGCCATCGGAGAATCCTCAAGGTTTAGTGAATCGCCACAACCGCCTGATTGTGATCGCTACCCAAAGCTAACTCAGGGATAGAAACACCTTCAGGTAATTTCAGATCAGATAAGTGCAGAATTTGGCCTTTATCGACATTCAACATATCAACTTCGATATATTCAGGAATATTTTTCGGCAAGCACGCAACGACGACTTCGTTGAGGATACGGCTAACTGCCCCACCGCCTACTTTTACACCGACTGCACTTTCTTCGTTAGTGAAGTGTAATGGGATATGAACTTCGATCACTTCATCATCTTTAATGCGCTGTAAATCAGCATGTAAAATGATTGGCTTCGCAGGATGACGTTGCAGAGCACGTAAAATCGCGATTTCCTTACGATCACCGAAATTAACAGAGATCAATTGTGAGTAGAATGCCTCATCTTGCAGATTGCGAATCAACTCATTGTGCTTTAAAGAAATGGATTGCGCAGGTGTACCCGCACCGTAAATAACTGCAGGCACTTTATTCTCACGACGCAGGCGGCGGCTCGCACCCTTTCCCTGTTCTGAGCGGCTTTCAGCCTGCAAAGTAAATTCTTTAGACATGTTTATACTCCAAAATTAATAAAACCACCTTATCCGCGACCAGATAAAGCAGCCAGATTAGCCCAGCTAATCTTATTCTTCCTCAAACAGAGAACTCACCGAATCATCTCGGTTAATACGCAAAATAGTCTTGGCTAAAATGCCTGCCACAGAAAGCTGGCGGATTCTAGCACATTTTTTGGCATTTGCACTCAATGGGATCGTATCAGTGACTACAACCTCATCAAGAGAAGAATTTTCAATATTTTCTACTGCTTTTCCAGAGAAAACCGCATGAGTAGCATACGCACACACACTTAACGCCCCACGATTTTTCAAAGCAGTCGCAGCATTACATAAAGTGCCACCAGTATCGATTAAGTCATCAATTAATAAGCAATGACGCCCTTCTACATCGCCGATGATATTCATAATTTCGGCTTTATTTGGCTCTGGCCGGCGCTTATCAATAATCGCTAAATCAACATTACCTAAAGCCTTAGATAAAGCCCGCGCACGGACTACCCCCCCGACATCCGGAGAAACCACCATAATATGATCAAGATTTTTGGCAATGATATCGGCCTGTAATACACCTAATGCATAGATATTATCGACAGGAACATCAAAAAAGCCTTGGACTTGATCAGAGTGCAGGTCTATGGTCAGAACACGATCCACATGACCCGCAGCGACCATATCGGCCACTAATTTAGCTGAGATCGGTACACGCCGTGAACGTACCCGGCGATCTTGACGAGCATAGCCATAGTAAGGAATCACCGCCGTGATCCGACCTGCAGACGCACGGTAGAGTGCATCGGTAATGACTAATAACTCCATTAAGTTATCGTTCGTAGGGGAGCAGGTGGGCTGAATTACAAAAACATCACGACCACGGACATTTTCTAAAATCTCTACATGCACTTCACCATCACTGAAGCGCTCTGCTTTAATTTTGCCAAGGGAAATTCCAAGATGATCAGCGATTTTTAGGGCAAGTTCAGGATTGGCATTACCCGCAAATACCATCATTCTATCGTCAGACATGGGGTGTCTCGCATTGAATATAAGACAGGGGGATGGCTGGGCTGCTAGGATTCGAACCTAGGTATGGCGGAATCAAAATCCGCTGCCTTACCGCTTGGCGACAGCCCATCAAAGAACTTTCTAACTTAAGGTGTTTAGCTTTTCATATAAAGGCGATTTACATCGACCTTTGGCTACAAAACCTGACCACTGTTTTGGTAGATTTTTTGCTATTATCTGAGCCGACTTTTCATCGTCAAACTCTATAAACAAACAAGCACCAGTGCCTGTTAATTTTGCTTTATTTCCCAGCCACTTAAATGCATTAGTGACTTCAGGATGCTTCTTTCGTACTACTGGCTCGAACACATTGGTTGTTTGCCCTGCAAGAAAGGCCGCCATTCTGATGGGTTTGCAGTTTCTTGTCAAGCTATCTGTTGCAAAAATTTCAGCGGTCGAAATATGCACATTCGGATGCAAGACAAAGTACCATTTTTCTGGAATAGTGACCGGTTCAAGCAACTCCCCGACCCCCTCAGCCCAAGCAGCTTGACCGCGCACAAATACGGGTACATCCGCCCCCAAACCCAAGCCCAGAGCGGCAAGTGCATCGATTGATAGACCACAGCCCCATAGCCAATTCAGCCCCACTAGCACGGTTGCAGCATCCGAGCTGCCACCACCTAGGCCACCACCTATTGGCAATCTTTTGTTTACTTTTATATCAACGCCGAATTTACAAGCTGTTGTTTGTTGCAATAAACGCGCTGCTTTTACGACCAAATCGTCATTTTCGGGAACAAACGGTGAACCTATAGAGCGTGTAACTTGGTCATCTGTCCGTAACTGCAGACTAATCTCATCGCTATAATCTAAAAACTGAAATAAGGTCTGGAGCAGATGATAACCATCTGCGCGCCGACCAGTAATATGCAGGAAAAGATTAAGCTTAGCCGGAGCTGGTAAAACCAGAGGAGCACTTAGAAACGAGTTTTCCATTCTTTAGCGACTACTTTGGCTTTAATGCGCTCTGATGCTTTTTCTAATTGCACCTTGCTTGGTAAAGCCTGTGCACCATTGCCCTCATAACTAGGATAGTCAATCACCCAGCCCGCTTGTTGTAGGCGTGTGGGTCGACCATACGCATCTAGCTTCACAGCATCAACAGGCGAGGTAGGTGAAGGAACGCCGCGTGCCCAGTATTGCAAATTCCTCAACGGCAAATTCATTTTCAACTGCTTAGCTAATAGACGTTCAGCATCAGTATCTTGATAAGTCTTGCCATCAGACGCTTTCAGGGTGACTTGTGCTCCAGTTTCCATCACAGTTGCCATTAAGCCACCCGTCAGTGGATTCTTAATCTGCATCTCATATTGGCGATTACCACGCTGCACCCAATCTAAACCGAAGGACCAACTTTGCTCACGTAATTGTAAGCCAACCCGTCCTTTTAATTGCCACTGCTGCATTTGCGCAAATACTCGCTGACGCTCTGCCCAAGCTGCTTCTGCCCCGCCTGCGATTGGATTGACGACCGCGCCCGGAGCTGCTGGTTTGGGCTGATTAGCACAACCAGCTAAACTTAGTATTCCTACACAAGCCAGTGCTAAGTAAATTTGCTTCATCGACTCTTCCCTGAACATTTAATTCGTTTTCTCTGCTAAATCAGCAACACGCTGTTTGACATCTGCTAGTTGCTTATCATTTGGATATTTAGCTGTCAGTTCCTTAAATAGCTTACGCGCTTCTTCTAACTTATTATTCACCGCTAAGACTTCTACTAAATGCGCACCAATTTCTGGATCAGGCATTTTATCGTAAGCTTTACGTAACCACTCTTCAGCCCCTCTAGCATCACCCGTCTTGAACATTACCCAGCCCATACTATCCATGACTGCCGGACTATCAGGACGGAGGTCTAAAGCTTGCTTAATGAGAGCATAGGCATCTTGATAACGCGTTGTGTTTACCACCAGCATATAGCCTAGTGCATTTAGAGCATCAGCATCTTTGGGATCAAGACGCACAACCTCACGTAAATCTTTTTCAGCCTGCTCGACATTACCCATGCGGTCATAACTTAAAGAGCGGGCATAGAAAATGTCACGCTTTTTACTACCAAATTCTTCTGCTTTATTAAAAGTATCGATTGCTTTTTGGTATTCAGCGGCATCATGTAATAACTGCCCTTTAGCCATTAGGGTTGCGACTTTTTGCTCAGGAATAGTTGCGCGCTCTAATAAACTATCGAGCCAAGCTTCAGCAGCCGCTAAACCTTTTTCTTTGTGTAATAAAGCAGATTTTCGACCAATTGCATCACGCGCAAAATCACCATTTAAGGCCTCGTCATAAGCCTTCAAAGCTTCCTCGGTACGCTTTTGCCCTTCATAGATTTGAGCCATAAAATAATTAGCTTCGTACTTGCGCTCAGGAATTTCCAGCAACTTTTTCATGAGTGGCTCAGCAAAGGTGAATTCTTCTTGCTCTAAATATAATAAACCTAAAGTATAAAGGATATCTGCATTCTCAGGCTGATCAGCATACAGCTGCTTATAAATCGGTCGCGCATCTTCACGACGATCCGCCATGATCAACATACGACCATATTCGAGTTTTAACTCTTGATTTTTAGTACTTTTCGCATAGGGTTCTAAACTACTAAGCGCATCTGAAACCCGCTCCATACTTAGCAAAGCTTTAGCACGTAAACGTGCAGCCTCTTCTTTTTGGGCAGCATCGCCGTTTTTTTGAACTGCCTCTGTACCTTCTAATACTGCGTCAGTTTTGTTAGCACTTAAGGCAAAAGTCGCCATGACCAACTGCACTTTTGGTGTATTTTCTACCTTAGCTGCATACCGCTTAATCACTTCATAAGCATTCGCAGCGCCTGCATCCAATGCTAATAAGGAAACGACATATTCAAAACCATGTCCTTCTTTTTTCTCGATATAATCCCGCACCCAAACGACATCTTCGACCGCTGCATCATAGTTGCCCAGTTGAGCATTCAGGAGTACTCGATATTGATGAACTTCAACAGTATCGGGTTCTAAGCTTGCCCATTGGTCTAAAGCAGCTTTAGCTAGCACCGGCTCACCTGCTTGAATAGAGATTTCAGTGGCACGTTTGGCTAAGGTTTTGTCTTTGCTCTGCCCCACTGCGAGCACATAATGCTGAGCCGCTTGTTTGATCTTGCCTTGACGAATCAGCATTTCCGCAACGAGCGTATTATAAAGTTGGTAGCTAGCCTCTGATTGAAAAGGCTGCTTAGGTAATAAAGGCCCCGCTAAAGTCGCTAAGGCTGCTGGTGGTTCAGCGAAACTTTGGGTGCCAACTGTACAGCCTGCAATGACGACAGCAAGTGACAGTCCTACAAAACGATGGGAAATATGAAAACGGGACATAGGCAACTCCAGCATCCAAGGATACCGTTAATAGTCGAATTGGCTTGGTTTTAAAGGTATATTCATCAGACCACCTTGTAATCCTGCATAACGTATCAGAAAATCCGCGGTTCTGAAAATAGAATGTATATGCGGTAATCACGCTCTGGATGTCGATTTTTGTTGTTGGTGTCAATCATAGAACAGCCCCTGTTGCCATTCGTGAACAGGTTGCTTTCTCGCCTGAGCGTTTATTAGAGGCTCTGCACGCCGCTAAACCGCTAGCTCAAGAGCATTTGATTCTCTCTACTTGTAACCGTACTGAATTATATGCCACCTGCCACGAACCGGAACAACTTGAGCAACTGATTAGCTGGCTAGCACGTTTTCATAATCTACCCCAACATAAATTACAACCTTATCTATTTGTTTACCAAGAAGAGCAAGCGATTCAACATGCCATGCGGGTTGCTTGTGGCTTAGACTCTTTAGTTTTAGGTGAGCCACAAATTTTGGGGCAACTCAAAACGGCTTTGCAAACCGCGACAGAAGCGCAAACGACAGGGCATCAACTCACCCATTTAATGCAACATGCCTTTAATACTGCTAAAAAAGTCCGTACTCAAACCAGTATTGGCGCGAACCCAGTGTCAGTCGCTTTTGCTGCGGTCAGTTTATCCAAACAAATTTTTAGCCAATTAGAAAAACAAACGGCTTTATTAGTCGGTGCAGGCGAAACCATTGAACTAGTGGGGAGACACTTAAACGCAAACAAAATCGGGCATATTATTGTGGCAAATCGGAATGTTGAACGTGCACGTAAAGTGGCTGAACCCTATCATGGCTTAGCGATTGGCTTACCGGATATTGCCGATTATTTACCTAAAGCCGATATTGTTATTTCCTCCACAGCCGCCCCCTTACCGATTATTGGCAAAGGCATGGTTGAGCGTGCTTTAAAAGTGCGTAAACATCGCCCTATGTTTATGGTCGATATTGCCGTACCCCGCGATATTGAACCGGAAGTGGGGCAATTAGATGATGTCTATTTATATACTGTTGATGATCTGCAATCAGTGATTGAGGAAAATCTACAATCGCGCCGAGCGGCGGCTGAGCAAGCCGAAAGCATGGTATTAGATGAAGTGGAAAGCTTTATGGGTTGGTTACGCGCCCAAGAACATCGCGACACCATCCGCCAGTTCCGCCAACAAAATGAAGCCATTCGGGATGAAGTATTAGCGCGTGCGCAGAAGATGCTACAGCACAAAGAGGCGGCTGAAGTCCTTGAGTTTCTAGCGAATACTCTGACTAATAAGCTCACACACGCACCGATTCAAAGCATGAATCAAGCCGCACAAAGCGGAAATGATGTATTATTGGCAAATGCCAAAACCCTCTTTAACCTCATTGACGAAGCCTAGACTGTGAAAGAATCGATCCTACAAAAACTAGAAAATTTGAATGAACGCTACGCCGAAATCGCAGCATTACTAGGCGAGAATGAGGTCATTGCTGATCAAGATCAATTTCGCAAATTATCCATTGAATACAGCCAACTAGAACCTGTTGCTTTAGGCTTTCGTGCCTATCAACAAATTCTGGATGACCTTGCAACTGCGCAAGAGATGCTGACTGATCCAGAAATGCGTGATATGGCGGAAGAAGAATTATCCACTGCCAAAACGCAGCGCGATGAGCAGGAAATCGAGCTACAAAAACTACTACTCCCTAAAGATCCACATGATGGCAGTAATATTTTCCTTGAAGTGCGCGCAGGTACGGGGGGTGATGAAGCCGCTATTTTTGCAGGCGATCTCTTCCGCATGTACGCCCGTTATGCTGAACAACGGCGTTGGCAAGTAGAAGTGGTCAGCCAAAGCGATGGCGAGCACGGTGGCTTTAAAGAAATTATCGCTCGCATTATGGGCAGCAATGTGTATTCGCGCTTGAAATTTGAATCGGGTGCACATCGCGTACAACGTGTACCCGAAACGGAATCACAAGGTCGGATTCATACTTCAGCTGCTACGGTTGCAGTGATGCCTGAAGCCGATGAGGTGGAAGCACAAGCAATTAGTCCAGCCGATTTACGCGTTGATACCTTCCGTGCTTCCGGTGCTGGTGGTCAGCATATCAACAAAACCGACTCCGCAATCCGAATCACACACATTCCCTCGGGTCTAGTGGTTGAATGCCAAGATGAGCGTTCACAACACAAGAACCGCGCCCGTGCAATGTCTTTATTGCAGTCGCGCTTGTTAGAAATTGAGCGTACCAAGCAGCAATCTGAACAAGCTGAGACCCGCCGTAATTTAGTGGGAACGGGTGATCGCTCTGAACGAATTCGCACCTATAACTTTCCACAAGGACGGGTCACTGATCATCGTATCAACCTTACCTTATATAAACTAGACGATATTATTGCCGGTAGCCTTGATCAAGTGATTGACCCCTTAGTACATGAATATCAAGCCGATCAATTAACCGCCTTAGCTGGCGAGTAAAATTTTTCGTGCAAATTCGCTCAGCACTTCAACAAGCTACTCAGGCGTTAGCGTCTAGCTCCGACAGTGCTCGTTTAGATGCTGAGCTCTTGTTGTGTAAAGTGTTAGCTAAACATCGTAGCTACTTATTTACTTGGCCTGAACAAGAACTTAATTCAGAACACTATGCTGAGTTTCACAGCCTAGTGAACCAACGCTTACAAGGCACTCCTGTTGCCTATTTATTAGGCTACCGTGAGTTTTGGGGAATGGAGCTAGAAGTATCCGCAGCAACTTTAATTCCCCGGCCGGACACTGAATTGATCGTGCAATTAGCTTTAGAACGCTTAGAATCTTATAGCGCTCCTAAGCTTCTTGACTTAGGTACAGGTACTGGAGCTATTGCCTTAGCACTTGCTAAAGAGCGTCCCGATGCCGAGATCATAGCATTGGATAAATCAGCCGAAGCGCTAGCCGTTGCCGAGCGCAATCAACTCAAACTAAGGCTTAATAATGTGAGATTAATGCACTCGGATTGGTTGAGTGCTTTAGATCAGGCTAGTCGCTTCGATTTGATCATCTCCAACCCACCTTATATTGCAGAATCCGATCCCCACTTAGAGCAAGGGGATCTGCGCTTTGAACCACGCTTAGCTTTGAGCGCGGGTGTAGACGGATTAAAAGATCTAAGCTACTTGATTCAAACTGCACCACCTTATTTAAAAGACCTAGGTTGGTTACTCTTAGAGCATGGTTATGACCAGAGTTTAGTCGTGACCCAGCTCTTAAAAAACACAGGCTACACCGAGATAGGCTGTTATCAAGACTTGGGTGGAAATGACCGAGTTAGTCTCGGTCGTTTCCCTCACACCATCGTTTAATCATCGTTATTTACATCTCGATCCAACCAGAAAATCCGTGGCAAGATATTACCCAAATCAATCCGATCGACAGCATTGCTGCTGCTATTATTCATATTGTTGTCATCTAATAACGCATGTTGCATTTTACCAATGCGTACTTCTAGGCCTTGGACACAATCTGTTTCAGTACAAGCGCCACCACCTGCTGCCATGGGCTGTTTAAAAACCAACTGGGGTGTATCAGGAATTTCATCCAAAGCGATAATATTAGAACGCACTTTCTCGTTAGGCTTATCAGGATTTAAGGCTGCCACAGCTAAACCGCTGAATAAATCCAGCACATAGGCACGTCCAACGCTAGTGGAAACATCACAGGGCGAATTTGTAGTTTGGTCTTCGGCTACAGCAAATGTGGTGAAGACAATTTTGTTCATAAAAGTTAAGGGGCTAGCCAAGACCTTCTCAGCAGGATTGGGCAGATCGTAGTACCAACCGTTTAAATTAGGACTAGTCAATAAGTTGGTCGTACCATCTAGGTTAGTTAAGTTCGCTAAATTTCCATCTTCTTTTAGAGGAAATACGGCGGTATCTGGTTCAGCAAAGGGGTGGCGATCTACCAACACATAGAAACGATCCTTAATAGCCTTAGAAAGTGGATGTGAGCGATAACCACTGCCTACCGCTAGGGTCAATAAATCTTGCCCTTTGATACGTGTGACTGCTACATCAGGCTCATAATAGAACATCCGTTTATCAGCACCTGTACCACCTAATTCAGCAAACTTACTTAAACGTGCTTTGGTATAATCATAGAGCGTACTAGAATCGGTATCTTTAACATCTACATCCATATCAACCCGCCAAATATTTCCTCCAGTATCACCAAAGTACAGGCGATCCAACAGTCCATTTCGATCCATGTCCATTACCCGAATATCACCCGGTACACTATGTTTTAAGTCTGTTCCTGCAGAAACATGTGTACGTAAAGACCAGATAAGCTCACCAGTGCGTGCATCAATAATATAAACATCATTGCCTATGGAGTGAATGGTACGTGTACTAGGATCTTGATTTTCTAAAATTGGATCAAAACCGCCGCCAATGACTAGGACATCCTTCACGGTACTACCGGAGTCAGCATTACTATCCGCAACTCTTAATTTTGCCAACACGGGCTTAGACCAAGACTCCCCTAAGTTATTAAAGCCAGAGGTATCCTTACTAAACTGCCAAGCTAATTTAGGATAAGCAACATCACTCATGTCCGTAATATCTAAGGCATAGTAAGCACTTCCGCCACGACGCAAACCAAAATACACATAGATGCCTTCACCGTCAGCCTTTTTAATTTGGCCATCCTTGTTTTTATCGTCGTACCAAACCGTCAGCGGGCCATCGACGCCATATAAATGCTGTTCGGTAATAGCATTCTCTTTTAAAGCTTTCAGATTCTTCAGCAGGACATTTGGCATAAACGCCCATTTTTCTAACCCTGTGTCTGCATCAAAAGCATGTAAGTAACCATCATTACTCCCAGCTAAGACATAAGATTTATTGTTGATATCGCGTACTATCACTGGCTTACTATTCATAATATCGCCTAGATAGTGCAAGGCTGAACCATCTTCAGCATAACCTTTGGCAAACTGAATCAGTGCAGCACGCTCTTCATCACTCATAGCTGCATTACCTAAAGCAACTTTGTTCAGCGTATTGTCTAGCGGAACTAAAGAACTCGTATTATTCGTTAATGCCACACGGCTGGCAGGATCTAATAAACTTGCGACGCCACCTTCAGCAACATTAGCGCCACTGGCAGCACTACCCCAGAAATCCCAAGCACTATCTAAAAACTGTCCTTCGGCATTTACAGCAGGCTGAGTTGATTCAGAGTCACTCTTACCCACAATTACACTGTTTTCTAGCTTGAACTTCTTCAAATTACCTTGCCAGCGAGCGTTGGGGGTACGTACAAACACCGGAAGAAAGATCTCATCAGAATGAGCCAGATAACTATTTGGGTCAACTTTATAGGTTGGTGAAGCAAAAGAAGATGCTGAAGACTGTACGCGGCCAATAATCGAGGTGAAAGCCTCAGTTAAGTCTTTAACACTACTAGCATCAAAAAAATTACTATTAGTTGCTGCTAAACTAGGGGCACTGCCTGTAAAAAGAGAAGGCTCAAATAAGTTCAACATCGCTTTCGCTAAATCTGGATTATTTAAGAAACTTCTCCATAAGGCCCAAGTGCTGACTAAAGGATTAGTATCATCCCTAGCAGCTTGGGCAACTAACTGTGCCATCTTCAAAGGGCGGGCAGCAGCATAGACTGGTTCTGCTGTAGCTGTTTTATGGGTGCTAGTGGCTTGCGCAAGTACCTGTGTTAAAGCATCCCGCAACTGATTAGCATTATTAGCTACTTTTAAGTGACCTGCTTCGGCCATGCTTTTTAAATACTGAGTACCATCTGGATCATTTAAAGCAAATGCAATGGTGAAAGTTTCAATGGTTTGTTTGCCATCTAAACTAGCACTTTGATCTTCGTTAGCTAAGTATTCGGCAATCTCCGGGCCACAAGTCCCGGCTGGATAGCCTGAAGGAGAGTTCAGGCAAGCTTTGCCAATCGTAGTTTCAATTAGACTTTGTGATACTGGATAATTGATAATCCCATTCATACCTTCGGGTCGACCATCCGACATAAATACAATGTAATTCGACTGACACTCTGAAGTTAGGGGGGAAATATAGTTAGCTGTGCCGGTCATTTGCTCCATACAAAAACGTTGTTCACAAACCTCCGCCTCTACTTGCCCAGCAGGAACTAAACAATTTGCATAATTATAGCCTGGGCAGGTATATCCGCCGGTACACTCCCAAGCGGTCGGTTGCCCAGCCTCATTAAAACTGACAGGAGTTGAGGCACAACAAGCATCATTAGTGGCCTCAAACTGCGAACAACCTAGATCGACCCACTGAGTAGAACAGCTCCCAGGAACGATTTCATAGTAACAAGCACCTGCTGTCTTATTGCAGGAAAAAGGCAAGGAATAACTCCCACAAGCATCATAGCTTAAGTTACCACTATAAGTAGAGGGATGAGCAGCACGCACATGCCCAGGCTTTAAAGCACCGAAACTACTGACTTGCTCACCACGATAATAACGAGCAGCCTCAGCGAGTGAATCAACAATGGGGGTTGCACCAACCGCTTGCCAACTATTAACCACTAAGGGCAAAAACTCACGCACAGTTTGTCCTGCTGTTGGATCGGGTAAATTATCTTGAGCAAAAGGAATGCTACTGGAGATAATAGGTAGAGCTTCAGAGTCAATCGGTTTAATTGGAAAGCTAACTCCACTAGGATCAGCAGTTTCCTCTCCACCGTAACGCATTAGCCCAATATTCAAATTGGGGGGTGCATTAGCAATAACATCAGCAAACACCTCCTGCAACACGCTCATCCGAGTCTTCGTTCCTCCACTACCATCATCTACATCCTTAAAAGCCATACTCCCAGAGTTATCGAGTAAGAACAGTATATTGGGGTTAGCTGCGGGTTTAGCAGCAGAGTATATTTCTGAATCATCAGCTACTACGCTAAACTGCCAGCTCACGATCATTAGACCTAACAAGTAGCTTAAATAACTTGAGCGTTGCTTATTGTTATGCATGATTTCGCTTCCAGTTTCAGTTAAGGGTTATTCTGCCGGAACAAATTTCAAGATACCGGCTGTATGTTGGCTTTCTGCGGATGTACCCGGCACATTACTGTCTGCATTGACTGTAAATAAACGACAAGAGACATTGCCTGTTTTAGGTGTGGCTGAAGTACTCATGGCAACGCCTTGCAAAACAGGTGGGCAAGTAATGCTAGTACCCATTGAGATAGTGCCTACAGAGCTGATTTGCTCACCATTACTGATCGCATCGTTATAAGG
This sequence comes from uncultured Thiothrix sp., assembly GCF_937873765.1. Classification (GTDB taxonomy): domain Bacteria; phylum Pseudomonadota; class Gammaproteobacteria; order Thiotrichales; family Thiotrichaceae; genus Thiolinea. Next base: position 54,209 of record NZ_CALMZC010000021.1, on the reverse strand, counting down.
CCCTACTTCTTTATCAGTGTGAGTTGTAGCTTCCTGCTTAGCCGTTTGCTCGATTAAATACAGATTACTTGAACGACGTAAACTTGCTTCTGCACCTTGATAAGAAAAATCATCAAACATAGCATTCCCTGCAATCTTGGTGTCCAAGGTTGCGATGCGCCCCGCTGTAATTCCCAAACCAGCGAGTACTAATAAACCGACTAAGCCCCAGAGCAACACAGTACCTTGCTGATATTTAGACTTTTTAAACTTTTGGTGAATGAGGTGCATGTTTTAAACTCCCCCTTGATAAATGTCTAAATTACGTAAATAAATAACTGTGGTATGCACGGTACGCTGATAACGATCATTACGGTTGTAGGTTGTATTCAATAAGGTGTAATTGCGTGCTTCTGCGGCATTAAAAACAGGCTCACGTGAACGTACTAAAACTGAAGCTTTAATTGTGCGCACTTGATACCAACGATTAGCAGCTTTTACGGCAGTGGCATCAAGATAAATATCTACAGTACCATCATCGTTTTGATCTAATCCGTAAGCGAACTGTAGCGCCTCCACCCCTTCGGCCACAGGAATAGCAGCTTGGCTCCGGGAGCCTGCACAGAATAAATTAGGTATCCCGCCTTCAACCCCTACATAAAAGCTATTATAAACTCGAGAATATTCAGGATTGGGAGCCTCTTGGGCTTGACAACTTAGGGGAGTAGCCTCATTGCCACAGTCTAAACCCAAAACAGAATCGGCATAAAATATCACCCCAATCGTATCACCAGTTCCGCTAGATAAATTATTATCAGCAGTTTGCACTAAGGTCTGTGGATTGATGACAAGACTATTTGCACCACCACCACAACTTTTTGAGGCGGGAACTGGATCACCATCGACATAAAACGCCTTAGCCAGCGGTAAATGTGCGGAAGTAGTATAACCTGCATGCTCTAGATGCTTAGCAAGCGCATTAATGGCACTACGTGCATTTTCTTGCATGGTTGATAATTCGTCGCGAGCGTTATAAGTCTGGCGGCTACCCATATAAATAGTTGCTACACCAGCCACCAATACCAGACTCAACGCACTTGCAATCATTAGCTCTATTAACGAGAAGCCTTGCTGCAAATTGGAACACTGTTTAGTTTGCATTTGCCTCACCCTTATAAAACCGTGTTGATCACTAAGTTGAAAGGCTCTACATCGGTTTCGTTTTTAGAACTATTACGCTCATTCCACTGCAAACTTAAACGCACCCCCTTAGAACACTCTGCCGAGGGATCAGGACAATCGACTACCAGTTGACCATTAAGCAACGCACCATTGATGCCGCTACCTGCCCCATAACCACACATAACCCGATACATATCATCTAAGGCCATTTGCGTGGCATTACAGGTATTGGTTTGGCAACTGAAGGCTAATGGATTTGCGCAATAAGTGGCCGCAACCGCATTAATTTTATAGCTACCCGCTAAGACCGCTGAACGATTCGAGCGCATGCGCTCTAACAACTCATGAGCTAATTGGGTAGCCTGTTGCATTTGGTAGGAGTTATGGGTAGCTCGGAAGCTTTTAACCTGCAAGCCAGCCATCCCTAACAAGCCTAAAGAAATTAAAAATGCAGCTACTAAAACCTCGAGGAGATTAAGACCATGTTGTTTTTTCATTATTCTCCTCCATTTTCTGCAGTGGAATCCAACCAGTACATACGTGGTAATAAACGTGTAACATCAATCATTTGACTATAAGCAGTGGAGGCTTGATGCTGAGTATTCGCTAAATCCAACAAGGGCAACTTTAACTTACCAATTCGCACCATAATATTTTGTTGGCAATCGCCTAATTGACAACTTGAACTACCATCCTTACTAGTAAGTCGCCCAAAAATAAGTTGGGGGGTATCTAAGAGTTCATTTGCACCTGCTACAGCAAATTTATCTGCTGAAGCATCTACTGAGCGATCTAAATTCAGTACTGCTTTACCTTGTAAGATGTCCAATACATAAGCACGTGAAGTATTAGTAGCAGGCTGACAGGCTTGCGCTATACTAGAATTGCCCTGTGCATCAGCTTGTGAGAAGGTCGTAAACATCACCTTATCGAGTACCGTTAATACCGGTGAAAGTGCTTTTTCACCATGATGCTCGAACTCGTAATACCAACCTTTCATATCGGGGTAGTCTAATATGTTTTTCCCCGTTTCAATGTTTGCTACATTCAGCAGATTGTTATCTGTAATGAGAGTAGGCGCTTCTGGCATTTTATAAACATCAGGATCGATCAGCACATACAGTCGATCAAGAGCAGCCGTAGTATTTAAAGGATGTGTACGATAACCACTGCCTAAGGCAACCGTTAAAATAGGCTTGCCATTCTGCATACGAATCGCTGTATCAGGCTCGTAAAAGAATTTGCGGTGATCTAAGGTCGTATTGCCCCCACCCAGACTCGCTAACTTGGTAAGTTTAGCCTTGCTATAATCGTAGTATGTAGTCTTGTCCTCATCTAGGACATCAGCGTCCATATCGACACGCCACACATTGCCGCCGGTATCAGAAAAATACAGTCGATCCAAAGCACCATTCCCGTCCATATCTAAAATACGGATGTCACTTGGAATGCTGTGAGTCAGACCACTGGCACCTGTTACCGCTGTTTGGGCACCGGCCAACCCAAAGCCACCTTTGCGTAACGACCACAGGAGACTGCCCGAAGTAGCATCAACGATAAATACATCCCGCCCCCATTGATCTGGCAAGCGTTCAGCAATATCTTCTTCGTCTTTGCGTGGATCGTAGCCGCCGCCAAACACCAAGACTTGGACTAATTTCGATTGTTGCGGATTATCCGCATCTGCTAGGCGTAACCTAGATAGCGTAGGCTTTGACCAAGCCTCTCCTAACTCATCTAAGCCATCACTCCCTGTATTCGTAGTCGATTGTGGTGCAAGCTTCCACATCACACTAGGACTATCGGCCACGCTAATATTTAAGCCATAATACATGCGACCACCACGTCGTAAGCCGAAATACAGCTTTACACTATCGGCATCCTCCGCATTCACTTGCCCATCATGGTTATAGTCTTGGCTCGGCGTAAGCTCGATAATGCCGTTGAGATTATGATCAACCCGTACCAGAGTAGGACTACCGTCAATACCATAGACATGCTTAGTGTCGTTCTGATTATCTAGGAATAGACTCGCATTTTTCAGCAAAGACGCTGGCATAAACGCCCATTTTTCCACACCCGTATTAGCATCAAACGCATGTAAGAAGCCCTCATTCGTAGCTAATAAAACTCGCACTACTTGATTACCATAATCAACAACGACTGCTTTGCTATTTAAGCTATCCCCTAGATGATTGCGTGCTCCTGCATTAGGATCGCCATTTTTATAGCCACGAATAAAATTCAGCAGTTGTGTGCGTTTCTCTTGTGAAATGACTGGCGCTGGACAAGTTGTCACTGCAGCAATGTTCACACAACCCGTGCCCGTATTAGGATTGCCATTCACGGTATGCTGTACACCATTACAATCTTTGTAAGTACCCCAGCAACTGATGCCAGCCGGTAAATTAGGATAGTAAGTGCTAGTTAGAATTAAATTATGTACCGAATTAATCGTATCATTGATTGATAATAGGTTAGCGGTAATGCTTGTGGTGTCGGGACTAATGTGAACTAGACTAGTGCCAACGGGATCCGTATATAAAACGCGGTTAGCGGGTAAAGGTAGTTTGCTTGCAGCCCCACCAATGGTTACATCAGTTCCATGAGGGGTATTTGACCATAGATCTTGCGCATCAACTTTTAGAGTTCCGTCCGTATTTAATACGGAACCACCATTTGCTCCTAGTAAATCCCCTTCATCACTCACGGTGAATTTACGCAAGTTGCCTGACCAAAGCGTGGTTTGGCTAGGGTCAAATATGGGCATATACACCTTATTTTCATGCGAGAGCAGATTAGACTGATCGACCACAAAGCTCGGTGAACTAAAAGATAAGGAGTTTTTCTGAGCATCTGCCAATATTTCACTAAAGGCATTGGCCAATTCTTGAGGATTATCAGCAGTATAGGTACCGTGCTCAGCCGTTGCCAATTGTGCTAAATAACTAGTCCCCACTGGCTCATCGTTCATACCAAAAGCCACTGTAAAGGTATTAACAACCTGACTACCCGGCAATGAAATTGATTGGTCTTGAGTTGCTAAAAAATGAGTTAACTCTGAACCGCACTTGCCACTTTTATACCCCAACGGTGCATCTGCACAGGTTGCTGACGTTAAATTAGGCACTGTTACCGGAAAATTAGCCGTATTCATATCCGGCAACATTGGTGGAACCACATTTGTATTATAGGTTTGAGTGGGTGCAACAGACTCTGGATAACGAGCTGTACCGTCAGCAGTTACACCCTCCCAGAAGGGGTACTCTGGCTTACCGTCTGACATCAACACTAAATAGTTAGCTTGGCAGCTATGTTTAATCGGTGATTTATAAATCGGATTACCACTATAGGTATCACAAATTGTGTGCTGGCAAAACTTTACATTAACCTTGCAGCTGTAATTATTATTTTTGCAATATTGCTTACCATTCGGTGCTGTTTCCCACTCACAACATTGACTGTATTTGCGAGTAGTACAAGCACCTGGGCTTAAATTAGCAGTAGAATTGCAGGTCCCCCAATCAGGGCTACATTCCTCTTGGTGTTGGCTAGTACAAGTTAAACTGCCCGTATAAGTAGCAGGATGAGCTGCCCAACTATAAGCTGCTGTATGCTTACCCCAGACTGGACTTTCGCCACGGAAATAACGTGCTGCTTCATATAAAGAATCAACAATTGGTGTATAACCGGCTGACTGCCAGCCATCCACAATATCTGCTAAAAAAGCTCTAACCGGCATACCGGCTGGTGGGTCAATTAAATTATCACTACTCGCATCTGAACCAATAATACTGGAAGCTTGTTGATCAATTGGCGAAACTGGAAAGTTCACTCCTTTAATCGCGCTCCAGCTATAAGACGGTAATAAATCGGCATTTGCATAATGCATCAAACCAATATTCACATTGGCTGGTGCATTATCAAGCACTTCACGAAAGGTATCCTTGAGGACCTGCATACGTGAGCGCCCACCACTATTCGACAGGATTTGATTCATACTGCCTGAAGCGTCTAGTAGGAACAGGATATTAGCATTCACCTTGCTGGCTTCATTTTGCGCGAAGATTTCCGTTTCATCCGCAACGCTTAGCATAGACCCACAACTACAAATGAGACCCAGCGTAAGCTTTTGAAAGAAAGCTAGAAATCGGTTCATCTTGAGTGTCCTCGCAGAACTGTTCATTATTTTTATAATCAGATTAGTGCCAACACTTATCAGTCGTTACTGTCCCTGAACTGTCCTTTGCAATTTTTCGCCCCATATGATCGAGGGTGAAAATTGCACAGGCGGTATCTTTAGCCTGTGCCGAATTACTAGCAGGCGTTGCTTGAATCGTGTAGCTAGTAGCTGTAGCTGCGCTAATCGTAATGCTGTAATTATTTTCTTGGCTAGGGATGGTATCAGCCGCAAAACCCAAACTTGTCAATTTGTCGGCATAAGTATAGTTTTTTACAAAATGTGATTCTTCGCGTTGCGCAATTTGCTGCAACGCTATTTTCGCATCCGAACGCTTACTTTTGCTAATTTGCTCGACATAACTAGGATATGCAAAGGCTGCAATAATACCGACAATAGCAACCACAATCATGATTTCAATCAAAGTAAAACCGCGCTGTAAGCGAGTGGTAGACATGGCTCTTACCTAAATTTTAATTATTATTCATAGCGCTCTTTATACTACAGTATATTTACCACCAATTAAATTAATTTATTGGAGCGGGCGCAGGCATAAAATGTACAACCCCCATTTCATGCAAACTATGCGAACCTGTACCCTGTAAAAGACTGCTGGCATCTACGATAAACATTGAACAACTATATTTATCGCTATTCATTTCTATACTCATAGAAGCATCTAGAGGTGGGCACTGATCTAGAAAACCACCATGTTGCACTCGTACACTGTTGCTTAACTTATCACTTTGAAAGAGAACACTCGTATTATCTTGTGGCACTACAAACTGTTTAGACGCCTGATCCATCGCCACCTTAATAAAAGCAAGTGAGTCAGAAGGCGCAAGCATGTCTAGCGGTGGACGCACCAAATTAAGTTGGGACTCAGCCCCTTGATAAGTCAACATACCCGACATTTCATTGCCTACAATGCGCGTATCGGTGATCCCAATGCGAGCAGCAGTCACTCCAATGACAGACATAACTAATAGAATCGCCATTCCCCAAAGTAAGCTAGAACCACGCTGTGCCTGTATAGAGGAAATAGATAAACAGTGATGGTAAATCATATCAACGGGCCACATTTCTTAAATAAATGGTAGTGGTATAAACAGCACGTTTATAACGATCATTAGTCACTATGTTCTGGTCAAATAATTGATAAACTTTGGACTCAGCTTGTTCAAACATTGGCTCCATGGTACGCACTAACAAAGCCACTTGGACTAAAGCAATTTTATCCCAAGCATCATTCGCTGTGACTTGCGTTGCTGTCCAATAGTCGTCAACTTGCCATTGCTTTTTCTGCCCAGAAGGTATCGTACTGGGTACATTATCAATCCCATAGCGCAGTTGCATATTCTCAATACCTTGTGCCCAAGGCTGTGAATAAGTATTTAGTGAACCACCACAAACTAGCTCAGGAATACCATCACCTACACTATTTTGACGTGAGGTATTTTTTTGAACTCTAAATGAACTATACACCCGCCGCATTAATTGAGCATTAGGTGTCTGACTAACTGAAGTACTTATGCTCGCCTCTGGATCAATCATACAACGGTTTTTCCAAGAAGAACCTGTGCAGTCATCCAATAGCTGATCATCTGCTAAAAATGAAACACCAATGGTATCCGCCCGCGCCATAATTTGGTTAGTCGTCAAAGCATTAGTGCCAATGCTTTGGCCATCAGATGAATTAGCAATGCGATTAACATTAATAATATTAGCCTGCCCTGTTGGACAGATCACTGAACTAGGACTAAAACTGCTGGGTAATAAATAATTCTCTAATTGGGGATTGGCATTGGATGAATAGCCTGCTCTTTCAAGATGTGTGCGTAAAGCCTTCATAGCCACACGTGCACTTTCATCCATTTCAGAGATTTGATCGCGCAACGCATAGGTCTCCTTACTGCTTACATACACTGTAGCGATCCCAGCCGCAATGAATAAGCCAATTCCCGTGGCAATCATTATTTCGATTAACGAGAAACCTGCTTGGAAAAACTTAGACCTTTTTTTCATAATTTATTATTAAATAATTGCATCCATTTCTAAGCTTATGGTTTCTTTTTCTTGTTCAGGGCTTGGATAAGTGGAACCAGTGTTAGGATCAGGTATTTGTTGAATACCTCGCTGCTCTAAACGCTCTAACCAACTTAATTGAAAATGCAAGCCCGATCCACAATTACCGCTATTAGGGCATGTGATGATTAATTGTGCTGCTGGTAAACGATTAGTACCGCTGCGACAGACAACTTGATATAAGTCATAACTGGCTCGTTGGCTAGCTGAACACTCTACTCCCGTACAGGACTGGGGGGGAGAATCACTACAATCTGTCGTTTGAAGATAACTACCGGCCAATACAGCTTGTCGACTACTACGCATCCGCTCCAATAAATCGTACAAAATGAAAGTAGCCTCTTGCTTTAAGGAAGCGTTCTGTGTGGTTTTTAGGCTACTGACTTGTAGTCCTGCCAAGCCTAAGAGGCCGGCCGATAAAACTAAAGTGGCAATTAGAACCTCAAGCAAGCTAAAACCAGCTTGTGCACATCGGGCAGCACTTTTCATTTATTATTTTTATAACCTTAATAAAAGATAGCCTCTCTAGATTATACAAATCTCAAGCTTATGCCAAGATTAAACTAGACGAAATCTCGCATGGTTTTCATTGAGTTAATTGTTAAGCGTAAAACTTAATGCAGATTTTTAGAGCACGGCAAGTCAGTACTTGCGGGTACACCGCTACAGCGCAACAGCAACTCTAAATGCCTTCCTGCCTCCCCTAGCTCTAAACGATAAAGAATTAAACCATCTAATAAGCGTCTAGCTGTCTCTAGATAAGAGACTGGTTGTGTCTTGCCTTGGTTATCTGAATAAATGTCCATACTGAAGCCCACCCTTTTCACCCTTAATTTTTATTGTAGACCATATATTTACAAACAAGGTTGCGAGTGAGTGAAAATGAATGGTAGATTGCAACTATCTACATTAATGGTTGCTAATGAAGCATATGGAAGCCTTGAAGTTAAGCACTTTAGCAGTGCCTGCAGTTGATACGCTTTCTGTAGAGGAGTTAAAAGCGCTACAAACTCAAAGCGCTAGCCGGTATGGTCTAGACGCTTTTTTTCAAGACACGCTTACAAGTGGCTTAGCAGGCCCACAATTAGCTGTTATTCCGGCTGGACAATTTGAGATGGGTTCACCCCATAACGAATTTGGTCACCGGCGCGAAGAATACCCGCAACATACCATTCGCTTAGAGTATGACTTTGCGATTGGCGTAGTGCCTTTGATGGCCGAAGAGTTTGAGCTATTTCGTACCGCCACAGAGTGGTATAAACGCCCAGAATTGATTTGGCATCGTGGTCGTTTTCCAGTCATCAATGTGCGCATAAGCGATATTAAGCTTTATCTAGCTTGGCTTAGCGAGCAGACTGGGCAAACCTATCGTTTACCAACAGAGCCAGAATGGGAGTATGCCGCTCGTGCTGGCAGCACTACACCGTTCTGCTATGGAAGCAATGTAAGCTGCAAAGAAGTAAACTTTAACCCGATCTTTCCTTATCAAGAAGCTACTGAAAAAAAACGGTGGTATTTACCGCGCTGTATTCCTTCGGTTAGTGCTAGCGAGGTTGGTCTACGCACCCCCAATCATTGGGGTCTCTATGATGTGCATGGTAATGTTTGGGAATTTACCAGTACGCATTGGACTAGCTCACATTTGGGTGCTTACCGTGATGGCAGTCCATCCCATAGTGCTAATCCCTATTGGTATGTGACTAAAGGGGGATCTTGGTTTGATCCAGCCGTACTAGCACGTAGTGCTGCGCGGAAGAAACGTTATTTAGATGAATTAGATACCAACCTGGGTTTTCGAGTAGTCCGCGAACTCTAAGATCGGCGAGTGAATTGAAGTGCTTGCCCAACCGGTGAGCGCTCTAAGATTTGACCCTGATGCCAAACTAGTTCACCATTGACAATCGTACTGAGAATTCTGGAGCGGAATTTGTAGCTATCATACGGTGTCCAAGCACATTTAGCTAACGCTAAGGCACTGGTTGCTATTTGCTCTTGTTGCAAATCCACTAACACTAAGTCTGCCCAATAACCTTCTCGAATAAAACCACGCTCTTGAATGCTGAATAACTGCGCTACTGCATGACTAGTTTTCTCTGCAATAAACTCTAAACTAAAAATACCATCATGATAGTTTTCCAACAGCGATAGCAAAGCATCCTGTACCATAGGCATACCAGCAGGTGTTTTAAAATAAGTATGCCTCTGCTTTTCAGCTAATAAGTGCGGTGCATGAGCGCTACCAATCACATCCAAATGACCATCTAGAAGACCTTGAATTAAAGCGGCACGATCCTCGATGGTTTTAATGGCGGGATTACATTTGAGCAGGCCTTGCTTGATTGCATAATCTTCATCAGAAAAATGCAGATAATGAGGGCATACTTCTGCGGTAATAAACTTCTCTGCAAGATTTCCAGCAGCAAATAATGCTACCTCTTTTGCTGATGAAATATGCAGAATATGTATGCGTGCCTTACAATGATTAGCGACTTCTATTAAGCGCTCAGCCGCAATATAACAGGCTTCATCACTACGAATCACACCATGTAACTCAAAAGGTACGGCATCGCCATAGATACTTCGATAGCTTTCCTCATTCTCTGCAATCAATGGCATATCTTCACAGTGCGCAGTCACTAAGACTGGCGAACTCGTCAGAATTTCACGCAAAACCTCTGGATCATCCACCAATTTACTAGCACAAGAAGATCCGACAAAAACATTCACACCACAAGCAAGTTGTTCATCCACAGATTTAATCAACTCTAAATTTTCGCTAGAGGCACCTAGATAAAAACCATAATTTGCAAAAGCTCGTCCAGCTGCTAACTGATGTTTTTCAGTTAGTAACTCATTTGAAAGAGTTGCAGGAACTGTATTTGGCATATCCATGAAACTAGTGATACCACCCGCAACAGCCGCTCGAGTTTCAGTCCAGAAATTGCCTTTGCTAGTCAAGCCTGGTTCACGAAAATGAACTTGATCGTCAATCATGCCGGGCAACAAATAACGCCCTTGAGCATCTAGAACTTGCTCAGCATGATGACCGGTGAGCTGACCAATTGCCTCAATCCGCCCATGATTAATGTAAACATCCCCCTCAAAAATCTTTCCTTCATTCACTAACTGGGCATTAATAATCAATAAGCTACTCATAAACGCTCATAGATAGTGAAGGAATAGTTATAAGGATTTTTCTGGTCAGCCACAAAATGCTGCTCTTCAGCTAGATACCAATTTTTGGTGTCAAAACTTGGAAAAAAGGTATCACCTACTAGCTGAGCATCAATGAATGTCAGATACATGCGCTGAGTCTGTGGAAGAAAATAATGATACAATTGCGCCCCACCAATAATCACAACTTCTGGGCTATTGGCTACTAACTCCATAGCTGCTTCAGGAGTAGGCCTAACCTCTATATTAGGCACTGAATCAGTAGTGCTGCTGGAAACCACAATATTGCGCCGATTGGGCAAAGCTCGACCTAGAGATTGCCAAGTTTTACGCCCCATGATGATAGGTTTACCTAGCGTATTTTGTTTAAACCAAGCCAGATCTGCGGGTAAATACCAAGGCATGGAACCTTGGTAGCCGATGACATGATCAGCACGGGTCATAGCGGCGATCAAAGAGATCATTGGGATTACCGCTAATTATTTGACAACACGTAAGAAAGGGCGAGTTTTTGAATCGGGTTTATTAGTTTTGGTCGGTGGAGAAGGTTCATCTGGTGAGGTATTTTCGCTAGCCTCTAAAGCCGCTTCCTCATCTTCATCTGTAGTCGATACTGCCATGAGACTAGGAGCTTTTACAACGGGTTTTAAATGGGCATATTCATCCGGCGGGAAGGAACCTCCCTCTTGAGTCTCGCGCGAATAGATAGCTAAAACTGAGTAAATAGGGCAATACACATAAAACGCCGCCCCACTAAAACGCGCACTGAAACTGACTGCATCATTATCCATGACGAAATCGCGTACTGCGGTTGGACTAATATTCAATACAATACGTCCATCTTTCACATGCTGGCGCGGTACAGATACCTCTTCTGCAGTCGCATCCACTGTGATATAGGGCGTCATACTGTTATCGACAATCCATTCATAAAATGCACGTAATAAGTAGGGGCGTTTTGGAGTCATGGTCTGATTGCCTTTTCAACCTTGCTCAATGATTGTTGGAAACCATCACGGGAAAATACGCGCTCCATATACTTTAGTATAGGCTTGCCCTGCTTAGCGGGCACATCAATACCATATTTGGGCAAGCGCCATAATACTGGAGCGATAGTACAATCAACGAGCGTATATTCATCACTTAAGAAATAAGGTTTAATCGCAAATACTTCGGCGGCTGATAGTACGCTCTCGCGTAGGATTCGGCGTGCTTCAGTAGCAGACTTTTCATCACCACGCTCAATATCCTCCACCAAAGAAAACCAATCTTTCTCAATCCGGAATAAAGCCAAGCGTGAATGTGCTCGAGTTACTGGATCAACGGGCATGAGGGGGGGATGTGGAAAACGCTCATCTAAATACTCCATGATAATGCGTGCATCGTACAGCACTAAATCACGGTCAATCAGCGTAGGGGTGGTGTTATAGGGATTGAGTTCGGCTAGCTCCTCAGGCTTATCATCGGGATTAATATTTAGCACATCGACGGTGATATCTTTTTCTGCTAAGACAATGCGTACACGATGGCTGTCAGCACAATCAGCAGCAGAGAATAAAGTCATAACAGAACGGCGGCTAGAAATCGATGCCATAGCTTGAAAAGCTCCTGTAGTTCAAATGAAAAGGCTACTCTAGTAATAAGCTAGAGTAGCCAATTTATGTTATACCAGTTGGTAATTAATGAACATCCTTCCAGTATTCTTTCTTCAGGAAGTATGCCACTACAATAAAGATTAGTAGGAACAATACGACCCAAATACCAACTGCTTGGCGATGCAGCTTGCCAGGCTCGCTGACATAGACCAAGAAATTAGTAATGTCTAACACCATACGATCATATTCCGTCGGTGATAGCTTACCCGGCTGGCTTAAGACTAGTTTAGGTTCTGCATGCGCATTCGCTGCTGCATGAGCACCTTCTGCAGGAGCTTCCGCATGTTGCAGCTCTTGCATACCCTGCAATTCCCACAGGATGTGTGGCATACCAACATTCGCAAATAGCGTATTATTGACACCTAGCGGACGGGTCGGGTCTTTATAGAAGGACTTCAAGAAAGTATAGATCCAATCAGCCCCGCGTAAACGTCCTTCCAAAGATAAATCGGGAGGTGCATTACCGAAAGCCTCTGCTCCATATTTGGCAGTCATACCGTTTTTCATCAGTTCACCAACCTTAGCTAGCTCACCATCGGTACGAGTAAAGATCAAGTTCTTTTGTACTTGCTCTGGCGTCAAGCCCAAATCAGTCGCTACTCGATTGTAACGGCTCATACTTAAAGAGTGACAGCCCATGCAATAGTTTACAAAATACTTTGCACCACGCTGCAAACTTTGCTTGTTATGCAGATCAATATTAGCTTTTTCAACCTTGATCACTTCTGAAGCAAAGCCAACTGCGGGAACAGCCATCGCTAAGGCAAGCACCATACTGGTAATAAACTTTTTCATGTTCTTACTCCTTACCCAGTCACACGTTCAGGAACTGGTTTTTCCTGATTGAAGCTAGGGACAAAGGCTGGCAACAATAAAGTTGCAGCTAAGTAAATTACCGGCCAAATAAATTGCAGTAACATTTGAGTGGTAGCTGCACCATCACCAAGATTGAGACGGAAAACTAAGTCGTACACCACCACAATGCCTAACAAAATACCAAACCATTTTTTGTAATTCACTTTTGCTGGATAACTATGCAACCACAGCACGACGAAGAACAAGAAATAGATTTGTGTCATCCGTGTACCCAGCTCTTTATAAACTGTAGTAACCGCTTCAACACCCATCCAACCTAAAACTAAGAACACTACCGCAAACAGTAACAGATTGATCTTGTGCGCTGGATTGCGATAGCGCCAAGATTTGATAGGGTTTTTATCCAGCCAAGGTAATAGGAACAGGACAATAATGGCAGCAAACATGGCTACAGTACCCCACCATGGATCAGGAACTGCACGTAAAACCGTATAGAAAGGCGTAAAATACCAGACTGGAGCAATATGCAATGGAGTTTTCAGTGGGTTCGCAGGCTCAAAGTTAGGTTGCTCAATGAAATAGCCGCCCATCTCTGGCGTAAAGAACAGAATGGCAAAGAAAATCAATAAGAAGACCGCAACACCTAAAATATCTTTAACTGTGTAGTAAGGATGGAAAGGAATACCATCTGTTGGAGCATCTGGAGCCCAACGATTACCTTTAGGTCCTTTTTTAATCTCTACACCATCAGGATTATTAGAGCCGACTGCATGTAAAGCCACAATATGTACGAATACTAAGGCTGGAAGCACAATCACTGGCACAAAGAAGTGTAAGGCAAAGAAGCGGTTTAACGCTGCATCCCCTAAAACATAGTCACCCCTTAACCACACTGATAAATCATTACCAATATAAGGGACAGTGTTGAATAAGTTGACAATTACTTGTGCACCCCAGTAGGACATTTGCCCCCAAGGTAACAGATAACCCATGAAAGCAGTGGCCATCAAAGCAACATAAATCAACATGCCGATCAACCACAATAATTCGCGCTTACCTTTATAAGAGCCATAAATCATAGCGCGGAACATATGCAGATAGACAACAATGAAGAAGGCTGAAGCACCTGTGGAGTGCATGTAGCGAATAAACCAACCACCGGGTACATCACGCATAATGTACTCAACAGAAGCAAAGGCTAAATCAGCATCAGGCTTATAGTGGAAAGCTAAAAACAAACCGGAGAAGATTTGAATAGCCAGTACCAACATGGCTAAAGAGCCAAAATAGTACCAGAAGTTAAAATTTTTCGGCGCATAATATTGCGCTAAGTGCTTATTCCAAGTTTCCATTAAGGGGAAACGATCTTCCACCCAACCTAGAAAACCTGTGTATTCATGTGCAGGACGCTCAGCCATTATGCAGCACCTCCATCTTCACCTACTAAAATCGTCGCCTCGCTCTTGAAATAGTAAGGAGGGACTTCAAGATTAGTACCCGCCGGAACGTTCTTGAATACACGTCCAGCTAAGTCAAAACGGGAACCATGGCAAGGGCAATACCAACCACCTTTCCAATCAGCACCTAAATCAGCAGCACCTACTTCAGGGCGGTACGTTGGAGAGCAACCTAAATGTGTGCAAATGCCAACTAGTACTAAATATTTAGCCTCACGTGAGCGATAGCCATTTTTCGCATACTCCGGTTGCTGACTTAACACCTCAGAGTTTGGATCTTTCAAACCAGAGTCTAAGTTAGGTAAATCGGCTAGCATCTCCTCAGTACGATTGACTACCCAAACCGGCTTACCACGCCATACCACCCGCAATAACTGACCGGGTTCAATTTTGCTTACATTCACTTCCACCGGTGCACCCGCAGCTAAAGCGCGCGCACTGGGAGACATCGACCCTAGGAAAGGATATGCAAGCGCTGCCGTCCCTGCTGCCCCTACTACCGAAGTAGCTGCAATCAGGAAACGACGGCGATTCTTATCGACTCCAGAATTTGCCATCGTTAGCTCACTCCCAAATTATCAAAACCTCAACACTTCTTGCAGTTTTGTTGACTCTGCAAGAAACAAAATCCTCAATTGCTACTGGACTCATGCATTGCAATATTAGCAGATGCTAAAAAACGCCATAGGATGTCTGACTTCATTAGTGAAATCAAGCGACTCCCCTTGCAAACATTGGGGAATTAACACCAAGCACCTTTAAGGGCAACCAATCCGGTGGCGATGATAGCACAAAAAATATCGAAATAACCTGACATTAAGCAGGATTATCAATCTCCACAAACTGACACTCAATTCCAAATTGCAAAGCTAAATGCTCACCTACAGCCTGCACACCATAACGCTCTGTAGCATGATGACCTGCAGCAATATAGTGCAACTGATTTTCCCTTGCACTATGCGTAGTGTGCTCAGAAATTTCCCCACTTAGGTAAGCATCCACCCCAAAACCTAAAGCCTCTTGAATATAAGCTTGTGCCCCACCAGTACACCAAGCCACTCGTTGGATCAAATGCTCACCACCAGCCACTAGTACAGGTTTACGCTGTAAAACCTGCTCTATTTTTAGACCAAACGCTTCCAAACTAATTGGCTCAGCCAATATTCCTACATTGCCGACACCCTGCTCATTCAGAACAGTTTCACTGGTTAAGCTTAAACGCTTAGCCAACTGTGCATTGTTGCCTAATTCAGAATGAGCATCTAAAGGGAGATGATAAGCAAATAAACTTAAGTTATGTTTCAGCAAAGTCGCTAAGCGGCGTTGATGCATACCTCGAACTACCGGATTATCACCGCGCCAAAAATAGCCATGATGAACTAACACTGCATCAGCTCCGTATTCAACCGCAGCCTCTAAAAGCGCTTGGCAAGCAGTGACACCCGTCACAACTTTATGAATAGACTTACGCCCCTCAACTTGTAAGCCATTCGGTGCATAGTCTTTAAACTTACTAATATTAAGCAAGGCATTTAAGTAGCGTTCTAACTCATCACGCTCGATCATACTCATCCCACTAAAAACTTTAACTTACTTAACAGTATTTGCATTTCTTCATCAGTGCCAATCGTAATACGCAAATACTCTTGAATACGGGGCTTTTTGAAGTGTCGGACTAAAACACCCTGATCTTTAAGCGCTAAGTACAAAGTCTCAGCATTACCAGCCGGTGGACGTGTAAACACAAAGTTCGCGGCTGAGGGTAAAACGTGGAAACCCAATTCCTGCAAACGGGTGATCGTTGTCGTGCGGGTTTTAATGATGCTCTGGCAGAGTTCTGCAAAATAAGTTTGATCCTGCATCGCAGCCGTCGCCCCTACAATCGCTAAGCGATCTAGTGGATAAGAATTGAAGGAGTTCTTCACCCGCTCTAAAGCCTCAATCAAATCGGGATGCCCTACCGCAAAGCCTGCGCGCAAACCTGCTAAAGAACGTGACTTCGATAAGGTTTGTACGACTAGTAAATTTGGATAGCGTTTCACTAAAGGAATCGCAGTTTCTGCGCCAAAATCGACATAAGCCTCATCAATCACAACTACCGATTGTTGATTCGCCTGCAAAAGTCCTTCAATTGCGGCCAATCCTAGCGCTGAACCCGTTGGTGCATTAGGATTCGGGAAGATAATTCCACCATTGTCTTGCAGGTAAGCGCTTAAATCTAAACTGAAGTCATCGGATAGGGGAATTTGCTTGACCGCTAGCTGATAAAGCTTGGCGTAAACCGGATAAAAACTGTAAGAAATGTCTGGGAATAACAGCGGTTGGTTTGGCTTAAATAAAGCATGAAAAATATGCGCTAATACTTCATCAGACCCATTACCAACAAATACCTGCTGACGCTCTAAATCATAGTACTCTGCAATTGCATCTTTAAATAAATCAGCATTAGGATCGGGATAGAGTCTGAGCTTATCGGTTAACTCAGCCTGAATCGCCGCTAAAACTCGAGGTGAAGGCGGATAAGGACACTCATTGGTATTGAGTTTAACATAACGCTGATCTTTTGGTTGCTCCCCCGGTACATAAGGGTCTAGTTGCTGCACCAAAGGACTCCAATACTGGCTCATGAAAGCGTTCCCGCAAAGTCGCATAAAGTCCTGCATGATATAAGCAGGTTCAAGCTTTTACTAGCCTTTTACTCACTGACCTTTTGTCATCTAATTCTCTTGCCCCATCAAGCCTAGGCCAGCAAAAAACGTAACAATCAAGAATACTGTTAGGACATTCATTGCTTGCTTGTTGTTATGACTTATTCAAACCTCCAAAGCTTCCATCGAGGCTTGAAGTTGCAAAATGCAACTGCTTTGCCTGCTGAATATTATACTGCGTTAAATAACTCAAGTAGCGTGCGTTCAGTGTCGCGTTATATGCTGCCAGCGATTGCTTCCATTCATCCAACCACTTCAAGGGCGACCGCTAAAGGTGATTCTCAAACTATTAACTTGCATGTTCAAACATTGCCTGAGAAACACATTTCCCCATCCATTGATCCTGAGCTTATCCCTATCGTAGTCGATCATCTGCGTCCCAAGCTCACTATTGATAGCATCCCCGTTCTGGAGCAAAGTGGCAGGGTTATCTGGAAACCCGGACATGGCTTAATCGAAAAGGTGGATAAATTAACGGGAGAGATTGTCCATTTGTCCGAAAAATAGGCAAATCGTAATTAAAGCACAAAAGTTTCTCGACTCCAGACTGCATTTACCGCAAGCTTAACGGCTTTCTAGCTAAACCTATACGTATTAATAAATCAAACTATATGCTTTAATCCAATGCAGCATAAAATCACTCTAATTTTTGGACTACTCTCCAGCCTCGTTTTAGCCGGTTGTCTCAATCAAGGCAATCAGCTAAATATGACTCACTCTACTATTAATAACACTCAGCAGTTCAATACTACACAACGAATTCCGACCCAATGTTCAGCTGAGCTACTACACCCTGCTATCTTCCGTACAGAGCCACTAAAAGTTTTGGTTTATGATGGCTCTGCAACTTATTCTAATATTCCAGCAGAAATGGTCTGGAGTGAAACCAAGATTCAAATAGAACCTGCCCGCTATGCCCAAGAAACAGAGCCAGCTCAATATGAAGAGGTGCAAGCAACCATTGAGGTAGAACGTATGCGCTCTGAGTTATATGCAACACCGCCGCAATATCAGAAAATCGTTCGCGAAATCTTTATAAAACCTGACTATAAGCACTGGAAGCTTGGTTGTCTAGCCAGTAGTAACGCGTCTTGTCTAGAAACTATTAAAGCTGAACTGGTCAAAATTCCGACTGAGGTAATTAAAGAGCCAGCCCAGATCCATCAGCGTACGATTCCCGCAAAAACGCTTAAAATTAAGCGCAAAAAACTTATTAAGCCTGGCAAAGGTAGTGGCTCTATTCTTCCAGCACGCTATACAACCATCAAATTAATACGTGTGAGTAAACCTTGGAAAATTATCTCGAGTTTAGTACCTGCACAATATGAAACCATCACAGTACAGCGTAAATTACGAGACGCTAAAATCTTAACGATGCCGATTGCTTGTACTAGCACCTTAACACCGGAGCAGATCAGACGTATCCAACAAGCTTTATTGCAAGCTGGTCACCGCCTAAATCTCTCCGGGGTTTTAGATACTGCGACTATTGTGGCTTTGCATGCTTTTCAGAAAGCTAATCAGCTAGCGATTGGTGGCCTGAGCCTTGAAACTTTACGAAAGTTAGGTCTAACATAGCGGTCATTAGGCATTTTAGATAGACTGCAACTCAATACGCCAAACATGAAAAATACAATAGGAGCAGTCATGAGTGAACAAGCTGGCATTCTCATTGGCAAAGGTGGAAATCAACAGGTTAAGTTGAATCTGCGCTTCGCTAATCGACACGGGCTAATTGCAGGCGCAACCGGTACGGGTAAAACCGTTTCCTTACAAGCGATTGCTGAAGGCTTTTCGCGGGCTGGTGTACCAGTTTTCATGGCGGACATCAAGGGCGATCTAACGGGTATCAGCCAAGCGGGTAGTACTCATCCTAAAGTAGAAGAGCGTGTTCAGACGATTGGCATTGACAACTTCAAGTTTGAAGGTTATCCAAGCATTCTCTGGGATTTAGCCGGACAACAAGGCCACCCGATCAGAGCCACGGTCTCTGATATTGGGCCTCTCTTACTATCTCGGTTGCTAGAACTGAATGACACGCAAGAAGGCTTATTGAATATTGCTTTCAAATTTGCCGATGATGAAGGCATGTTGTTACTAGATTTCAAAGATCTGCGTTCCATCCTGCAGCATATGGGCGAAAACGCTCAAGACTTTCAAAATGCTTATGGCAATGTTAGCTCCTCATCGATTGGTGCAATTCAACGCCGACTTTTAGTCCTCGAACAGCAAGGCGCAGAAAGTTTCTTTGGCGAACCAGCTTTGGATTTATGGGATGTTATCCGCACCGCTCCCAATGGCTACGGAAATATCAATATTCTGATGGCCGATAAGCTGATGATGACACCGCGCTTGTATGCCACTTTCCTGCTATGGCTGCTATCTGAATTATTTGAAAATCTACCTGAAGTGGGTGATCTCGATAAACCGCGCTTAGTTTTCTTCTTCGATGAGGCTCATTTACTGTTTAATGATGCGCCAAAAGCTTTAGTTGATAAAGTTGAACAAGTCGTGCGTTTAATTCGCTCTAAGGGTGTGGGTGTTTACTTCATCACCCAAAACCCATTGGATATTCCAGACAGCATTCTGGGTCAACTTGGTAATCGCATTCAGCATGCCTTGCGTGCTTTTACACCCCGCGATCAAAAAGCAGTAAAAGCCGCCGCTGATACTTTCCGCGCTAATCCTGAGTTAAATACTGCCGCAGTCATTATGGAACTTGGCGTAGGTGAGGCTTTAGTTTCGGTCTTGGAAGAAAAAGGTATTCCCAGCGTCGTACAACGAACCATGATTCGCCCTCCTCAATCGCGTATTGGGCCTGCCACTCCAGAAGAGCGTGCTAACTTAATTCGGCAAAGCCCGTTCGCGGGGCGCTATGACAAAATGATTGATCGCGAATCAGCGCATGAAATTTTGCAAGCGCGTGCCGAAAAAGTGGCTGCAGAAACCTCTGCAGCCAACCAAGCAAAAGAATTTGAAAAGGCGGCACGGCGCTTTGAAACCTCGAATACCCCACGCCCGAGTAATCGGCAAACTTTAGGTGAAGCAATCGTGAAAAGTGCGGCACGCTCAATTACCTCTAATCTAGGTAAGCAAATTGTCCGTGGTATCTTAGGTTCAATTTTTAAAGGCCGCTAACCCGGCCTTTTCTTAAAGCTTTCTTGCTGCAACTAAAGAACAAACGGTGTAAACTCGCGCCCATTCTGTTGGGATATGCCGAGAAAAAGGGCAGATTTGCAGATTTAAGCAATCTTTGAGACATGACTGTTTAGGACAAGGAATGCCTCTCAATCCTGATCGTTTTAAGCACATCGGCACTCTAACAACATCAAGCCATATAAGACTTATAGGAATAACTCCATGATGGATGTTCGCAAAATCAAGAAACTAATCGACCTGTTAGAAGACAGCGATGTAGCCGAAATCGAAATCAAAGAAGGCGAAGATTCAGTACGCATTAGCCGTGTATCGACAACAGCCGCACCAGCTATGCCGATGCAGCAATATTATGCACCGCCACCGATGATGGCTCCAGCAACTCCACAAGCTGCCGTTGTTCCTGCTGCTAGCGAAAAACCCGCCGCACCCACGGGGCATGTTTTAGAGTCGCCCATGGTGGGGACTTTCTATCGCTCTTCCTCACCCGGTGTAAAATCCTTTGTAGAGGTCGGCCAGTCGGTCAAAATCGGCGATACGCTTTGCATTATCGAAGCGATGAAAATGCTCAACCAAATTCAAGCCGATAAAAGTGGTGTCATTAAGGCTATTTTGGTTGAAAACGAACAGCCCGTAGAGTTTGGTCAGCCCTTAATGATCATCGACTGATGTGGAGGCTTGCATGTTAAAAAAAGTCCTCATCGCTAATCGTGGCGAAATTGCCTTACGTATTCTGCGTGCTTGCCGTGAACTAGGCATTAAAACCGTTGCAGTACACTCTACCGCTGACCGTGATCTTAAGCATGTACGTCTGGCTGATGAATCAGTTTGTATCGGCCCACCGCGTTCGATTGATAGCTACCTCAATATTCCAGCCATTATCAGTGCTGCCGAAGTGACCGGTGCGGATGCGATTCACCCCGGTTATGGCTTTTTGTCTGAAAATGCTGATTTTGCTGAACGCGTCGAGTCTAGTGGCTTTATTTTCATCGGGCCACGTGCTGAAACCATTCGCTTAATGGGCGATAAGATTTCCGCTAAAGATGCGATGCAACAAGCCAAAGTTCCGTGTGTGCCGGGCTCTAATGGCCCTGTTCCTGAAGATAAAGACGAATGCTTAGCGATGGCTAAACAAATTGGTTATCCGATTATCATCAAAGCTACCGGTGGCGGTGGTGGGCGTGGCATGCGAGTGGTACATCAAGCTGAAGATCTATTCCGCTCCATAGAAATGACACGCTCTGAAGCTAAAGCAGCTTTCGGCAATGATGTTGTGTATATGGAAAAGTATTTAATCCATCCACGCCACATTGAATTCCAAGTCTTGGCAGACCAACATGGCAATGCAGTTCATTTATGTGAACGTGACTGCTCCATGCAGCGCCGCCATCAAAAGGTGGTCGAAGAAGCACCAGCGCCCGGGATCACTGAAGAACAGCGTGCCCGCATTGGTAAAGTTGTCGCCGATGCTTGCCGCAAAATTAATTACCGCGGTGCAGGCACCTTTGAATTCCTATACGAAAATGGTGAATTCTATTTCATTGAAATGAATACCCGTTTGCAAGTTGAGCACCCCGTTACTGAATTGATTACAGGCGTTGACTTGGTTAAGCAGCAATTACTGGTTGCGGCTGGCGAAAAATTGCAAATTAAGCAAGAAGATATTCGCCCACATGGACATGCGATTGAATGCCGGATCAATGCGGAAGACCCCGATACCTTCGCCCCCTCTCCCGGCAAAATTACTCGCTATCATGCGCCCGGTGGTTTAGGAGTACGAGTAGATTCGCATATTTATGCCGATTACACCGTTCCCCCTTATTACGACTCGATGATTGGTAAATTAATCGTGCATGGCGAAGATCGCTTAACAGCGCTAAATCGTATGAATGGCGCTTTAACTGAGATGATTGTTGAAGGCATTAAGACTAACGTGCCCCTGCAACGCCGGATCATGACCGACCCAGCGTTCCGCCAAGG
Organism: uncultured Thiothrix sp.; assembly: GCF_937873765.1. Taxonomy (GTDB): domain Bacteria; phylum Pseudomonadota; class Gammaproteobacteria; order Thiotrichales; family Thiotrichaceae; genus Thiolinea. Next base: position 31,837 of record NZ_CALMZC010000021.1, on the reverse strand, counting down.
TGGGACTGATATTCACTACTTAGAGAAAAAGTTGGGTTTACAATGACTTGGCAACAGCTCATTTGTCACACCACGGTTGAGCACCAAGAAGTCATCAGCGGGGCTCTAGAAGAAGCTGGCGCGGCTTCAGTCACTTTTGAAGATGCCGTGGATCAACCTATTCTTGAGCCTTTACCGGGTGAGACTCCTCTATGGGATCAGCTCGTGATTACGGGGCTGTATCCGGCAGAAGATGACCTGACCGCCCTGCTCCTAAATTTAGAGTTACATCGTGGCGAATGGGGTATTACCGAGCTTAAACTGGAGCAATTAGAAGACCGCCCTTGGGTGCGTGAATGGATGGATAACTTTCACCCCATGCAATTTGGCAAACGACTATGGGTGTATCCAAGTTGGCGTGAAGTCCCCGAGGAAGCCACGGATGCAGTGAAGATTTTATTAGACCCAGGTTTAGCTTTCGGTACTGGCAATCATCCGACCACCGCTTTATGTTTAGAATGGTTAGATGGTGAAAATTTAACGGGTAAAACAGTACTGGATTATGGCTGTGGCAGTGGAATTCTAGCCATTGCAGCAGCCAAATTAGGCGCAAGTACTATTGTTGCTACGGATATTGATCCTCAGGCTTTAGAGGCTACTCAGGAAAATGCGCGTCGAAACGCGTTGACTGAAGCACGTATTTTCACCTGTTTACCAGAAGATATGCCGGATCAAACCTTCGATGTAGTGATTGCGAATATTCTTTCTGGCCCCTTAGTTAGCCTCGCACCGACTATATTACGCTATTTAAAACCACAAGGCCGAATCGCACTCTCAGGTATTTTGGCTGATCAAGGCCAAGCGGTTGCTGCTGCCTATCAAAATAGATTAGAAGAGGTACAGATGGCTGCCAAAGAAGATTGGTTACGTTTAGAAGGCACAGCGCAAGTTAGCAGCAACTAAACCGCTCCTGCTAGATTTCACCCCGCTCATCAGTTCAATAATGTTAAAAGCGGGGTTCTCCCTTAGGATTAACGCTAATATTTTGTACATCAAATCATGAAGCTGCCTGAAAAAAACAGGGCTACAATAAGAATACTATGTCTAACTTAATTACCTGAGCTAAATGTATACCCAGTGTAGTCATTGTCGCGCTGTTTTCCGCGTCACTATGAAAGAGCTAACTGCCGCGCAGGGTTTATTGCGTTGTGGTGAATGCGATACGATCTTCGACGCTATGAAAGCACTCAGCACCACCTTGCCTGATGAGCGTTTGGGGGGGGTAGGTAATGGGCGTGACCTACCGGGCGAAGCACGTATTCATACCTTGCCTTTGAATACATTGGCAGAGGGTAGCTCTAATAGTTCAGTCAAAACTGGCAAGAGTGGTTCTTCGAGTCGACGCTCATCCAAATCGCACAAATTCTTATACTTAAGCCTGCTAGCCTTGTGTTTGTTATTATTAATTCAGCTTTTTTACAGTTATCGTACTAAACTCCTTGAAAATCCAAGCACCCGTGAGTTTACCCAGACGGTTTGTGGGTGGGTTGCGTGTGGCTTAGACAATGTACGACATTTAGATCAAATTAAATTACTCAGCCACACAGTTTATACTCATCCGAACACGCCGAATGTACTGATTATTAATACATCAATTCAGAACAATGCTAGTAACTCACAAGCTTATCCGATATTAGAAGTAAGCTTTTTAAACCAAAAATCTGAAATGGTCGCTTTACGGCGTTTTACCCCTGAAGAGTACCTTAGCAAGGAACAGCAAGGTCAGCTAATGCCATCCAAGATTCCTCAGGAAGTCTCGTTGAATATTGAAGACCCCGGCAAGGATGCTGTGCGCTTCCAATTACGTTTTTTATGAAATTAGCGTTTGAGTGAGGAGTCTAAATAACAAAATTTATGCAATTTTACAATTACCTATCAATAAAAAATGCGAAAACCTTTTTCATGGGATATAATCGCGCGCCCATGAGTTATGCCGAAGAAACAAGGTAAGGTTCTTCACACCGATCCTAGATTTAACCCATTGATTTCGATTGAAATCAAGCTGTTGGAGAAAAAGAATGGCAACTGAAAATGTAACCTATTTAGCAAGGAAAGCTGCGTTACCAGTTGATGGCATTAATCCCTATATCCCCGAAGCTGGCGAAGAATATATGAACGAAAAGCAGTTACAGCATTTTCGTGATATTCTGGTCGCTTGGAAAAAAGAACTAATGGAAGAAGTTGATCGCACTGTAGATCATATGAAAGAAGAAGCTAGCAACTTCTCTGATCCTGCTGATCGTGCCACACAAGAAGAAGAATTTGCTTTAGAGTTACGTGCGCGTGACCGTGAACGTAAACTGATTCGCAAAATCGAAAAGACTATCGCCCGCGTCGATGAAGAAGATTACGGCTATTGTGATGCTTGTGGTGTAGAAATCGGTTTACAACGCTTAGAAGTACGCCCTACAGCTGAGCTTTGCATCGATTGTAAAACCACTCAAGAAATCAAAGAAAAACAACTCGCCTCGTAAAGTGTGACTTACATTGGGCGTTTTGCACCCTCCCCCACTGGTCTATTGCATTTTGGCTCACTGCTGGCTGCGACTGCGAGTTATTTACAGGCTCGCAGCCAACATGGGCAATGGCTGCTACGCATTGAGGATTTAGATAAACCTCGCGAACAAACAGGTGCTGCTGACGCTATCATCCAAACCCTCGCTGCTTATGGTTTTGAATGGGATCAAAGCATTATTTTTCAAAGCCAACGCCTCGCTGCTTATACGGATGCCTTAAATAGTTTGAAACCATTTATTTATGCTTGTTGTTGTTCACGCAAGCAATTACAAACTTTTGCGCATCGTGGAAGTTTTGGACTGATTTACCCGGGAACCTGCCGATATAAGAGCTATGCGTTAACTGATTCCCTCACAATGCGGATTAAAACTAATGAGCAAACTATTTGCTTTAATGATCAAATTCAGGGATTGTTTTGCCAAAATCTTGAGCGTGAATTAGGCGATTTTGTAATTCGACGTGCTGATCAAATCTTTGCTTATCAACTAGCCGTGGTCGTAGATGATGCTTGGCAAGGTATTACTGAGATCGTGCGTGGTTCAGATTTACTGGATAATACTCCTCGCCAAATCTATTTACAGCAGCTTCTAGGCTATTTAATACCCAGCTATGCGCATATACCTATCGCAATCAATGTATTAGGTCAAAAGCTTAGTAAGCAAACCTTAGCCCCTGCTTTAACAACACAAACTCATGAATTATTGGATAATCTAGTCAAAGCTTTGCAATTCTTAGGACAAACTTCCACTGAAGCCCCTTCTTTTAGTACACTCAAAGAATGTTGGGATTGGGCAATAGACAACTGGGATTTAAGTAAGATTCCTAAGCAGTTAGCATATCATCCAATGCACTTTGCTTAGATGATTAATTTATTGACTTCAGTAACACCACCGCATGTGCCGCGATTCCTTCCTTGCGGCCTTCAAAGCCAAGGCGTTCGGTGGTGGTTGCTTTTACACTAATCTGATTAATTTCACACGCTAAATCAGCAGCTAGATTGGCACGCATCGCCTCAATATGGGGCGCCATTTTTGGTGCTTGGGCAACGATAATACTATCGAGATTAGCTAGTTTATAACCTTGCTCTTTAAGCAACTGGTAAACTTGTCTAAGCAGAATCCGCGAATCGATTTTGGCATACGCTGCTGCAGTATCTGGAAAATGCTTGCCAATATCGCCCAGTGCTAAAGCACCCAACAAAGCGTCACAAACCGCATGAATTAATACATCACCATCTGAATGCGCTGCAAATGCGTGAGTATAGGGAATCTTCACGCCACCCAAGACTAGATGGTCACCTTCAGTAAAAGCATGCACATCATAACCCTGTCCGATACGCATTAAGCTTGCTCCTGCAAAAAGAACTCTGCTAAAGCTAAATCAGCCGGACGAGTGATTTTAATATTACTGGCATCACCCTCCACTAATAAAGGTTGAAGTCCTAAATACTCTAAGGCAGAAGCTTCATCCGTAATAGTAGTCCCCGACTTTAAAGCCTGCTCTAAGGCTTGGGTTAATAAGCCTAAGGTTGCTAATTGTGGAGTCAAGGCATGCCATAAATCCGCCCGCTCCTCGGTGTGGCTAATCAAATGCTGGCCTTTAAAAGCGCGCTTCATGGTATCGCGTACTGGAGTCGCTAAAAGGGCACCTTGCTCACTATTGCTTGCCAGTAAACGACTTAAATCCTGTTGGGATAAACAAGGACGTGCCGCATCATGCACTAAGACTTTCGCAGTCGAGGAAATCTTTAAATGTTGCTGCAAATATTTTAAACCATTGAGCACTGAATCTGCTCGCTCTTGACCACCAACTGTTTGATAGACTGGCAAACCTTGATAGTTAGGTGCTAAATCCAGCCAGTAATCATCATCAGCACTAAGCACCACTACCACCCCTTTAATTTTAGGGTGTCGTAAAAAGCAAGATAAACTGTGCTCTAAAACGGTTTTGCCATGTAAGCGCAAATATTGCTTAGGGATCGCCGAAAGCATACGCTTTCCCACCCCTGCAGCAGGAATCACGCACCAAACTTCATTCGACATGCGGCTGAGTACTCGGTTGTTGAGGAGGATTAGTCGCTATCGGTGCTTGTGAGGCTTGGGTTGGATCACTATTCAAAATCACCTGATAGAAAGTTTCGCCTTGTTTAATCATGCCTAACTCACTCCGCGCTCGATCCTCAATCGCTGCATCGTCACGACTAATGTCTAAAACCTCTGATTGCAAGCCTTCATTACGCTTAGTTTGCTCCTCATTCAGACGCTTTTGCTCAGCAATTTGTCCTTGTAAATCCCAGATTTCAGGATAACTCCCCGTACCCAGCCATAAACGCAGGAACAGCAATAACGATAAGATGCTTAAGGCTATTAATAAAATTTGAGTTAAAGTTAGTTTCATGCCTGAGGTTTTAGATCGCCCAACAAAAATGGCAGGTTTAAGTCCCGCTATCAAGCATAGCAGATTGCTAGTTAGACTGTTGTATGCATTTGAAAGTAATTCGGAGAGTTCTTCAAAAAACCATTTTTGATCCAAAAAAAACCAACTTTTACAAAAATATTAATTTTGTACTATAACTTATCTAACTTGTGCTATAAGTTATCTAACTAGAGATAAGTTTTTATTAAAAAGTAGAGTGAACTATGTAATTTATTGGCCTGCTAAAGGTGTTTTTTTATGACCTTGTTAAGTGAGGGTAAGGAGGTAAGGTAATGAAAGATACGATTCCTTCCAGTTGGTGTTCGCATAGACACAGGATTAGCCTAGTGTTACTAGCTTGCTCATTATGGAGTGGTACAGCTTGGTCTCAAGCTGAAAAACCCACTCCTGTGGCGGAACAGGCCGCTGAATTAATGAGCACAGTCATGCAGAAGGGGAAAGTAAGAGTTATAGTTGGCTTGCGAAGGCCGGAAGCAAGTTCAACTGAGGCTCAACACCGCCTAGGTCTAGAATCAGCACAGAGTAACGTGTTAGGGAGGCTGCAACAAGTAAACAGCTTTAAACCTAAAACTGTCAAACGTTTCACTGTAGTACCAGGGATGGCATTAGAAGCTGATCTTGCAACACTACAAACATTAGCATCTGATCCTAATGTCGTTAGTATTAAAGAGGACGTAGCAGTGCCTCCAACATTGTACCAAAGTATTCCCTTAATCGATGCTGATGATGCTTGGTCTATGGGGTATTCAGGTGCAGGGCAAACTGTGGCTATTTTGGATACAGGAGTGAATAAAAGCCACTCTATGCTTAGTGGAAAAATAGTGTCAGAAGCTTGCTATTCAACTTCCGATGGCGATGGTGTTTCCAATTCTTTATGCCCTGGCGGTGTGGACTCTTCTACAGCAACTGGCTCGGGTGTTAACTGTACTAGCAGCATTAATGGATGCAATCATGGTACTCATGTGGCAGGTATTGCTGCAGGTAAAAATGGATCCACTTCTTCTACCGGCACTTTTCATGGGGTAGCTCGTGATGCAAACATCATTGCGATACAAATTTTTTCCCGCTTCAATGATTCTTCTGATTGCGCACCTTCAGCCGCACCTTGTGTATTAACATATACATCTGATCAAATAAGAGGATTAGAACGTGTATATGCGTTGCGCAACACCTATAGAATCGCTGCAGCAAACATGAGTCTAGGAGGAGGAGAATACAGCTCAACTTGCGACTCGGCTAGCCAAAAGCCCATCATTGATCTACTGCTGTCTGCAGGTATTGCCACTGTTATCGCTTCGGGTAACGATGGCTTTAGTAATATGACATCATCACCAGGCTGTATTTCAACAGCTATTACAGTTGGAAGTACTAATAAGTCTGATGGCCTTTCTAATTTTTCCAATAATGCTTCTTGGGTGGATTTAATGGCCCCAGGTGGCTCTATCATTTCTTCAATCATATCGGGTTATGATTTCTATAATGGTACATCTATGGCCACACCTCATGTCGCTGGTGCATGGGCTGTAATGAAATCCAAAAATGGTCTTGCTTCAGTTTCTAGCATACAAAGTGCTTTACAAAACACTGGTATAAGCATTTCTACACCTGCTGGGACTAAGAAGCGCATTAATCTAGATAATGCGTTAGCTTCCATCACACCTGGTCCACAGGTAGGTTTAAATTGGGATCGTTGCCAAGAAACCTACCGTGACTTGTCTGCTGACAAGACGTGGTGTTACCTAGAAGGTTCTAAAATATGGATATGGGTCAATGATAACGAAGGAGAGAATACCCTGATCAAGGCTGCTTCTTCAAATCATTGGCTTGGATACAACGTAAGTAGTATTAATGGCAGTTCTTTTTCAATTAATCATCTGAGATTGTATAAAAACTGAAAATTTTTTATAAAGTCTTATGTGTATGATTTAAGTATTTGGGAGGTTGGTCATGAAACTAGTAAATAAGTCTGTTGCAGCGTCAGCAGTAGTTTTAAGCTCGTTACTTTCATTTTCTGTGGTTTATGCGGCGACCGCGCCAGAGGCAGTGCCTGCGCCTGCGGCTGAAGCTGCTGAGATCTTTGCTGGGAGTGCATCTGCTCCTCCACCTGTTGAATCACTAATTTCTCCACCTCAAGCAGCAGCCGAAAAAGCGAGAGGACAAAAAGGTGGGGTAGCTGTGTCAGCTGAGGCAGACGGTTTACAACTTACCACTGGCTGGTACAGAGTACAGCAAACTTATCGCTTTCTGGGAGATAGTTCAACATGGGCTTATCTTGAGGGACCTAATGCATGGATATTGTGTAATGATAATGAATGTGAGCAAATGCTTATTGCTGCTGCTGAGTCTTCTCATTGGTTGTATGTGAATATGACGAGTGCTTCAACATTCAATGCTGTTCGGTTATATAAATATTAATAGTTTGTTGTAAATAGTTCAGGATGCCACTATTTTTCACAAATAGTGGCTTTAGTTTTTTGGAATAGTGAGTGATTATTTCAATGTATAAAGAGAAGTTTATTGGTGTATTGGCCATAAGCGGACTTCTAATAGCTGTCAGTAGCAAAGTATTAGCTATTGTGGAGTCAGGATCAGATGCAGCAACGGCATCGACGCAGGGGCAGTTTGCGGTAAGTCTAGCGAAGAGTTTGGGGCATGCAGGTCTGGAAGAAAAAGAAGCAATTAAATTGCTATCAAGTTTGTCGATTAATCCAAGCGTAACACCTGTTCAAGCTCAGTGGCAAGCCAACCAAGTAGTAACTCCTCAATTTGTAGCGCATATTCAAGCCTCAATTCAGCTTATGCTAAAAAAATTGGCGGAACAATCAAAAATATCTCCACCCCCTACATTGGATCTAATGATTTTTGAACTACCACCAGCACCGCAGCGTGTATTTTTCCCTGTAGCTGCTACTGGGTCTATAGAGGATAGCGCTCCTCCTCCAGCATCTATACCTCCATCTACTGAAATAATCCAGAACTTGACCATTGATGAAAATACGATAGGAGGGGGTATGGCTTCTCCAGAGGATCAAATGATTAACTTAGAAGCTTCTTCTAATTTGATAGGACTGACTGATCAGGCGGTTATAAAGTATCTGAAAAAACACGATAAAGTTGCAGTCATTGTTGAGCTTAAACCTACTCTTTCAGCTAAGACTGATGTAACAGTTGAGGATGTAATTGCTAAAGAGCAGCAGGCCGTCTTAGATACTTTGTCGATTGATGAGTTTAGGCTAAAACATCGTTATTCCAGTATTTATACTTTCTCTGGCTGGATCTCTCATGAGGGAGTAAAAAAATTGGAAAAAAATCCTTCTGTATTAAGAATTTCCTTAGATACGGTCAGTTCAATACAAAAATAAAAAAAGGTTTATATCTATAAATGAAGATGCTACTTATATATCTATTTGTTGGAGTAGGTTTTGCGAATATCTCTGCATGTAATTCTGTACCTGCTGTCTTTTCACCTTTACCTAATATGTCTAACTCTACTACACTAAAATTGCCTCAATATCAGGGTAATATTATAGACAACACAGTTATTTCCGCTTTAAACCAACGACATGAAGTACCTGTTATTATCGAGCTACGTCCGCCGCTATCCGTAGTACCCGAAACACTTTCTGCTGAAGAAAGAACTAGGAAAATCGATATGACGCAAGAGTTGGTTTTAAATACACTAACTCAAGGAGAGTTCCGCCTTAAGTATAGGTCGGGCATTATCTTCATGATGGCAGGCTGGATAACAATGCAGGGAGTAGTGACGTTAAGTCGAAACCCACATGTTGTTAAAGTTAGTTTAGATAGTGTCAGTAGAAACAGTATCCAATAGTTAGGAAAGTTCGGCATTATGTAGCACATGCACAAAGCCAAATATAGCTTAAGCCCTTAAAATAACTACCATTATACCCTTTTTATAGGTTAGTCATGGCAGAAACCCACGTTATTAGCGCATTAGTGAATAAGCGCTCCGAACTATCAGGCTTAATTACCCATTATAAGAAAGAACTTTCCCGCTTAGGCGAAGAGGTAAAAACCTTAGATGCAGCCATCAAGCTTTTTGAGCCTAATTACGAGCTTGAGGGTATTAAGACCAAACAATTTAAGCACAAAAACAATTTTTTCAAGCATGGTGAATGCAGCCGAATGATGCTGAATTATTTGCGAGTGGCTACCAGCCCACTGAGTACCCAAGATTTAACTCTTAAGGTTATGATAGATCAAGGCTTGGAGTTGAGTCCTTGGGAGCTGGTGAACTCATTAGGCCGCTAGACATTCAGTCGTTTTGTTGCCCTGCCAATAGCCACACCAATTCCGCGAAGTCGGCTTTTTGGCACAGCGAGTTGTAATGTCATTGAAAATTTTACCCGTTGACCAACGACGGGTATCTTCACGATAAGCGCACTCATTGGCGTAAGCCTGTAGATGTTGATTGCTCATCTTATGCACTTGTCCTTTGTGCATCCGACGGAAACGTGAGAAATAGCTTTCCGCTTGATTGGTGCATTCGCCATTTTCACCACGGTAGCGCTCTTGGTGGTTAATCCGTTTCATTTCATAAAGCGCGTGCAGTACATCGTAACCAGTAGCTTCATCCGCATGAATGACTGTGCTGTTTTGAATATGCGCTTGTGCCAAGGCTTTTAAGTTCGCTTGGTTTTCTGACTTCACCACAAACACCTTTGTCTGGCTGGCACCTTCGCCTTGTTTTCCCCGTTGACGAATCGTGATGATGCATCGCTTATTCAGGTTCTGATTCTCTACCAAACGACGGTCTTTACGATTTTTCTTCTCGTTCTCAGGACGACTATAGCTACCCACGTAGCAGCCATCTATTTCTACTTCACCCTCTAGCTTTTCACTCGCTTCAGCATCCATCAAAGCCTCGCGTAACTTATGCATCAGTACAAAAGCTGTTTTGTATTGCACGTTCAAATCGCGTGATAGCTGTAAAGCCGAGAAACCTTGAGCGGTGTATTGGTATAAAGAGCAATCGCTGCGATATAGACCCGTAATGGTTTTTTATGATGCGCAAACAATGTGCCTGAAGTCACACTAAAGGTATGGCTGCAATCCTTACAACGCCATTGTTTACGGGTTTTTAGAAAATAGTGTTTTGAGCAGCTACCACAGCAAGGGCAGATGGCCTCGCCTTCAGTTTCAGGCCAACGAGCCAGCCGAAAGAGTTCAAAAGCCTCATCATCGCTTAGTCCAAATATGTCTATCAGCGATAGGCTACGAGCCTTCGCGCTGAGTAGAAAATGTTGGCCTTGGCGTTTCATGATGATGGTTATTCCATAGAGTAATCTAATGAAATGATTATAGTGCGAAATCGCACCCTTTGACAAGGGATATTTAGTGCATTATCGCACTTTTCCTACTATGATTAATTAATATTCAATTAATGGCACATGCAACTATGGAAAAAACGAATTTTGCGCAAATTCTTAAAGAGCTTAAAGATAGAGGTATAAATGACTATAAGCTTTCCGAGTTGACCGGAATAGAACGCAGCAAGCTGACAAAGCTTAGAAACGGGACAAAGCAGCAACCTTACTATGATGATGGGGCTGCAATTATGCAGGTATATAATGAAGGCATAGATAATCATAAAAATGCAAGCACATAAAATAAAAGCATGCTTGCAAATGTAATAGCATATAAACTAATATGCAAGCATGTTAGTTTATATGGGATGCTTGCATATGAGCGAAGAAGATAGCAAGGTGACAGGAAAAGCTATAGGCGCTAAAGCCAGAGCAGAGAAGTTAACTCCAGAGCAAAGAAGTGAAATAGCAAGGAATGCGGCATTGGCTAGGCATAATGCAAATAAGACGTTAGAGGCTATAAGGAAAGGGAATTTTATTGATGATTTCGGCTTGGATATTGATTGTTATGTTCTTAATGATGACCAAAATACTGCTGTAATTAGCCAGAGGGGCATGGCTGCTGCAATTGGATTCACTGGAAAAGGAGGAAACAACCTTAGCAGATTTATTGAAAGAAAAAGCATAGCTCCTTATATTGGATCTGAACTTAGTCAAAAAATACTGAATCCCATTGTTTTTAAAACAGATAAAGGTGGATCTGAGGATTCAGTTGCTCCACGTGCTCATGGCTATGATGTTACAATATTGATTGATTTGTGTAATGCCATAATTGAGGCTGACAACGCTGGCGCGTTAGCTAAGTCACAAAAAGGCATTGCTCAACAAGCCAAAGTAATAACTGGCGCTTCTGCGAAGTCTGGAATACAACAGCTTGTATATAAATTATCTGGGTTTGATTCTACAAAAGAACAGTTTATTCAAGCTTTTAAGCAATTTGTAAATGATGAGGCCAAAAAGTATGAGAAGGAATTTCCTATAGAGCTATACGAAGAATGGGCAAGATTATATTCTCTAACCATTCCTGATCGTGGATGGCCGTGGGACTTCAGGCATCTTACTGTTAAGCATGTATATTATCCACTTGCTAAGAGTCGTGGGAAGCTGCTCACCCTATTGCGAGAAGCAAAAGGCAAGGATGGGGATAGCAAGAAAAAGCTATTTCAGTTCCTAAATGAGATTGGAACACGTGCGCTCCGTATGCACCTTGGCAGGCTACTTGAAATGGCAGAGTCATCAAAAACAAAAGAGGAGTATGAAAAAAAAATAATTGATCGCTTTGGCGGTCAATTCGCTCTTTGTGCAAGTGCTACATAATACCGGAAATATCAGTCAATTGGTGGTATTCATGCAGATTCCATTCATAAACTCCAATGCGCTGATAGTGTTCAACTAAGATGGTCTCAGAATCGATTAACAGATAATCACGTAAGCTCGAAATAGAACGGTAATGGTGGAATTTATCACCCCGATCATAACTGCGTGTGCTTGGGGATAAGACTTCAACGATCAATACTGGATTGAGCAGGGTTTTATTATTATCAGTCAGCTCCAGTTACCCACGATAAACAGAAACATCAGGATAAGTATTGAGTCCTGAGGGTATCGCTATTCATCGGCTGGCAGGGCTTAGTACGTAAACGCACTGCCAGTTCAGTGGTAACGTTCAAACCAATACGGGCATGTTGGAAAGTACCGTCAGCCATTGCGAACACTTCGCCTTGATAGAGCTCATGTTTTTCAGTGTTGGCTTCTTCTATTTTTAGGTAGTATTCACGGCTGAGCTGGGGTTTTATGGCTTGCATAGTTATCTCCACATTTATAATTTAACTATACAGATGATTGGAGAATTGACATAGAAGACTATCAAAAAAGGGGCAGGTTCCAGAGACTAATAAGTTTTTGCTAAGGTAAACGTACTTTATTTGGACATAAATCAACCAACTACATACCACTTATACTTTTCACTCTGGTTTTTGACTAAGAATTAGATAATATATCCGTAAAGCCCATAATTATAATCATCATAATGAAGCAATATACTTTCATTTTATTAGTGATCCTAACAGCTTGTAACGATCAAAGCACATTGACCAACCAGTCAGCAAAGCCTTCAAACTATAAACAAGCGACCTATCAAAAGCAAATATCTAATCATACAAACTCTCCTATACTGCTAAGCCAGCATCAACAGGAAAATACTAAGATATATCCGCAGAATCATCTTCAAAAGATAGTAGATCAATCACTAAAAGCCATAATAGTACCCATACAAAAAGACATTTTAGACATCATGGGTACTGAATCTCAATTTGTAAACACTAGCTATAATGGGCAGCAGATTAATTTTCAGTATCAAGTTTGGCAAGTTAAAAAATCATCTATTTGTAATAATGCAAAGCTCGATGTAATGCAGTTTTCTAATTGTACTCAAGCTGCACAGCAACTATTCCAAGAAATGTGCACACAACTCCAGCAAGGAAAATTCAATAATTATCCAAGAAATCAGCAGTTACAACGTATGTATTGCCAAGCAGCCGCTAACTTTAAACCTACTATTGCACAGATTTCACGTAGCCTAACTGTAAAAAACAATAAAATCGAAACATTACGTACTAGTTGTAACGATTTAATTTTTAAGGCAAAGATTTCAGAAAGCGTAAATGATGAGAAAACACGAGACAAAGCTTGTGCAATTTATAAGAAGGCTGCAAACATAAAATAGAGGTAGTTACAATTCTATTTTGTAGATACTTTTAAAAAGAAAAGCCACCCGCAATCGCAAGTGGCTTTCCGTTGGAGGAGACAGCTCAGTTCTTAATTAAACCGCACATATTCAAAATCAACCGGTTGGCGATTAATCCCCATCACAGGTGGTGCAATCCAATTGGCGAATTTACCCACATCCGTCACACGCCCCATTAAGCTGGCTACGAACTGACGATCACCCACCGATGGCAACCATTTATCTACATTCGCATCCCACTCAGCTTGAGTAACTACTTGACCTTGTGGCGATACTTTCGCACCGGATAATGAGCCGATATTGCGATGGAAAGCTTTATGCGGCACGCTTAAGCGGAAGGGAATACCCGCTTTTTCAATCACTTTATTCCAACGCTCAACCCCAGCAACACTGTCTTTAATGTAGTCATCACGGAGTACTTCGTTGAGAGCATTCAACATCGGTACTTCTTTCTCGACTAATTGACCATTACGCACTTCCAACACTTTGTAGCTATCATTTTTCAAGGTGTGGTCATCGGTACGCTTACCTTCTTCATAACGGCCTTTTAAGCCAGTGGTGTAGAAGGTTGCTGCATTCGAGGATTCATCCGCACCAAACAGGTCAATCGTGACACTGAAATGGAAGTTGATATAACGCTGAATCGTGGGCAAATCAATTACACCCGCCGCACGAATCTTCGCGGGGTCATCGGTTTTCAGGTCATTCATCACTTGGCAAGTACGTTGAATCACACGAGAAACACCAGATTCACCAACGAACATATGATGTGCTTCTTCAGTCAGCATGAACTTAGTAGTGCGTGCTAAGGGATCGAAGCTCGACTCTGCCAAGGCGCATAACTGGAACTTACCATCACGGTCAGTGAAGTAAGTAAACATATAGAACGACAACCAGTCTGGGGTCGGCTCATTAAACGCTTGCAAAATGCGCGGATTATCCTCTTGACCGCTACGACGCTCTAATAAAGCCTCACCTTCTTCACGACCATCGCGCCCGAAGTATTTATGTAGTAAGTAGACCATCGCCCATAAATGCCGACCTTCTTCCACATTCACTTGGAACAGGTTACGCAGGTCGTATTGGCTAGGTGCGGTTAAACCTAAATGGCGTTGTTGCTCAACCGATGCTGGCTCAGTGTCGCCTTGCGTGACGATAATACGGCGTAAATTAGCACGATATTCGCCCGGTACATCCTGCCATGCGTTTTCGCCTTTATGATCACCGAAATGGATTTTGCGATCTTGCTCAGCCGGATTTAAGAAAATACCCCAGCGATAATCGGGCATCTTCACATGCCCAAATTGCGCCCAGCCCTGTGGGTCAACGTTGACCGCAGTACGCAGGTAAACATCAAAACCATGCGAACCATCCGGCCCCATATCTTGCCACCAATTCAGGTAGTTAGGCTGCCAATGCTCAAGCGCACGCTTTAAAGTACGGTCTTCGCTAAGATTGACATTATTCGGAATCTTTTCTTGGTAATCGATAGTGGACATACTGCTCTCCTCAGTGGTTCTAGCAAGGAGCTAATCGCTTAGCTCCAAAATTTTTAATGCGAAACTTAAACGCGATTCCAGTCAAACTGAGCTTTATCGCCTTTACCATAAACTTTCAGTGCACCTTTCTCACCGACCGCATTCGGGCGTTGGAAAATCCAATTTTGCCATGCCGTCAAGCGACCGAAGATGCGCGTAAACATATTTTCCTCACCATTGAAGCGTAAGTTCGCCTCCATGCCAGTGAGTGCATCCGGTGACATCGCCACACGTTCTTCGACCGCGATGCGCACTTCATCACTCCAATCAATATCATCAGGATTGCTGGTGACTAAACCGACTGCAATTGCTGCATCTGCATCGAGTGCTTGACCCGCTTTAGCGCGGACTGCATCCAGTGCAGCTTGCTCATTGTAGAAACGACGTCCTAAGCGGCTTTCGCCGGTTGCCATGGGGTACAAACCAAAGTTCACATCTGCGACGGTAATCGTTGGAGTATCGACATCATCTGGTAACATTAAGTGATAGCTACGGTCACAAGCTAGAGCAAATTCCAAGAAAGAACCCGCAAAGCACGAACCCTTTTCAATCAAGGCAAACAAGCTGCGTGAAGACACATCTAAGCGGCTGAAAGTGCGACGTAATAAACCAATCGTTTCACGCACTAACCAATGGTCTTTATTAGCCAGTAACACCTTATCCATGGCTAACACTGCGGCTGGATCGCCGGAAGTTTTCAACAACCAGATACCAATATCTAACTCATTGGTGCGCATGGATAAAATCGCATCTTCTAATTCACGCGCTAATTCGAGTGGATACCAGTTTGCACCTGCCTCTTCGATTTCAGCGATGGTGGAAGGCTGAACACCTTCAGGTGCTTTCACCGTGAAAGTTGCTGTGCGAGCAGCGCGATTAATCTCAACACTCACATGCTTATAGTGCAGTGCATCCGCTTCGATAGTACGGCTGATAGGAGTCAAGGTTACGCCTTTAGCATCGGCAGGACGATCACTTTGTTCTGCTAATTGCAGCGCACGTTCTTTGACTTTTTGGGCGAATACCGCAGGCTTGGCGATTTCATCGACTAAACGCCAATCTTTGGCTTTTTGCCCCCGCACGCCTTCGGTGGTGGTACAGAAAATATCCGCTAAATCGTGACGTACATGGCGTTTGTCCGTAACGCGAGTTAGACCGCCCGTACCCGGTAAGACACCTAATAAAGGTACTTCTGGCAAGCTCACCGCACTAGAGCGGTCATCCACTAACAGAATCTCATCGCAAGCCAGCGCTAATTCATAGCCACCACCCGCACAAGCTCCATTCACGGCGGCTAAGAATTTCAAGCCGCTGTATTTAGAAGAGTCTTCTAAACCATTACGGGTTTCATTGGTGAATTTACAGAAATTTACTTTCCACGCATGACTACTAACACCGAGCATGAAAATATTCGCACCGGAGCAGAACACCTTATCTTTCAGGCTAGTCACTACAACGGTACGTACTTCAGGATGCTCGAAACGAATGCGGTTAATCGCATCGTTGAGTTCAATATCCACGCCGAGGTCATAACTATTGAGCTTTAACTTATAGCCCGGACGTAAACCCGCGTTTTCGTCAAAGTCAGCGCTCAGGGTAGCGACGGAACCATCGAAACTTAAAGTCCAGTGGCGATATTGGGAAGGATTAGTTTGATAATCCACACGATCAGATGTAATGGCTGCGTTCACAAGAGTTCTCCTCACTTGGTGCATTTGTTGACAGCTTGCGCTGTATCGTTTCATGCATAATATTGCATTATTTAAAACCCTGTCAAGAATAAATATGCATTAAATTGCAAAAATCTTAAATCGGTAACTGTAATGAATGACGCACCAACTGACGTAAGGCTACAAAAGTAGCCTCCAGCGACTGTGCACTGGTATCCAACTTAGCTTGAGCTTTGGAATAAAACGCAGCACGCGCCGCCAGAATATGCTTTAGATCCTCCATCGCCTCTTTACTCGCCGCCATCGGGCGAAAATCCCCTTGCTTCATCACACGCTGCATATGATCCTCTGGGTCAGCTTGTAACCAAATCGTGGTGCAATGCGACAATAATAAATTAAAGGTCGAGGTATCGGATACCAAGCCACCCGGGGTACAAATAACAGCTTCTGGATAAATCTGAATCGCTTCTTCTAAAGCACGACGCTCATAACGACGATAGGCATTCGCACCATACAGGGCTTGAATTTCAGAGATACTGCAGCCCGCAAATTTTTCAATTTCTTGGCTTAACTCCACGAAAGGAAAATCAAGATCATCTGCCAACATTTTCCCCAAGGTCGACTTCCCTGCGCCACGCAAACCGATTAAGGCAATCCGTGAACTCGCAACTGTTGTAGCACCTATCGTGCCGAGTGCCTCACCAATCGCGACCCGCGCACGACGTAAAGCATTCTCATCTTTATTTTCTAGTAAAGAGCGAATCATTAGCCATTCAGGGCTAGAGGTGGTGACATCACCGATTAACTCAGCAAGCGAACACTCCAAAGCAGTCGCAACTTGTTGTAATACAAGGATAGAGGCATTCCCTTCCCCGTATTCAAGGTTCGCCAAATGCCGCTCGGATACCCCCGTCATGATCGACAAAGCCTTACGAGTTGTGCCTTGGCGAGCCCGTAAAGCCCGCACTCGCTCGCCTAAAGACACTAAAAAAGGATTCTTGGTTTCAGACTCAATGAGTTGTGTGGGATGCAGAGTATGCTTCTTCTCAGCCTTCGCCATCATGGCGCTCCTCATGAAATTAGTATATGCAATATAATGCTTGACACAGTAGAAAACTACCATTATTGTTCTAACATGCACAATAATTCATATCAGATGAATTAGCAAGTTCGATACAGTTTGACCAAGATGAGGAGAGAGGACGATGCCGAGTAGCCAGTTCCGCCAACAGATTGCTGACTTAACTGCCCAATTAGCAGGCCGTGAATTAAACACTGCTTTACAAACTTGGTTAAACCAAGAACATGGTGTGAATAGCAGCACTTATCAACAATTGAAACAAAGTTGTGAGCAAGGAGTTGCTGAAGGTTGGTTATGTAATCGCGAAGGCGGCGGCATTCGCTATGGGCGTATTTTCAAACCCGCTGATGACTTAGCGGGTTTTTCTGTCGATGTGGTCGATATGCAAGATCTGGTAGGCCCCCATCATTCTCATCCTAATGGTGAAATTGATTTAATCATGCCGCTTGAAGGTGAAGCCTTATTTGATCAGCATCCGGCAGGTTGGTTAGTTTATCCAGCAGGCAGTGCGCACAAGCCCACCGTCACGCAAGGCCGTGCTTTAGTTTTATACCTGTTACCACAAGGTAGCATTGAATTCACGCGCTAAGCACTCCGGCTATAAGGAACATAGACATGACTGAATTACTCGCCAATTTTTTTGCAGGGCGCTGGCAAACGGGCACTGGTGCAGGTACTCGCCTCTACGATCCAGTATTAGGCACTGAATTAGTCCGCATTGACTCCACTGGCTTAGATTTAGCAGAAGGTTTCAATTTTGCACGTGAACAAGGCGGAGCGGCTTTACGCGCTCTCACTTATCGTGAACGTGGCGCACTACTCAGCGCGATAGTTAAAGTCCTACAAGCGAATCGTGATGCGTATTATGAAATCTCTACCGCCAATAGTGGTACGGTGAAAAATGATACAGCCGTTGATGTCGATGGTGGGATTTTCACTTTAGGCACTTATGCCAAGATGGGCGAAACTTTAGGTGATCGCCGCTATTTACTCGATGGCGAGTTAGCCCTTTTAGGCAAAGACCCCCTATTCCAATCCCAGCATGTGTTAGTGCCAACCCGTGGGGTCGCCTTATTCATTAATGCTTTCAACTTCCCAAGCTGGGGCTTGTGGGAGAAAGCGGGCCCTGCACTCTTGTCGGGCGTGCCTGTCATTATTAAACCTGCTTCTGCGACGGCGTGGCTCACACAACGCATGGTTAAAGATGTGATTGATGCGGGTATTTTACCAGCCGGTGCTCTGTCAATTATTTGTGGCAGCTCTAAAGGCTTAATGGATCAACTTCAGCCGTTTGATGTGTTGTCGTTTACAGGTTCAGCCGAGACCGCAGCGGTGATTCGCTCCCATCCTGCCGTCACTCAACATTCGGTACGGGTGAATATTGAAGCGGATAGTATTAACTCGGCGGTATTGCTCCCTGATAGTACGGGTGAAAATGCAGCTTTAGATTTACTGGCTAAAGAAGTTAGCCGCGAAATGACCGTGAAATCAGGCCAAAAATGTACTGCAATTCGCCGGATTTTCGTGCCAGATACTTTATTCGATAGTGCAGCAGCGGCCATTAGTGCACGTTTAGCCAAAACCACAGTAGGCAATCCACGCAATGAAACCGTGCGCATGGGGGCAGTCGTTAGCCAAGGTCAACTGCAATCCGTCAAAGATGGCTTAGCTAAGCTCAAAACTCAAGCTGAAGTCTTATTCGACAGCTCGACACAAACACTCATTGATGCCGACTCCAACTCTTGCTGTATCGCCCCCACTTTGTTAGGTGCGCGTGATGCGGATGCTGCACAAATTATTCATGACACTGAAGTGTTTGGCCCAGTCGCGACCTTATTAGCTTATCGTGATCTTGAGCATGCGAAAACTTTAGTCAGGCGTGGGCAAGGCTCTTTAGTCACTTCCCTATACGGCACTGACCCCGAAGCTTTAGCAGTGATGGCCACAGAGTTAGCCGATAGTCATGGGCGGGTGCATATTATTTCCCCTGATGTGGCAAGTATTCAAACCGGACATGGTAATGTCATGCCGCAATCTTTACACGGTGGCCCCGGACGTGCAGGCGGTGGCGCAGAGTTAGGTGGCGTGCGCGCTTTGAATTTCTACCATCGGCGCAGCGCGGTACAAGCCAGTACTGAAGTTTTAAAACACTTATAAATGGGTTCGCCTTGCGCGAACACTAATTAATATTGCTATGGAGGAGGAGAGTCATGCCCATAGAGAACGTGCCAGCACCCGAAGGACGCTTTAACTTTGCTCAGCACTTGCTAGACTGTAATCAGCAACGCGCTGGAAAAACTGCTTATATTGACGATCAAAGCGCTCTGACTTACGGAGAGCTAGCCGATAAGATTAAACGCATGGCTGCTGCGTTAATTAAGGCCGGTGTACGCCGTGAAGAACGTGTACTGCTATTAGTGCATGATTGCAATGATTGGCCTGTCAGCTTCTTAGGGGCGATGTACGCAGGGATAGTGCCAGTAGCTGTTAATACCTTACTGACGGCTAATGACTACCACTATATGCTGAACAATAGTCGCGCTACTGCGGCGATTGTGTCTGAAGCCTTGCTCCCTACATTAGAGGCTGCTTTAGCCAAAGGCGACCATGATGTTAAAACAGTCTTCGTTTCACGTGCGAACAGCGAATTATCTGCAGGTAGTATCGATTTAGACCAAGCATTGCAAGCCACTGAACCCTTAACGACCGCAGCTAGCACTAGCGCTGACGATCCGGGCTTCTGGCTCTACTCTTCTGGCTCAACCGGTAACCCCAAAGGTACTGTACATACGCATGCGAATCCTTATTGGACGGCTGAGCTGTATGGGAAGCGTTTATTGGGTATCACCGAACAAGATATTTGCTTCTCAGCGGCTAAATTATTCTTTGCTTATGGTCTAGGGAATGCACTCAGCTTTCCCCTAAGTGTGGGAGCAACTGTCGTCCTCATGCCCGAGCGCCCTACGCCTGATGCGGTGTTTAAACGCTGGATCGATAATAAACCGACTATTTTCTTCGGCGCACCGACCGGCTTTGCAGGCATGTTAGCAGCGGCTAATCTGCCGAAAAAAGCAGAGGTCGCCTTGCGTTTGGCCTCTTCCGCAGGTGAAGCCTTGCCTGCCGATATTGGTGAGCGTTTCACAAAACATTTTGGTGTAGAAATCATTGATGGCATTGGCTCGACCGAAATGCTGCATATTTTCCTCTCCAATCAACCGGGCAAAGTGCGTTATGGAACCACCGGCTGGCCCGTACCGGGTTATGCAATCGAATTGCGTGGTGAAGATGGCCTCCCTGTACCTGATGGTGAAACCGGCGACCTGTATATTCAAGGCCCTAGTGCCGCTTTGATGTATTGGAATAATCGCGCAAAAACTCGCGAAACCTTCCAAGGGACATGGACGAAAAGTGGCGATAAATACCTACGCAATCCCGATGGGACTTATACCTATGCTGGCCGTAGCGATGACATGCTGAAAGTCAGTGGGATTTATGTTTCGCCCTTTGAAGTAGAAGCCACCTTAATCGAACACCCAGCCGTTTTAGAAGCTGCAGTGATTGGTAAGCAAGATGCTGAAGGCTTAACTAAAACCAAAGCCTTTGTCGTACTTAAAGAGGGTGCAGAAACCTCAGCAGAAGATTTAAAAGCCTTTGTTAAAGACAAATTAGCGCCCTATAAATACCCACGCTTTATCGAGTTCGTAAAAGAGCTGCCAAAAACTGCTACTGGCAAAATTCAGCGCTTTAAATTGCGTCAACAAGAAGTGGATGCCAGCTAATGCCTGCTCCCATAGAGTTTGTCAGGCTTGACTGGTGCGGTCGTGAAATTCAGCTTGAGTATCAATGGGTAGGTAAACCTGACTCCCATCTACCCTTGGTACTCTTTTTACATGAGGGCTTAGGTTCGCTGAGTATGTGGAAAGATTTTCCAGAAACTTTCTGTCAGGCAGCCAACTGTCGGGGTCTTGTTTACTCACGCCCCGGCTATGGACAATCAACACCACGCCATCCAGATGAGCGTTGGGATGTGGATTTTATGCATCGCCAAGCCTTTGAAGTCTTGCCAGCTTTTTTGGCAACATTAGAGATTGATCCGCTGCAACAAAAACTGTGGCTATTCGGTCATAGTGATGGGGGTTCTATTAGCTTGCTCTATGCAGCACGTTATCCACAAGCACTGGCTGGCGCTATTGTACTTGCCCCACATATCATGGTAGAAGACTTGACAATCACCAGCATTGAACAAGCCCGTGAAATTTATCAAACAACAGATTTGCCAAAAAAGTTAGATCGTTATCACCAAGATGCTGATTCAGCCTTTTGGGGTTGGAATACTATCTGGCTACATCCGCCTTTTCGCGCATGGTCGATTGAGGCAGAGTTAGTCAGTATTCAGTGTCCGTTACTCGCGGTTCAAGGATTGGATGACGAGTATGGCTCATTAGAGCAAATTAGAGGAATTGCTCGACGAGTTTCGACGGCTGAACTCTTGGAAATACCAGCATGTGGTCACTCACCACACCGAGACCAGCCCAAGCTATTGATTATAAAAGCAACCGATTTTATCTTTCGTCATACTTTAGGAGGAGAACTCGTATGAAACTATTCAGAACCACTTTGATTGCAGCGGCTATTTTAGGTTTTTCAACAGCCAGCTATGCTGAAGATGCTAAACCCTTAAAAGTAGGCCTAATGCTGCCAGCGACTGGTACTTTTGCAGCTTTGGGGACTGCGATTGAAAATGGCTTTAAACTTTACACCAAAGAGCAAGGCGATAAATTAGGCGGTCGCCCAATTGAGTTCATCAAAGTGGATGATGAATCCGATCCTGCTAAAGCTACTGATAATGTCAATAAGCTGATCAAAGGCGATAATGTTGATGTCTTAGTAGGCACAGTACATTCCGGTGTAGCAATGGCGATGGCAAAAGCCGCCAAAGAAAGTGGCACCATTCTCATCGTTCCCAATGCAGGTGCTCAGGCGGTTACTGGCCCGATGTGTGCACCCAATATTTTCCGTAGTTCTTTCTCTAATTGGCAGCCGGGCTATGCCATGGGTGAGGTCGTCGCACAAAAAGGCCATAAGAAAGTCGTCACGATTACTTGGAAATACGCAGCCGGTGATGAATCTGTACAGGGCTTCAAGGATGGATTTACTAAATCAGGTGGTGAAGTGATTAAAGAGCTGAATCTGCCTTTCCCGAATGTTGAATTCCAAGCCTTATTAACAGAGATTGCCGCACTCAAACCGGATGCGGTTTATACCTTCTTCGCGGGTGGTGGTGCGGTTAAATTTGTAAAAGATTATAAAGCCGCTGGATTAAAAGATAGCATTCCCTTATACGGTGCTGGCTTCCTAACCGATGGCACTTTGGAGGCTCAAGGAGGTGATGGTGAAGGCCTACTTACTACCTTGCACTATGCTGAAAATTTAGATAATGCTAAAGATAAAACCTTTCGTACTGCTTATAACGAGGCTTACAAAATGCAACCTGATGTCTATGCCGTCCAAGGCTATGACGCTGCACAAATCTTGAAAGTGGGTTTAGATGCAGTACAGGGGGATGTTAGCAAGAAGGCCGAGTTTGCAGCCGCCGTTGAAGCCGCTAAATTCGATAGTCCGCGTGGCGAATTCACTTTATCTAAAGCCCATAATCCTATACAGGACATGTACCTACGCGAAGCCAAGGGCAAAGAAAACCCAGTGGTGAGCGTAGCGACTAAAGCTTTAGCAGACCCTGCTAAAGGCTGCTCAATGAATTAATTGATTGCTCTTAGCCCCTCTATCAGCAGAGGGGCTGTTAGGTAGTAAAGCAGCTTACTGAGTGAGCCGTTTTCACTTACCTATCTCTCTGACCACAGGGAGAGATTATGAGAAGTTTAAAGCGGAGCATTCTATGGACTTATCCATTTTCTTAATTCAATGCCTAAACTCTTTGCAGTATGGCCTGCTACTGTTTTTAGTAGCGATGGGTCTGACTTTGATTTTTGGCATTATGGGCGTAATCAACCTCGCTCATGGTAGCTTCTATATGATAGGCGCGTATATGGCCTATGCACTTAGCCCGATTGTAGCCAATGCGTTTGGCGGAGGGTTTTTCTCGGTTTTAGTGGTTGGTTTAGTCTTAGCAGTGATTTTAGGCTATTTCCTTGAATGGGCGTTTTTTAGCTTTTTGTATGATCGAGATCACTTACAGCAAGTGCTGATGACCTACGGCTTGATTTTGGTCTTTGAAGAGTTGCGCAGCTTGTTAGTCGGTGATGATGTGCATGGTGTGCAACCGCCTGATTTTTTAGCGGGTGTGATTCCACTCGGCGATGTGATGACTTATCCGGTCTATCGCTTATTCATCTCAGCCGTTTGCTTACTCTTGGCTTTGGGCATGTATTACATCTTCACGCGCACTCGCTTGGGTATGATGATTCGCGCTGGCAGCACTAACCGTGAAATGGTGCAGTCCTTAGGCATCGACATTAAATTGCTCTATCGCATTGTATTTGCCGCAGGGGTGGCTTTAGCAGCTTTCGCAGGCATGATCTCAGCCCCTGTTTCTACGGTTTATCCGGGTATGGGTAGTCAAGTTTTGATTATCTGCTTTGTGGTCGTGGTCATTGGTGGGATTGGCTCAATTCGGGGAGCCTTTCTAGCAGCCATGCTGATTGGCTTTGTGGATACTTTCGGCAAAGTCTTGCTGCCCGAAGCGGCTGGTGTGCTGGTGTATGTGTTAATGGCTCTCATCCTGCTGTGGAAGCCGGATGGTTTATTCAAAACTAGCTGAGACCAACCATCATGGATAAGTTGTTCAGTGGAAAATTTCTGTTTATTGGCCTGGTGTTTACCGGTTTAGCTTTATATCCCCTCGTTGCAAGTAACTATGGTTTAGATTTAGTCGCTAAAATCATGATCTATGCCATCTTAGCCATGAGCTTAGAACTATTAGTCGGGAGCACAGGCCTCATCTGTTTCGGCCAAGCCGCCTTCTTTGGGATTGGTGCTTATATGGCGGTGATGCTTTCACCTGAAAGTGACTCAGCCAATCTTTTGTGGCTATTGCCTGCAGCCATTTTAGCGGCTGCCGCTTATGCCTTATTCGTGGGTGCATTATCGCTTCGTACTAAAGGTGTGTACTTCATTATGGTCACTTTAGCCTTTGCACAAATGGCTTATTATGTCGTGCATGATACCAAGTTAGGTGGAGGCACAGACGGCATTTACTTGTATTTTAAGCCAGTTTTAGGCTCGGTGATTGATCTGAATGATGCCAAGGTTTTTTACTTCTTTACTTGGGTATTTTTGGTCTGGACTTTTATTTTCCTCGCGATGCTCTTACGTTCTCATTTCGGGCGGGTACTGGCGGGGATTCGGATTAATGAACAACGCATGCGCGCTTCGGGCTTCTCCACCTATCCTTATAAACTTGCAGCCTTTACCACTTCGGGTGGTATTGCGGGCTTAGCGGGTTTTCTGTTTGCAGTCAAAGATGGTTTCGTTAATCCCGAAATGATGAGCTGGCATTTATCCGGTGCTTTGTTAATCATGATTATCTTGGGCGGCTTAGGGCATTTACGTGGGGCGATTATTGGTGCTTTTGCCTTTGTATTTTTGCAAGAGTTTTTCAAATCGTCGGAGATTTTTGGCGCTTTCTCCAAACATTGGCAGCTCGGCTTAGGCTTTACGATTATTGCCTGCGTGGCACTCCTACCGAAAGGTTTAGTGGGTTTGCCTGAAGTTTTGCGTAAGCGTTTAGATGGCAGTCGCCCTCGTGATGCACAAGTCGTGCTGAAATAAGGAGATGCAAACATGGCAGAAACTTTATTAAAAGGCAGCGACATTACCCAACGCTGGGGTGGACTAGTCGCAGTCAATAAGGTCTCGATTGAGATTGAACGTGGGAGCGTGCATGCAGTGATTGGCACGAATGGCGCGGGCAAATCGACGCTGATTAATATTTTATCCGGCGAATTCCCACCCACCGAAGGCAAAATTGAGTTACTGGGTAAAGAAGCCACTCATTGGTCACAGGCCAAACGCGCTCGCCAAGGCTTAGGACGGAGCTATCAACGCAATACCATTTTTCCTGATTTTAGCGTCTTCGAGAATTGTCGGTTAGCGGCTCAAGCTCAGGTACAACGTCCTTGGGTATGGTGGAATGATGCCCAGAAATGTAAGCAAAGTGTGGAATCCGCGAATCGAGCCTTAGAGTTAGCTGGCTTAAGCGAGGTTAAAGAGCGTTTTGCTGGTTTACTTTCCCACGGACAGAAGCGTCAACTAGAAATCGCGATGTGCTTAGCGATTCAGCCAGAAGTCTTACTACTGGATGAACCACTCGCTGGCATGGGGGCAGAAGAAACGGATCGGATGCTCAAGCTCCTAGACAACTTAAAAGCGGGGCATGCGATTTTGTTAGTTGAGCATGATATGGATGCGGTCTTCAGGATTGCTGATCGCATCACGGTCATGGTCAACGGGAGTGTGATTGCCTCCGATACTCCCGAGCAAATTCGTGTCAATCCAGACGTGCAAACCGCTTATTTGGGAGGACATTAAGATGCCTCATTCTGAACTCCTCGTCGAAGCCCATGATCTACATGCTTGGTATGGCTCTAGTCATGTGCTACAAGGCATTGATTTCAAAATTGGTCGCGGTGAAACTGTCGGTTTACTGGGACGCAACGGCATGGGGAAAAGTACGTTAATTCGTACTTTACTTGGACATATCAAGCAACGTGATGGACATATCACTGTACGCGGTAAAGATATGTCCAAAGCCAAACCGCATGAAGTAGCACGCATGGGCATTGCCTATGTCCCCGAAGGGCGCGGCGTATTCCCGAATCTGTCCGTGCGTGAAAATCTGATTATGGCAGCACGACGTGGCTTAGATGGACGCAATGACTGGCCTTATGAACGTATCCTCGAAACCTTCCCACGCTTACAAGAGCGGATTGGCAATATGGGCAATCAGCTTT
This sequence comes from uncultured Thiothrix sp., assembly GCF_937873765.1. Lineage (GTDB taxonomy): Bacteria > Pseudomonadota > Gammaproteobacteria > Thiotrichales > Thiotrichaceae > Thiolinea. The sequence continues at coordinate 5,454 of NZ_CALMZC010000021.1, read as the reverse complement.
CAGGCGGCGAGCAGCAAATGCTGTCGATTGGGCGGGCATTGATGACGCATCCGGATTTAATCATCCTCGATGAAGCCACTGAAGGTTTAGCACCCTTGATCGTGGAAGAAATCTGGCGAGTGATTGCTACGATTCGTGCCAGCGGCATAGCCACTTTAATTGTCGACCGCAATTATCACAAAGTTTTAGCGAATAGCGACCGCGCACTTGTCCTGCAAAAAGGCCAAGTAGTGATGTCGGGAACCGCGAAAACGATTGAACAGTCGGATGAGTTGACAGGGTATTTGGGGGTTTAAGTCATCCAGCTCCTTACTCAATGCTTGGGTGAGGAGTTCCCTGTTAAACTTAATTCGCTGCTTTAAACACTTACTAACTTGTCTGCTTCTTGTGCAATGCAAACCTCCAGCGAATAATGCCCCCTCCTTGATTGAACAGCTATAAGTCTTGTATGTCCTCACTAGCTAACACTAGCATCTACCGCCAACCCGGTTTTCTGCCTTTTGTCACCAGCCGCTTGTTTTCTTTCTTCGCCTCACAAATCCAAGCGATTGTTGTAGCTTGGCAAGTCTATGATATGACTCACGACCCGATGGCTTTGGCTTATGTGGGTCTGGCACAATTTATTCCGATGCTGTTTCTACTTATTCCAGCAGGGGATTTAATTGATCGCTTTAACCGTAAGAAAATCGTGATGGCGAGTTGGGCGGTACAAGGCTTGTGTAGCGCTTTATTGTTAGTCCTTTCTTTTTACCAACTAACTAATCCTAACTATTTCTACGCAGTACTTTTGTTGTATGGGAGCGCACGCGCTTTCACTGGCCCTGCGCTACAAAGCTTATTGCCCCAAGTAGTAGCACGCGCACAACTCCCCGCAGCGATTGCCGCGAATAGCATGTTAATGCGGGTAGCCGCTATTTCTGGCCCGGTTTTAGGGGGTGGCTTGTATGCTTTAGGCGGGGGAGTTGCAACGTATACCGTGGGTTTGCTTTCTTTTTTAGCAGCCGTCTTACTGCTTGGTCTAGTACCCGTCCTGTATGCTGAAAAGCCTGAGCCAAAAAATCAGGAAATTGGCGCTTGGCAACGCTTTACCGCAGGCATTCAATTTATTCGTTCGCGCCCGATTATTCTCGGCACGATTTCTTTAGATTTATTTGCTGTGTTATTGGGGGGTGTGGTTGCTTTATTGCCGATTTATGCGCAGGAGGTTTTGCACACCGACTCCACGGGTTTAGGTATACTACGTAGTGCAATGGCAATCGGTGAAGTAGCCGTCGGTTTTTATTTGAGCCTCTACCCGTTCAATCAGCGCGTGGGCATGAACATGTTCATTGCAGTATTTATTTTTGGCTTAGCCAATTTAGTTTTTGCCCTATCTAGCATCTTTGCTTTGTCTTTCATCGCTTTAATGATTGCTGGCGCTGCAGATATGGTGAGTGTCTATATTCGTTCCTCGTTAGTGCAGTTTTCAACGCCTGATGCGATGCGTGGCCGCGTGAATGCCGTAAATATGTTGTTTATTGGATCATCCAATGAATTAGGTGAGTTTCGTGCTGGTAGTAGTGCGGCTTGGTTAGGTGTAGTGCCTGCAGCAGTCATTGGGAGCTTGTTTACTTTAGGAATTACCGCTGCATGGATCTGGGCGTTTCCAAGTTTAAGGCAAGTGAAGAAATTCGAGGATGCAACGCCAAATAAACAGGCTTAGCGCAAACAAAAAAGGCAGTCCGCGAGGGATTGTAGACTGCCTTTCAAAAATACTGCAACTTCGAGGGTATGAGGTTGCAGCCACACTTTACTTGCGAGGTAGGTAATGTGTACTCAGTGTGTCGCGCCCAGTTTTTTAGAGGTTCATAATCTTTAGATATTTTTCTCAAGTTTTTTTGCTAGGCGTTTACAGTACTCAACAATTAGTTAATTTTTAGCCAATAACCCTAAGGAAGCATAGTTGATGGCGTATGCAGGCTTATTTTTAGCCGCTTTTTTAGCAGCGACTATTTTACCTGCTCAATCAGAAGCCATCTTAGTTGGCTTAATTCTAAGCAATGACTATTCAATATACCTCTTGGTATGGGTCGCAACACTGGGAAATAGCCTAGGTTCGCTAGTGAACTGGTATATAGGGCGGTATCTTGAGCAGTTCCGCGACAAAGCTTGGTTTCCTGTGAATACAACGAACTTAAAGCGTGCCCAAAACTTTTATCAGAAATATGGAGCATGGTCAGTGCTTTTAAGTTGGCTGCCCCTTATTGGTGATCCTTTGACTGTGATCGCAGGTTTAATGCGCATGCCTTTATTACCTTTTATTTTGCTGGTTATCTTAGCGAAGGGTGGGCGTTATCTAGCCTTAGCTTACTTGACTTTAAGCTAAACAATGAAAAAGGTCAGCACCGAAGTACTGACCAAAGGGGTTTGTTCTTATTATCGTTTTCACATCATCTATTGAATCGCTCCCCCTCAGGGCTAATCGGGGGAGCTATGCTTGGCTGTGGCTATTTATTGAGGCTTATTAGTTTGGCCACATCACCAATCGGGCTTGGAACCTTTTGATTATTATTTTGTTATACTTGTTATTTAGCTTCCGTCGTCTTCTTTTTCTTCTTGCTTAGCTTATTGCAACACCTGTGCCAAGTTCAAATAACGAAACCAACCAATTGATTTTTTAATAAAAATTAAAATCTAGACAATTTCTTTGTTTAAGTGCACTTGTCATAAATTGACGAGATTCAAAAAACTTAACTGACAATGAAATGGGCATTGTCAGTTAAGTGACAAGTCTGACACTACCAGTTATCTGTAGGGTAAGATGATTAGTCATACGGGGCTTGACCATCGCTAGCTAGAGTGTTGAACTACCCTTCAGATGCTCGGATAGACTGAGTACTTAATTTTCAGTAAGGAGTTTACTGATCATGCTAGCCAAAGCTGCTAAAGCTTTTGATTTTCTGGTCTTCATTGGTCGCTTCCAGCCTTTACATAAAGGCCATCATTATGTACTCGCGACTGCTTTAGAACAGGCAGAACGAGTCATTATCTTGGTTGGTTCCAGTCATCAACCGCGTAGTATTCGTAATCCTTGGACATTTGCCGAACGCGAACAGCATATTCGTGCTGCTTTTGACTCCACAACCCAAGAGCGTTTACTGATCCTTCCTTTGATGGACGATTTATATAATGATCAAAATTGGGTAGCACGTGTTCAGCAAAGTGTGAATGGCATCGTATGTCGCTATCCGCCTAAAGTTGGCACGGATGATCCACGTGTGGGACTCATTGGCCATTCTAAAGACCATAGCTCTTATTACCTTGCCCTTTTTCCACAATGGAAAGCACTGAATGTACCTGCTTGGGGTCATTTATCCTCCACACCCTTACGTGAGCAATATTTTTTAAAGGGCTTAATCACCGATGACCTTCCAGAAGGCGTGCAACAAGCTCTCGCTGCTTTTCAGCAAACGGCAGCTTATGAATATATTGTCAGTGAGTGGAGTTTTATCCGTGACTACCAAAGTGGTTGGGCGAATGCGCCTTACCCACCTATCTTTGTAACGGTTGATGCAGTGGTCATTCAAGCGGGACATATTCTCTTAGTCGAACGTAAAGCCCGCCCCGGCAAAGGCCAATTTGCCTTACCCGGTGGCTTCTTGAATGCTGAGGAAAAAGTTCGTGATGCGGTATTGCGAGAATTACGTGAGGAAACGCGCTTAAAGATTCCAACTCCTGTGTTGGCTGGTTCAATTAGTAAAGCTCAAGTCTTTGATGACCCACATCGTTCGTCACGCGGGCGTACCCTCACACATGCTTATTTGATTGAATTAAAACCGGATGCCCAAGGCTTGCCTAAAGTTAAGGGTAGTGATGATGCAAAGCAGGCCTTTTGGCTACCACTGGCCGAATTGAATCCTGAACAGATGTTTGAAGACCACTTTCATATTATTAAGACTTTGGTGGGTTAGTCTAAAACTCACTGGTATGCAGCGGATAGACTGCTGCTCTATTCACCCGAACACCGGAGGATTTCCATGTTCAACGTTAATCCGATTTTTGACAATTTAATTCTCAATACCGACAGCTACAAAGCCAGTCACTTTGTGCAATACCCACCCAATAGTGAAATTGTGTCTTCTTATATAGAAGCACGGGGTGGGCAATTTAAACAAGCACTCTATTTTGGATTACAGGCTTTTATCAAAGCTTATTTATTGCAGCCTGTGACCCAAACACATATTGAAGAAGCAGCGGACATTTTTGCAGCGCATGGTGTGCCGTTCAACCGGACAGGTTGGGAAATCATTGTCCAGGAGTATCAAGGCTTAATGCCTGTAGAAATTTGCGCCTTACCGGAAGGTAGCATCGTGCCAACCGGAACAGCTTTAGTCCAAATCCAGAATACCGATCCACGTTTATGTTGGTTACCTTCTTATTTAGAAACCATGTTATTACGGGCGATTTGGTATCCCACCACTGTGGCGACTCTGTCTTGGCATGCGAAGCAAATCATCCGTGACTATCTGGAAACTACTTGCGATCAACCCACTGAGCAATTGCCATTCAAACTCCATGACTTTGGTGCACGTGGTACTTCCTCACAAGAAACGGCTGCCTTGGGGGGAATGGCACATTTAGTTAATTTTATGGGTACGGATACCGTAGCAGCCTTATTGGCAGCTCGTCGCTACTATGGGGCTGAAATGCCCGCTTACTCGATTCCAGCAGCCGAACACTCCACGATTACCTCATGGGGGCGGGAACATGAAGCTGATGCTTATGCCAACATGCTCAAGCAATTTGCCCAACCCGGAAAAATCCTTGCAGTCGTATCTGATTCTTACGACATTTATCATGCTGTTTCAGAAATCTGGGGTAAGCAACTGAAAGAGCAGGTGGAACAAAGTGGTGCAACCTTGGTAATTCGCCCTGACTCGGGTCAACCTGAAATCGTCGTGGTTGAAATTATGGAACGCTTAGCACAAGCCTTTGGGAGTCGGTTGAATCAAAAAGGTTATCGTGTACTAAAGGATTGTGTACGTATTATTCAAGGCGACAGCGTGAATTTAGAGTCTCTTGGCGTAATCTTAGAGCGTGTAAAAGCACGTGGTTTCTCGACTGAAAATATTGCCTTCGGGATGGGTGCGGGGCTTTTGCAAAAAGTGAATCGAGACACTTTAAGTTTTGCGATGAAAGCTTCTGCGATTCGTATTCAAGGTGAATGGTTTGATGTGTATAAACAGCCGATAACAGATTTAGGTAAAACCTCCAAACGGGGGCGCTTAGCCGTGATTAAAACCGAGGCTGGTTGGCGAACGATTCGAGAAGACCAACTAGCCGAGCAAGAAAATCAGCTCCAGCCTATTTTCCGCAATGGCGTCTTATTAAAAGAAGTGAGTTTTGAGCAAGTACGCCAACGGGTCATGCACCAGAGGAGTTGAAGAGCCACTAAAGCGGTAGTAACTTAAGCGA
>NZ_CALMZC010000020.1 GCF_937873765.1 uncultured Thiothrix sp. | reverse complement strand
CGCATTATACAGACCACACATCTACCGTCAACTACCTTGATAAAGTTTTTTTAAAGCTTTTTTGACAGTCAAAATTTAAGCCTTAGAACTCAATTAGTTAAGCTCGAAAAAATTTTTGAGGCTTTCTAATAATTTAACGTTTGCCAGTCTAAACCTTCCAGTTGATTGGCTATTTTTATGCCATCCCTTTCACCACCTACTCCTTTGCAAAGGGCTGCATAAGCATATTCTGGTAGATTATTGATCTGACTGAGATGGCAAGCTACCAAGGATTGCAGCTTATCGAGCTTAAGTTGTTTGAGTAGCTCCACTACTTGCTGATTGGATAAATGCCCATAGCGGCTCTCGAGCCGTTCTTTCAAAGCAGAGGGATAAGAGCCACGACGCAACATTTCGGTTTCGTAATTGCATTCAATCATTAAACCTTGCAAGCCATTGAGTTGCTCAAGCATAGCGTCAGTATAGCTACCCGTATCAGTCAATATGCCTAAGCGTATCGCACCATCTGAAAGTATAAACTGGCAAGGCTCACGTGCATCATGCGGAACAGAGAAAGGAGTGATCTCTAAATCACCAATAGCAAAAGACTGTTTAAGATTAATAAACTGAGTTTGCGCAAACGACTTATCGTTGATTGCTTTACAAGTGCCAACCGTTAAACAGACTGGAATTTGATAGCGTCTGGATAAACGCCCCACACCTAAAGCATGATCGCCATGTTCGTGTGTGACTAAAATAGCGCTAAGCGAATCGGCTGAACAGCCTAAGCGCTGTAAACGACGTTCAGTTTCTGCGAGCGTGAAACCGCAGTCGACAAGAATGCGAGTTGACCCGCATTCTATTAAAGTTCCATTACCTTTGCTGCCACTACCTAAAGAGGCAAATCTCAGCATTTATTGAGAAAGTTCAGTTTTCAGGCGAGCCAATAAAGCACTAGCCTCTTCAACGTTGACTGGCTTACCTGCCTCATCACTCACCACAATTAAACTTTGTTCACCACGATCACCAATAATAAAACGATACCTAACCCCTTCGGTCGCTTTGCCGTCACCTATCTTGGAATTTAAATAAGACATAAAGCGGCTAACAACATTTTTATCTTCATCAACAGTATTAGCATCAATCACCGTATAGATGCCTTGCTCATATTGTTGACTTGCAATTGTTAAACCCATTCGCCCTAAAGACTGCCCCGTTTTAGCCCAGACTTGGTCATAGCGTCCCTCGACTGCTAACACCGGATTGCCGTCTTTCAAACTACTTAACGTTGAGTTCAAGCCGCCCATACCGGTTGGTATGCCCCCCCCACTTTGCCCTACAGCAATGGCTGTTTGGGTAGGTGGAGGTACATCCGAAGCTGATACAGGCCGTTGAATCGTATAGGTAGAATCAAAAGCCGGCGCAGTTAGTCCCGGTGGAATTTCCAAGTTCGCGATCGAACCACTATTACCGCGATAATTAACTGTATCTGTAACTGAATCAATTTTTAACCAAGAACAGCCTGACACAAGAACTGCTGAACTGAAAGCAAACACAGTCACTGAAGTGCTACGTGCTCTTTTACTGCTGATCATAAACCCTCGCTGCTCCTATGCGCACTGAAGTCCTGCTTTCTGCATCGCCGCTAAAATAGTCGGACGCAATGCTGCAGATAAAGGTACTAAAGGTAAACGCAAGCTTTCGCTACCGAAGCCTAGTTTGTGGACAGCCCATTTTACCGGAATTGGATTTGGTTCTAAGAATAAAACACGATGTAAATCAGCTACAGTAGCATCAATGCGCGCGGCGGTTTCACGATCACCCGCTAGAGCCGCTTTACACATTGCATGCATTACTGCTGGTGCGACATTTGCTGTGACCGAAATATTGCCCTTGCCACCGGCCAGAATTAGCTCCATCGCCGTAGCATCATCACCACTATAGACGTCCATACGCTCGCCACAGCGCTGCATAATATCACGTGCGCGCTCGATATTGCCGGTTGCTTCTTTAACTCCAACAATATTAGAGATAGAGGCTAAGCGTTCTATAGTTTCAGGCAATAAATCACAGCCGGTGCGCCCAGGCACATTATAAAGAATTTGGGGAATGGCCACGGCTTCAGCGATCTTTTTATAGTGCTGATATAAACCTTCTTGCGGAGGTTTATTGTAATAAGGAGTCACTAACAAGCAGGCATCAGCACCATCCCGCATAGCCGCTTCAGTCAGCTCAATCGCTTCATCCGTGCTATTGGAACCAGTACCTGCAATGACTGGAATACGTTTATTAACCAGTTGTACAACTCGCTTCACGACATAACCATGTTCTTTGTGCGAAAGGGTTGCAGATTCGCCAGTCGTCCCTACCGCCACAATAGCATCGGTGCCATTTTCGATATGAAATGCTACTAATGCTTCTAATGCTTGCTCGTCAATGCCCCCTGTGTGGGTCATAGGGGTGACCAGTGCTACCATACTGCCGCGAAACATGGAGTCCCTCCAGTGATTAAATCTGCAAAGCATACTACTTGATGCAGTTAGGGAAACACAAGCATTACGCGGCAGCTTTAAATTTAGCTCCTTAGCAACTTGATTGCAGCTTCCAATTAATTTCCACTTGATAATTCAAGCGTCCTGCAGGCTCATGCTCCCATTTCACCTCTAGCTTGCATTGCCCACCCGCAGGATTACAACCAGAAGCCGGCTTACTGACGATATTAGCCTGACCATAGCGCCGTTTGGTATACACAATACGAGCGTCATCAAATACAGCACAGGCTTTAGGTGCAGTGAGTTTAATCACATCACTGCCTTTACCACCCGCTTCTTCGGCATGCTGATACTCCACTTTAGTCGGCACCAAATCCGCCGCAAAGACCACAGGTGCAAACGCAAGACCCGCAAACAAGATTAATTGATTAGTAAATCGTTGAATAAACATATCGAAATCCTCAAAATAGACGACCAACTTATAGAAGCCTTTATTTTTTCAATCTTTTGGCTTACTTACCTACAACCACTCATACACCGTTAATGGGTAACCCGATCTCAAGACAAGTACCGACAGCACTTGGCTTGATTGCGAATTCCGCTTTAATTTTTTGTGCACGGTACTGCATATTTTTCAATCCATTACCGCCACTTCCACCTAAGTTGAAGCCCTTGCCGTTGTCACAGACCTCGATATTAATTAGACCTATGCCCTCTGGTTTTGTTTCCGACTTAGCAGATAAGCGGATACAAGTAGCACCTGAATGTTTTAAGGCATTCGTGAACGCTTCCTGCAATATTCTTAATAAATTTAGTGCACGCTCTGGCCCAAAATCAGTTAAGGGCGGCAACTCATCTACATCCCATTCCAACTCGACCCCACAAGCATCTAAAGCGACGCCAATCCGAGTCCGGAACATGCCAAGCATCGCTGGTAAATCGGTACTCGCACTACCTAATGAGTCGATCATTAGACGCAAATCGTTTAAAGCATTGTGAGCAGCATTGCTCAATTGCTCCCGATCCACCGTACCGCTTTCTAACTGCCGTAACATGCTAGTCAGATACACACCAATTCCATCATGCATATCGCGCATAATCCGTGAGCGCTCATGCAATAACACTTGCTCCTGCCCCAGAATCCGGATTGTTTCATAGCTTTGCGCAATCTTGCGGGTCTTCTCTTCAACGCGCTCTTCTAATTCTTGGTTCAGCTCAATCAATTGCGCATTGAAACTTTCCATGGCCTGTAAAGAACGTACAAAGCGCTGTAACAAAATCCACCCAAAGGCGAGCAAGACAAACGGTGCACCGAAGTGTAAAAATCGCCCATAAGCCAGCGACCCCAGATTCAAAATCACCATCCAGTCATAGATAGCTAACAGTGCTACCACACTACCTGCTGCGACCAGTACATATAAATCTGCACTACGGATTTTCCAAGCTTCAAGCGCTGAAAATAGCAGGACATATAACAAGCTCATACACATCAGCGGATAAGCTACCAAGCGCAATAAGTTATAAAACCAAGCTTCAGGCACGACGGCCAAGACAACCGCTACGACAGCAAAAACCCATACCACAGTGCGCTCAGTGCGGGAATGTCGTTGGTGTAAGAAGCGATGCACAAAAAACACGGCGACTAAACTTAAACCACCTAAACTCACTAAACTCAGCCAATCCCAAAAGCGATAGCTGCCAACGATATGCACTACGAATTGATCGAGTGTATATAGCGACCAAAATAAACCACCTAAAGCACAAAAACCGTATTCAATATCTTGGCGGCGATACAGCCACAGCAAACCAATCGCACAGCTCAACACAAACACAACCAATGCAATCGTTTGTGGCAAGGTAGAACGGAAGAAGTGGTACTGCTGATAACTTGCTTCCAACACTTCTGCCCGCCCAATCACCAAGCGATCCAAAAATCCAGCATTAGCAGGTTGACTCACCACATAAATATCAAAGTAGTTATCGCCTTGATTTAATAAACCTTGTGGAATGGCAAACATCAAGGGTCTGTTTGTATTCCGTGCTACGGGTGCTTGAAAGCTGCCACCCCAGCCAATCAATTTGCCATTCACAAATACAGCCGGATCGCCACCTGTTGCGGGTAATACCAAGCCCCACAAGCCTGAAGGTGCAGTGGATAAAGCTACTTTCACTCGATAGACTACTTGCCCTATTTTTAGCTCCGGTATCACTGCAAACTCATCACGCCACTCATGCGGCAGATTCACAGTTTTACCTTGAGAAATTTTTTCCAAGGAATGTTGCACACAACTACCTAAAACGTCTGCTAAAGGCAGAGCGATATCCGCAGTAGCTAGATTGTCGTCGATGCTTGAGGGGCAAGCAGCAGGGTCAGCCACCACAAGCGTGGCATTATTCCGGCTTAGAGTACCGTCTGCAGGTGGTTGGTAACGCACCGTGGTAAGTTGCCAACCTAGCACTAAGCAAATGCCTACTAACAACAGAACCGGCCACGCACCCAAGCGAGCGGCTACCCGTAAATCAATAATATTTTTCAAAAGCACAGTCCTTTACGAATGAATCTGAGCATTCGCTATAACTGATCTAACATCGCTTTTAAAGCCTCTTCATGGCTAAACCCTTGAGTCAGCATGGCTTGGATGATCGATTTATCATCTGCATTGAAGCTCTTACGTACCGCCACAAAAATTTCACCGGCTGAATAATGCAGTTGTTGTAAACATTGAATGCATTGTCCAAGCTCTAGGCCAAAAACCATCTTTAAAACATCAAGAATTTCTGCACCGCTTTTGCCACCCATTTTTAACGCTTCAGCGACTTGCTTGGCATCTTTATGCGCAGGTTGAGAAGCTTGGTTTTGCAACATACTCAGTTGCCCCATCCGCCAACCTTCAAACACGGCTTCATTACGTGAATTCACCTCTAATTTTTGGTAAATACGCTTAATATGTGAGGCCACTGTATGCGGCGAAATATCTAAAGAACGAGCAATTTCTTTATTGGAATAGCCGCGTGAAATGTATTGCAGCACCATTTTTTCTTTAGGAGTCAGTAGTGCATCATTTTCACTGCTACTAGCAGACCCACTATCGCCCTGCTGGAAATAATCCAAGATATAGCGCGCAATCGCTGGACTAATCGGTGATCCACCTTGCAATAATTGTTGAATAGCTTCTGCAATATGCGTAGCTGGCTCATCTTTCAATAAATAGCCACTGGCACCTGCTTTAATCGCTTCCACCACACTATTTTCATCACCAAAGCGAGAGATCACCATGACTTCTGCTTTCGGGTGTTGCTCACGAGTTTGTTCGATTAGTTGCTTACCATTGCCATCTGGCAGACCCAAATCAGTTAGCAACACATCTAAGCTATTGTTTTCCAACCATTTAGAAGCATCCGTGTAAGTACTAGCCATGCCTACTAAATTTAAACTGGATTGGGTACGGATAATATCTGCTAAACGATTCAGAGTACCTTGGTCATCTTCGACCAAAAACACCCGCTGGATGTGTGAAATTGTCATAAGGTGTGTCCTCAAATCGTTTACTAATTACTTGTCTTTAAACTCTATTTAGCATGTTTTATACGTGATCACTCATTCTTTGCGTACCCCTCAAATAGGGGATTAGTCCTTTCAATCTCAGCGGAAAAAGTTGACATCAATAAGCTCCCTCGTTTAAGGGATAAAAGGTAGAAGCTCAATACTTATCTAGGGGATGCACAAAGTTTTCGGTGAAGCGCATTATGGCTAACAGATGGCAAGCAAATAGAAGCAGACGCCACCCAAAACACACCAGTAAATATCCCGAATTCTTCGATATGTAGTGAGGACAAAATCATGAAAACTTTAAGTACCCTAATAGCAGCGGCTACTTTAGCTTTAGCAGCGGGCACTACTTCGGCAGCGCCTAGCAATAACTCTGTTTACTTTCAAGCTCCTGCTATCGCAGGCTCTGGTTGTCCTGCAGGCACTACCGATTTTGCGATCACGCCAGATGGACAAACTTTAACCGTATTGTTTGATTCTTTTAGTGCTGATCCAGGCAATGTAACTTGCAATCTGGCTATCCCAGTGCATGTTCCGAATGGCTTCCAAGTTTCACTGATGACCGCTGACTATCGCGGCTTCGTACAAGGTAAAGCTGAATTACGCCGCTCTTATTTCTTCGCTGGCTCCACTGGACCTTCTTTAGTGACTCCATTGACCTCCCCTGGCGGTAAGGAATACTTGCAACGTGACAACTTGCTAACTATGAGTGAATCCTTTGCCCGCTGCGGTCAAGATGTAAACCTGCGGATTAACAGCCGGATTCGTACTCGCACTAATAGCAGCTCGATTAGCGTTGACTCTTTAGATCTCAATAACGGCATGATTTTCCATCTGAAATACAAAAAATGTAATTCATAGGTTTTACTCTAGACACTCCTGATTGATTTTTCGCGCATCTCCATCTTTGGCGCTCTTACTTAACGTTAAGAGCGCTTTTTTTAATGCAGCAAGCATTCTTGGAATAGTTAAAATCTACCTTACCTGTACTTTCACCAATTCTTCACCTTCGGGATCGGTCACATGCACAGCACAGGCAATACAAGGGTCAAAGCTGTGAATGGTACGTAAGATTTCAACCGGCTGTTTAGGGTCGTGTAACACATGCCCTTGCAATGAGGCTTCATACGCACCTGCTTGATTATTGACATCCCGCGGGCCTGCATTCCACGTACTGGGTACTACTGCTTGATAGTTAGCAATTTTACCGTGTTCAATCACAATCCAATGCGCTAATGCACCGCGTGGGGCTTCCATAAAACCCACACCTTGCGCCTGACTTGGCCATGAAGCAGGTTCCCACAAGGTTTCGTTAAAAGTTTTGGTATCGCCCGCTTTGATATTGGCAATCAGGCTATCAAACCAACCTTGCATTTTATCCGCAATAATTTTAGTTTCTAAGGTGCGGGCGGCCGTGCGTCCCATCGTGGAATATAACGCATCAATGGGTAAGTCTAAGGTTTTCAGGCTGCTATCCACCAATTCTTTAGCTTGCGGATAATTACCTGCGTACAACATTAACATGCGCGCTAAAGGGCCAACCTCAACCGCTTTGCCTTGCCAACGCGGTGATTTTAGCCATGAATAAGCTTTATCGACTTCCAATTGTGTATAAGGCGGTTGCGGACCCGTGTAATTCAATTCGGTTTCGCCTTGATACGGATGCAAGCCTTGTGTTTGCCCACCACTATAGCTATACCAAGAATGCGCTACGAATTCTTGAATCTGGTCATCGGCATTTAAATCCACCGGATAAATGCGCGATAAATCCCGATTTAGAATGACGCCGCGTGGAATTAAACAGCTTTCTGGTTCGTAAAGCGATTTTTCAGGAAAATCGCCATAAGTCATAAAGTTGCCTAAGCCTTCACCTTGCTTAAACCAATCTTTATAAAAACCCGCAATGGCGAGCGTATCTGGCACATACACTTGATCGACAAAGGTACGCATTTTCTGAATAATATCTTGCACTTGTGCCAAGCGTTTGGCATTAATCGCCGAATCGGAATTCAGATCAATCGCGCACGGTACGCCCCCCACTACAAAGTTTGGATGCGGGTTTTTGCCCCCAAAAATCGTATGCAGTTTTACCACATCGCGTTGCCATTGCAGCGCTTCCAAATAATGCGAAACTGCCATGAGATTGGCTTCGGGTGGCAGTTTATACGCTGGATGCCCCCAATACGCTTTGGCAAAAATGCCCAATTGCCCCGCATCCACAAACTTTTTCAGCTTGGCTTGTTGGTCGGCAAAATAGCCCGTACTGGCATTTGGCCAATGCGGTGATACGGTTTGCGCCAATTCCGAGGTAGCTTTCGGGTCTGCTTTTAAAGCAGAGACGACATCCACCCAATCCAAAGCGTGTAAATGGTAAAAGTGCATAACATGATCGTGCACATATTGCGCAGCAATCATGAGGTTGCGAATTAATTGGGCATTATGCGGAATGCTATATTTTAGCGCGTCCTCCACCGAGCGAATCGACGCCATCCCGTGTACCAAGGTACAAACGCCACAAATCCGCTGAGCATACGCCCAAGCATCCCGTGGATCGCGTCCGCGCAGAATAATCTCAATACCACGCACCATCGTGCCCGCTGAATAAGCTTGCTCAATGGTCGAGCCATTCATTTGCGCTTCAATCCGCAAGTGGCCTTCAATGCGCGTGATAGGGTCAACAACAACACGTTCAGTCATGGCGGCTCTCCTCATTGATTGTATTACGCTCCACCAAATGTTCGGCAATTAATTCGGTTAAACCCACCACGGGTAAATCCATTTGGTTTTCTTCCAAGCCTTCTTCCAATTGAATGCGGCAATTGGCACAGGCTGTCACTAAAGTATCCACCTTTAATTCATCTAATTGCTTTTTCTTGCGTTGGAAAGCTTTCATTTTGACTTCGTTTGCGTCTTCATTGGCGGATACGCCACCGCCCGCTCCGCAACACCAGTTCAAAGTGCCATGATCGGTCATTTCCACAAAATTGCTAGCCACCAGTTTTAAGAGATTACGCGGTTGCTGTACCACACCGCCGCGCCGGACTAATTGGCAAGGATCGTGGAAGGTAAGTTTGGCATCTTCCATGCCTTCGGTAGGTAATAAGCCTTGTTCGCGTAATTCGTCTAACACTTCCACAATATGCTTAGCCGCAAAGCTATACGGGCGACCGATTAGATTCGGGCCTTCCCAGCGTAAAGCGGTATACGCATGCCCGCATTCGGGGCTAATCACGGTTTTGACTTTGAGCTTCTCAGCAGCATTCACCACGCGACTCACCAATTCTTTGGCAATATCACTCGAGCCGATTTGAATACCCGAATTAGTGGCTTCAAAACACTCGGAACTTAGCGTCCACGTTTTACCCGCATTGGTTAGAATCTTGCCCACTGCTTCTAAATATTCAGGGTAATTCATGATTTCCATTGAAGACAGCATCAGCAAGTATTCCGCGCCTTCTAGGTCAAAGGGCACTTGCATGTTTGTGGCTTTCTCAATGTGTTTAACTTGTGCTTGTAAGGCAGGCAGTTTAATCCCCATTGGACTACCGATTTTCACCGCACGGGTGGATGCGCCCACCAAGCCTTCGGGTACATGCCCTGACGCCACCATGCCCTCGCGTAATTTACGAATCATATAGGTAATGTCATTACCGACGGGACAAATCAAAGAACAGCGCCCACATAATGAACAGGTGTTATAAACCAGCTCTTGCCACTGGCTGAGCATCTCATCGGTGACGGGTTTAGCAATGCCTAATTTCACTTTAAGCTTGCCTAACAGGGTAAAGTTTTGCTCCCACACACGACGCATGGGTTCGAGTTTATAAATCGGTGTGTAACGCGGTTCGGGGTTTTCGGTATAAAACGAGCAAGCGCTGGCACACATACCGCAGGATACACAGGAGCTAAAGAAGCTGGCTATCGGTGCGTCAATCTGCGCTTTCAGGGTATTAATACCCCGTTCTAAACTTAATTCGCTCATGATTTTACTCCACGTAAACCCATTGATGCGCCGTTATACCAACGGGATAAAAACAGTGTAAAGGTATGCATTAATTTGCTAAACGGAAACAGCACTAATAAGGCTTCGACACTCAAAATATGCAAACCCAATAACCATTGCGGCGATAACCATAAATGGTGATAGGTCATATAACCGGTAAGTAAGGGCAAGAACGTGGCTACCCATACGAGGTAATCATTGCGCCGTGACAAAAAGCGTTTAACTGGCTGCGATAAGCGATCAATCAGCAATACTACCAATGCCAGCATACTTAACACCGCTGCCATATCGACTACTGGCGTGGGCAAATTCGGCCAACTAACCCCTAAACTATGTTTGATTAAGGCAATATGCGCGGCGAGTAAAAACATGACGATAAACAAGCCCACATGAAACACATAACCCGCGATGACGGTAATCTTATTTTGTTGGAATGTCCCTTGATCAACTTTAAAGCGCCGCCCAATTTCCCGCCAACCGCCTAGGCTGGGATTGCCTTTCGGGACAGCTAAATTTTTCGCCCGACCCAATGACAGAATTTCGGCCAAGCGCAGCACTACGCCTATCACGAAAATCATGACCGCAATACTAAACAACGGGCCTTTGACCCACTGTAAAAACAGCACATCACTCATAGCTGCACCTCCCGATTTAACTGATCCACATTCACGGGTTCACGCGTTTGTTTAGCTTGTTGCTTGGCTTGTTTATTTAAAGCAGCAATCGCCACACCCGCTGCGACACCAATACCCGTGGCAAACACTACGTGCTGACTGGATAAACTGCTGGGTAAAGACACAGGGTTATATAAGCCGCCAAAATCCCAAAAGCCCGGTTCAGAACAACCAATGCAACCATGCCCAGATTCAATCGGAAAGCTCGTGCCATCATTCCACTTGGTCGTGGCACAGGCGTTATAGGTAATCGGGCCTTTACAACCTAACTTATATAAACACCAGCCTTGTTTTGCACCTTCATCATCAAAGGTTTCGGCGAATAAACCACGCTCATAAAACGGACGGCGATAACAACGGTCGTGAATATTTTGCCCATAAAAGGCTTTAGGGCGACCTAAATGATCTAAGGCGGGCAAGCCAAACGCTAAGAAATGGGCAATCACACCGGTAATCACCACCGGAATCGGCGGGCAACCCGGCACATTAATAATTGGCTTATCTTTAATAATATCGGCAACCGCTACTGCCCCTGTCGGATTAGGATTCGCTTGTGGTAAACCGCCATACGCCGCACAGGTTCCTAAGGCAATAATGGCTGCCGCGCCTTTCGCAACCTGTTTCAGCATATCCAGATTGCTCACACCTGCAATGGTCGAATAGCCTGCATTGCCAAGGGGAATCGAGCCATCCACAATCAGCACATACTTACCATAATTGGCTTGCATCGCTTCATCACGCGCTTGCTCAGCAGCCTCCCCCGCTGCGGCTTGTAAAGTGTGTTGATAATCTAAGGAAATCGTATCAAAAATTAAGCCTTCTAAACTGGGGCTATGCGCCCGTGTAATGGATTCTGCACAACCCGTACATTCCTGAAATGACAGCCAAATCACCGAAGGACGGGTGGCTTTCTCCAGTGCTTCCGCTAATTTCGGAATCATACTGGGCGCTAAAGCCATACTGGAAGCTAATAAGCCACAAAACTTTAGAAAAGCGCGGCGTGAAATGCCATTTTCGCGTAACTGTTCGCCCACTGTGGGCATATTAAATTGAGTCATCTGTCACCTCAGTTTCCATTGCCAAAATGCCCGACAGGGTTTTTAACCCTTCCCGCATATCGTCAGATTGCGAGCGTAAGATTTCCGGAACGTGATCCACTTCAATAAAGTAACCGATGCGCTTATCTTGTTCATTGAAATGCTGAATGCGCCAGACCCCCGCGTAACTGCACTCTTGAATACGCGTTTTTCCCAAAACATCCAGTTCAAGCGCAATTTCTCCTTGCCCTAAAAACGTTTCGAGTTCTGCTAATTCGCTAGGGCTAAAGGGAATGCCATTTAAATCCAGCATTGTGGGTTGACCTTGTTCAATTAAAGTTTGCAAGGCGTGACGAATTTCGTGTAAAACAGGTTTGAGATTGCCAGTCACGACCATAAAAAATCCTCCCTAAGAAAATGATGCAGGCGCGAACTGCATCTCTGTTTGCCATTCTTGTAACAATTGCACAGCTTGTTCGGCAGCACGGGGAATACTGGCAGCTACAGTAGGCGTGAGTTCTAAACCCCAAGCAAAGGTGGCGTATTGAATGCCAATTAAAGCGCGTTCACGCGGTAAGGCATCCGCAAGGCGAGCGATTGATAATAGGTCTAATAAACCGACTTCATGCGCACTGCGTTTAGCTGTGCCTAAGAACTCATCCATTGCCTGATTGCGGAAACAGCACACTGTACCGGGCGGTGCATTTAATTCCACAGCATCCAATACCAGCAAATGCGTGTGAGATTCGATTTCGCTCGCTAGGGTAAAACTGAGCGTGCCACCGTCCAGATAGCTAACATTTGGCAGATTTGGATACTGTGCTTCCAAATACTGAAGGAGATGAATACCAATACCTTCATCTTGCAGTAAGTTATTGCCAATACCGAGCACTAACATAAAGCTCCCTCATTTATTCTGTTAACTTCATCATACGCTTGAGTTTTTAAGAGGTAGTTGCCCTAAATCAATAAAAGAAAATTACTAAATTCTAATATTCATAAATAGATACAAGAACAGGGTCTTTAGGTATGTGTTTAGCGATTCCGATGCAAATTATTACTATCGATGTGCATGGCTTAAGCGCACGTTGTGTAGCTCAAGCAGAAGAACGAACAGTAGGTTTAGTCATGTTAGCTGAGCCAGTGCAAGTCGGTGATTATGTGATGGTCAGCCTAGGTCAAGCCTTACAAAAAATGACGGAGGAAGATGCACAATTAACTTGGAGTTACTATGAGGAAATACTCCAGCTCAACAAAAACTAGTCCTTCATCAACAGAAAGGCAAAACTTTTTGAGCAAGCTAGCCAAAGCGATAGCGCTCATGCCCCCTATTTAGGGGATGCTACCAACTAGACCGATACTTATCTAAGGGATGCACAACCTCAGTTGAAATCGGCAGAATAACTTTCATGGTGATGCAGAACAGCAGGCGAAACCAGCCAGATACTGCAGACCAAAAAAATTTAAGTTAATCAGTTTTGATATTTGATAAGAGGGTTTTGCAATGAAAACTTTAACCGTATTAGCCTCTGCATTAGTGACTGCTGCTTTAAGCCAATCTGTTTCAGCAGCACCCAGCAATAATTCTGTTTACTTCCAAGCTCCTGCGATTGCAGGTTCTGGTTGCCCTGCAGGTACTACTGATTTCGCGATTACTCCTGACGGACAAACCTTAACTATCCTATTTGACGCCTTTAGTGCTGATCCAGGCAATGTGACCTGTAATATCGCTGTGCCAGTGCATGTCCCCAATGGCTTCCAAGTATCCTTGATGACTGCTGACTATCGTGGTTTTGTTGAAGGTAGTGCTGAATTACGCCGCTCTTACTTCTTTGCTGGTGCTACTGGCCCCTCTTTGGTAACCCCACTTAGCTCCTCTGGTGGTAAAGAGTATACTCAACGTGACAATTTAGTAACTATGAGCGAATCCTTTGCTAAATGTGGTCAAGATGTAAACTTACGTATCAATAGCCGGATTCGTACTAAAACCAATAGCAGTTCTATCAGTGTTGACTCTTTAGACTTGAACAATGGCATGATTTTCCAACTGCAATACAGAAAATGTAATTAAGCGCTTACTCTAATCTGCACCTAACTGAATTGCTCACATAGTTCCATCCTTGGCGCTCCTAACCGTTGGTAGGAGCGCTTTTTTATTCTATCTTCTCAAGCTCTACCTACCACTATCCAAAAAAGCGCACTCACACCACTCCCCTATTTAAGGGAGTAAATTTACAAGCAGCTTTACTTAATCTTAGGGATGCCCGCTGTATGCAGTACTTGGCAAGATCAGCAACAGAGTGATGCAGACGATCACCGCAGTTGCTAGGCAACTTAACAAACAAAACTTTTAAATTGATCAGCTATAAAATGCAATAAGAAGGACTACCCGATGAAGAAGTTAACCCTTGTAACGAGTCTTTTACTGACTGTGATCCTGAGCCAAACGAATGTCGCGACTGCCAACCAAGACGTCGTTTATTTCCAAGCACCGGCCATTGCTGGCTCTGGTTGCCCAGCCGACACGACTGATTTTGCGATTACTCCTGATGGACAAACCCTGACTATTTTATTTGATGCCTACTCAGCTGATCCGGGTAACAAGACTTGTAATATCGCCGTACCGGTACACGTGCCTAATGGCTTCCAAGTCTCCTTAGTCACCGCTGACTATCGCGGTTTCGTTGAAGGCCGAGCTGATTTGCGCCGCTCTTATTTCTTCGCGGGCGAAGTAGGTCCAAGCTTAGTTACACCCTTCAATGCAGCGAGCGGGCGTGAATACACCGAGCGTGATAGCCTAACGACTTCCAGCAATAGCTTTGCACATTGCGGTCAAGATGTGAACTTGCGCATCCAAACGCGGATTATGACTAAAACGAATAACAGCTCAATTAGCGTGGATTCATTAGACTTAAATAACGGCATGGTCTTCCAATTACAATACCAACGCTGCCATTAAGTCATATGGATAGGCTCTAGCTAGAGGGGGTCTGGCTAGAGCCAAATTCCAAAGTCTAAATTCAGGCGTACTCACTCAATTCCACGCCAATTAATGCATCGTACTGGCTTGTTCTGTTAACAAGCGTCCGCCATAAGCAGCATCTGCCCCCAAAGAAGCCATTAAAACCTCCTGAGCCGCCAAGGGTAATTCGTGCAAGTTTGGCTCTAAACGCGCATATTGCCCTTCTGCATCTAAAACCCAAGCTTGGGTATTATCTTGCAAATACAAGCCAAAGGCTTCATTGAATACCCGCTTACGTAAGCCTTCGTCTAAAATTGGAAAGGCCACTTCAACACGACGGAAAAAATTGCGTGGCATCCAGTCAGCACTGGAACAATACATTTCCTCTTCACCCGCATTTTTAAAGTAATACACTCGTGGATGCTCCAAGAAGCGCCCCATCACTGAACGCACCCGAATATTTTCAGAAACACCCGGAATCCCCGGGCGTAAACAGCATACGCCGCGTACAATTAAATCGACTTGTACACCTGCGCCCGATGCTTCATACAAAGCGCTAATCACTTGTGGCTCAATTAAAGCATTCATCCGCGCCATGATATGCGTTGACTTACCAGCCTTGGCATGGGTAATTTCGCGCTCAATTTTACGCAACATGCTTTGATGTAAATGAAAGGGAGATTCCAATAAACAGTTTAAGTGTCGAATATGTCCAAGCCCAGTGAGCATATGGAAAATACGATGCATATCCTCAGTCATTTCCGGGCGACAAGTGAACAAGCTGAAATCGGTATAAGCCTTAGCCGTACCTGCATGGTAATTACCAGTGCCTAAATGCGCATAACGCATTAACTTACCTTGCTCTCGACGTACCACTAAGCAGAGTTTGGCATGGGTTTTATAACCGACGACGCCATAAACCACATGCGCATTGGCCTCTTGTAGGCGACTGGTTAGGGCGATATTCGCTTCCTCATCAAAACGTGCACGTAATTCCACGACCACCGTAACCTCCTTACCGGCTCGTGCAGCGCGCGCTAAGCTCTTGACTAATACTGAATCTTTGCCAGTACGATACAAGGTCATTTTAATGGCTAATACATCGGGATCACGTGCCGCTTGTGCCACAAAATCCAGCACTGGCTGAAACGATTGGAAAGGCTGATGCAATAGAACATCTCCCGCTCGAATCTGGCGGAACATATCCCGCTTACCGGTCATTAAAGCAGGCAATACCCCGGGCTGAAAAGGACGAAAGCGCAACTCAGGACGGTCTACAAAATCTAAGACAGTCTGCAGTCGATTCAGATTCACGGGACCGCTCACACGATAGACCTCTTGCAACCTCAAGTGAAAGTGTCGCTGTAGATAATCCACATTTTCCTGTGGGCAGTGATCAGAAACCTCTAAGCGTAAAGCAGTACCTGTATTACGTTGTGCAAGCTCTCCTTTCATGGCTTTCAATAAATCATCAATTTCTTCCTCATCCACATACATATTACTATTGCGGGTAATGCGGAATTGGTGACAACCACCTACCGTCATGCCGGGGAATAAGCGTCCAATGAACGCATGCAAAATCGAAGACAAAAATACAAAGCTATCAGGAGTTGGAGCTATCTCTTCTGGCAAGCGAATAATCCGTGGTAACACACGCGGGGCTTGCACAATCGCTGCATTAATCTCGCGCCCAAAGGCATCAACGCCATCCAACTCAACAATGAAATTTAGGCTTTTATTAATAACTTTAGGGAAGGGATGTGATGGGTCTAAGCCTAAAGGATTAAGCAGTGGCATTAATTCATGATCGAAATAATCGGATAACCATTCGCGCTGTGCTTCATTCCATTTATTACGCCGAATAAAACAAATACCTGACTGCATCAAGGCTGGAATCAGCACTTGATTCAAAACCTCGTATTGCTGAGCAACGAGAGCATGCGCACGCACTGCAATTTCATCCAAGACCTCATGCGGCTCCAAGCCATCAGTACCGACTTGGGTTAAACCCAAAGCTTGTTGCTGGCGTAGGCTACCGACGCGCACTTCAAAAAACTCATCCAAGTTTGAGCTAGAAATGCATAAAAAACGCAGGCGCTCTAAGAGTGGCAAGCTTTGATCTTGAGCTAATTCTAAGACGCGGTGATTAAATGCCAGAAGGCTGAGTTCGCGATTAATGAAATACTGCGGACTCGTAAAAGATGATGTGCTCATGTGGGTAGAGGTATTCAGTTTATGTCCGTGCGGATACTTGATATCAAGAAGAGCGTAACCATAATCTATGATTGATGAATCTATGATGACAAACTCCAGTTAAATGAATAGCAACTCTATTTTTTAACTGGTTAAAGACAAGGATAAGAAACCATGACTATTCCCACCGAAGGTATGCCCGTCCCTGATTTTTCAGCGGCCATGACTTCTGGCAAGACCTTCCGCCTATCCGATTTCCGTAGCGAACGGGCGCTGGTGCTGTACTTTTATCCTAAGGATAGTACGCCCGGTTGTACGACAGAAGGCTTGGATTTTAGTGCTCATTATGCTGAGTTTCAGACGGCGGGCGTAGATATATTTGGTATTTCCCGTGACGGTTTAAAGTCACATGAAAATTTTAAAGCTAAACAGAACTTTCCTTTTGAATTAATCGCAGACCCAGAGGAGCAGATTTGTCAGTTGTTTGATGTCATCAAAATGAAAAATATGTATGGCAAACAAGTACGCGGCATAGAACGCAGCACGTTCTTGATTGACCAGCAAGGTATACTCCGGCACGCATGGCGCAAACTTAGCGTAAAAGGACATGTAGCTGAAGTATTAGCAGCGGCTCAAGCGCTTTAATAATGACTATACGGAAAACGCATGACTCCAGCACATCCTCAACATACTCATGATAGACGCCTGTTTGTCCTCGATACCAATGTCTTAATTCATGACCCCACTGCCCTGTTCCGCTTCCATGAACATGATGTGTTCTTGCCCATGGTAGTACTGGAAGAATTAGATAAAAACAAAATAGGGGCGTCTGAAGTCGCCCGTAATGTCCGCCAAGCCAGTCGCTTTTTAAACGATCTCATTGAAGCCGCAGGGGACAGCTCACTCGAAAACGGTTTGTCGCTGGATGCTAACCAAATTTTTAGTAATGGTAAAAATCCACATGGACGCTTGTTTTTTCAAACCGAACTGATTGAAACTACACTACCGCCAAATCTTCCCAGCAACTCGCCCGATAATGCGATTTTGGGCGTTGCGCTAAAACTGCGTGATCGCTATCCAGAGCGTGATGTGATTTTGGTCTCCAAAGATATTAATCTGCGGATCAAGGCTAATATCGTTAATCTCAAAGCCGAAGATTATTTTAATGATCAGGTGCTCGAAGATGCTGACCTTTTACCTCGCGGTTTTCATGATTTGCCTGAAAACTTCTGGGAAGAACACAGCAAAAATATGCATTCTTGGAAAGAGCAAGGTCACACTTTCTATCGGTTACAAGGGCCATTGACTGAAGAATGGCAACCAGGTGAATTCATTAGCCTTGCGGGCGATAATGGTTTTCAAGCCATTGTGCGTGAAATCAAACGTGATCATGTAATCGTCGAAACCATCCATAATTACACCGACACCCGCCATGCGGTTTGGGGGATTAATGCCCGCAATCGTGAGCAGAATTTTGCCCTCAATCTATTGATGGACCCTGATATTGATATGGTGACTTTGCTCGGAGCTGCGGGTACCGGTAAAACCTTGCTGACCCTCGCTGCAGGTTTAGCCCAAATGCTAGATGAACAACTCTATAAAGAAATCATTATGACGCGGGTAACAGTGCCTGTCGGTGAGGACATTGGTTTCCTGCCCGGTACTGAAGAGGAAAAAATGGCTCCGTGGATGGGGGCGCTGATGGATAATCTTGAAGTGCTAACCCAACCGACTAGCGGTGGTAAATGGGCGCGCGGCGCAACTGATGAATTTTTAATGAGTAAGATTAAAATCAAATCACTCAATTTCATGCGCGGCCGTACTTTCCTCAACCGCTATATCATTATCGACGAGGCGCAGAATTTAACACCTAAGCAAATGAAAACATTAATTACCCGTGCGGGCCCCGGAACCAAAGTCGTCTGTTTAGGCAATATCGCGCAAATTGATACACCCTACTTAACCGAAACCTCTTCTGGCTTAACTTATGTGGTGGATCGCTTTAAGAGTTGGGAATATAGTGGGCATGTTACCTTACAACGGGGTGAGCGTTCACGCTTAGCTGATTTTGCTTCTGATAATCTCTAAATAATCCTAGCAGCTTAGCAGCAGAATTGTGCTGCTAGGCTTCTACTGAAAATTAAATTGAGGTAAACGGCTCATTCGGCACGTCGAAGAAATCAACTTTGCCGGTTTCTAAAGAATACTCAGCACCTACTACCATCAAGCCATCATGCGCGATGAGCTTTTCTAAAATTTCTGAGCCATGCCGCACATGACTAGTCGCCATCCGAATATTCGCACGGACTGCGTGACGAATTAGTGCCTCAGGATCATCTTTAAGATTGGTTTCCATCAAGGTAGCAACCGCTGGAGCAATCCGCTCGACAATATAACGTTGATGAGAAGATGGATTCTGCTCTTTATTACGCAGATCCGTTAAAGTTGCATTTACCGCACCACATTGAGTATGCCCCATCACAATCACCAAACGTGTGCCATATTGAGTTGCAGCAAACTCTATACTACCGATTTGTGAAGGAGCAACCACATTGCCCGCAACCCGAATCACAAATAAGGCTCCTAAGCCCTGATCAAACACGACCTCAGCCGGTACTCGCGAATCCGAGCAACCTAAAATAATCGCAAACGGATTTTGTCCTGCAGTTAAGGCAGCACGTTGAGTATGGCTAAGGAGTGAATCGAGGCTACGCACATTATTGGCAAAACGCTCATTGCCTTCACGTAGGCGGTGCAAGGCCTCGCGGGCATTCACGGCGACATCTGTCATATCAGACTCCAGTTCCGGGCTTCCATCGCTGAGCCGGACGATTTAGTTGGTGGTGCAATGCAGTAAATCGGTTAATAACTCGCTTGTCAATCTTAAAACAAGCTTAAACTTCTGCTAGGTTTTAAGGTAGTCGTAGCCATTGCCAAGTCAAAATGCCAAGCCAAGTCATGAGTACAGAACCTAGCACATGTACTAAAACTAAGCCTAAAGCCCAAAGTACGCGCCCCGTTTGTAATAGATTGAAAGTTTCCGCAGAAAAGGTTGAAAACGTTGTCAAACCACCACAAAATCCCGTAATCCACAGTAAACGCCATTCAGGGCTAAGATTCGGCATTTGCGCAAATATAGCCAGCGCGACACCTATCACATAAGCCCCAATTAAGTTTGCAAGTAATGTGCCGGGCGGCAAAAGGGGAAACCAAGCATTCAAACGTAGGCCTAATTGCCAGCGTAGCAAAGCTCCTAAAGCTGCACCTAGTGTTACAGCGAGTATTGGTTTCCAAGGCATCATGGGCACTCTAGACTAAAACGTTGATTATGCTTCACTAGTAAGTGGAAAGACTGGCATAAACGCATTATAAAGTCCTTAGGAAGAACAGGTAGAAACTCGCCAGTTTAAACCAGCGTTTTTTTGAACAACAGCGCTTGAGTCAGTAAACTAGTACTTAGTTGGCTAATATAACAAGGGATAAGCGATGCGAATTATTGAAGGCGACTTAGCGGGTAGCCAAGTTAAGATTAATCACGACAATGCAACGCTTGAAGTGCATGCACGCTTGATGGTCGTTAAGTCATACCGCCTACCTCAGGATGTAGCTGCATTTGAAGTACTCAGCAATAAAAATTTTCATAGCGTTGAGCAGTGGATCATCATGGTTGTGCTCTCGCTCACCGTTATCGGCCTTTTGATTTCCATTCCTATGTATTTCTTAGCCAAGAAGACACGCTTCACTGTGCGCCTTAAACCCAAACATGGGACACCGATTATGATTGAAGGCAACAAAGAAGATTGGAAAGAACTCAAACTTTATATGAAATGATGGCAGCCAACATAAAACATGACTCCACAATTTAGTACTATTACTTCAAGTCAGGTCTGCAAATTCGCCAAGGATTGGCAAATTCAGAAAGTGCGTGCTAGCCTAACTGATATCTACAACTAGAGGAGTAGCCTATGTCCCACGAAGGTTATCACGAACCGATTGAAGAATTATCAGATGCCACCCGCGATATGCATCGGGCGATTGAATCCTTAATGGAAGAATTTGAAGCTGTCGATTGGTATAACCAACGCGTTGATGCTTGCAAAGATAAAGACCTGAAAGCCATCCTTGAACATAACCGCGATGAAGAAAAAGAGCATGCTGCGATGGTGCTGGAATGGATTCGCCGCAAAGATCCGAAGATAGATGAGTTTTTAAAAGAGTTTTTATTTAAATCGGGTTCGATTACACAGGCAGAGGAAGAAGGCAAAGCAGAGAAACCGGCTGCTAAACCTAAAGCTGCTCCTAAAGCGAAAAAACCTACCCCGAAAAGTGAATAGACCTTAAGTATTTGCCCTTAGCACCCACCTGCTTTTAGGGTGGGTTTTGCATAGCAACCTACCAAGACTCAGCGGCGGGCGTGCCTTGATGATAAAATAACTGCCACTGCTCATTGCTTTTGATCCAAATTGACGAGCGATAAGCAAACTCTCTCTGTCCACTTGTTAACGCATTCACTGAGCGAAACGTCAACAACACAACTTGTGGTGCTAAGCGTTGCACTGCAAACCGATCAGAGACCACAGACGGACTTTTCATTTGGTGGTGTAAAAACTTTATTACGGTGACACGATCATAAGCACGCCCCGAGCGGCCAATTTCGTGAAACTCTGGATGTAATAGTTGATTCAGCCGTGCTAATGAGCAGGTTTTCCCTGGATGATGTAGCTCCTGCTCTAAAGCAGTTAGCTCAGCTAATAAACTAGACTCTTGAGGTGCTACCATCTAATTATCCTGCATTACTGGAATATCAAAGTGTAATACATCCTCACGGATTCCTTGTTGGGTATATAGCGCAATTGCTGGCTCATCAACTAAATCGGCCTGCACGAACATCACATAAGCTTGGTATTCGTGGGCAATACTTTGCAATTTTTGAATCAAAGCCGTGGCTATAGCTTGGCGTCGATACTTTTCGGCTACGGCCAGATCATAGATATATATTTCACTGCGAGCCTGCTCGAATTTGTGCAGTACATAAGCGGCTAAACCACCTACCACCTTGTGTTGGTCTATTGCGGCGATAGCGATGAAAGTATCACTACTTAACAGTTTTTGCAGATAACTACTGTCAGGTTGTTTAGTGCTATAGGTATCCACGTCCTCAAAGGCTTGACCAAACATATCCAACATAGCTCGCATCAAAGCTTCGTCACTAGTAGCTAGTTTTTTAATTCGGTAGGACATCATGTTCACTCCTTAGACCTAACCAATTAAGTTTGATATTCACCAAGCCGATTACACAAGCCTTGTCGCCTGAATCGAGAACTCATTACAATAGCCTCGCGAGATTACCCTACCGGACACCTACCTTGGTAGAGGTACTCTATCCTAGAGTCAAAGTCATTATTAAACGCACTCAAGAGAGGAGATTGAAATATGCGTAAATTGACCTCAGCTATTTTATTGTCTACCTGTTTAATCCTGCCAGTGTTCGCAGATGAGCAAAAGCCTATAAACCCTATTCTCAAAATGGCAACCACCACCAGCACCCAAGACTCTGGTTTATTAAATGAATTACTCCCAGCTTTCCAAAAGAAAACCGGCTATGAAGTACAAGTGACAGCGGTTGGTACAGGTAAAGCCTTAAAGCTTGGTGAAAATGGTGATGTGGATGTCGTGCTAGTCCATGCGCGTGCTGATGAAGATAAGTTCGTCGAAGCGGGTTTCGGAGATAAGCGCTATTCCGTCATGTATAACGACTTCATTTTCGTTGGCCCCGCAGAAGATCCCGCAAAAGTGCAAGATACTAAAACTACGGCCGATGCTTTAAAGCAAATCGCTGAGACTAAATCTCCCTTCGTTTCGCGTGGTGACGACTCTGGCACGCACAAAATGGAGAAAAAACTGTGGGAAAAAGCCGGTGTAAAACCTGAAGGTGAGTGGTATCGTGAAGCCGGTCAAGGCATGGGCGAAGTCCTGCAAATGAGTGGTGAATTAAAAGCCTATACACTCACCGACCGTGGAACTTGGTTAGCCACCATGGATAAATCACCGCTCAAAATTGTGTTAGAAGGCGATAAAACTCTAATGAATCCTTATGGCATAATTGCAGTTAGCCAAAAACGCTATCCCGATGTCAATCATGCGGGTGCGCAAGCATTGATTGAGTGGCTGGTTTCTGTGGAAGGGCAAAAAGCGATTGGTGATTATAAAATAAACGGGCAAGCTTTATTCACACCGAGTGCTGATGCGGCTGAAGCTAAACCTGCCAATGAACCCGTCAAAACTAACTAATATATCTATTCATGGCCTCAATCAGTAGCGCCACTTGGCAAGCTATCCAACTGCTAATCAGTGGCGACCCTGACCTGTGGGAAATCATTTTGATTTCCTTCAGGGTTTCCCTCATCGCGATTGCACTCGCAACTCCACCTGCTATTCTCATGGCTTTCTTACTAGCCTTTGGCAATTTTCCGGGACGACGTTTACTGATTGCTATGACCAACACCGCTCTTGCTATTCCAGCGGTCGTAGTAGGCTTAACTTTATATTTAGTCCTTTCACGCAGTGGCCCCTTAGGTGAGTGGCGTTTGCTATTCACCCAAACTGCCATGATTATTGGGCAAATTGTGCTGGCTTTTCCTTTATTAGTCGCGATGGCACATACAGCGTTACAGGCTGCGGATCGACGCGCTTGGGAGACTGCTCGGATGCTCGGCGCTTCCAAAATACGCGCAATTTGGACACTGATGTATGAAGTGCGTTTTGGCTTAATGTCTGCCCTACTAGCCTCTTTTGGCCGGATTATTGCCGAAGTGGGCGCATCAATGATGCTCGGTGGAAATATCCTGCATTACACCCGCAATATTCCTACCGCGATTGCTTTAGAAACTAGCAAGGGCGAATTCGCGCAAGGGATTGCTTTAGGCTTAGTACTTTTATTGTTAGCCTTCATCTTGAATCTCTTACTGCATTATTTCCAAGGTAAAGGCCACATTGCAGCATGAAGCAACTCTTGTTTCGGAATCTCAGTAAGCATTATGGCAAGCGTTTACTCTTTACAGATTTAGAAGTGCCACTAACTACCGGCCAGTGCCTGCTGCTCACTGGCAAAAATGGGGCAGGCAAAACCACCTTGATGCGCATTTTGGCAGGCTTGGATAAGCCCGATAGTGGTGAAATTCAAGTTGACCAAAGCCGCTACACTTGGCGAACTTATCGACCACACTTACAGCGCCAAATTCTTTATTTGCATCAGCAGCCCTACTTATTTGAAGGCAGTGTTTGGGATAATTTAGCCTTTGCCTTAACCCGTGGCTTATCGCGTCTTGAGCAAACTCAGCAAATTGAAGAGGTAGCAGCTTGGGCTGGCTTAAGCGCATTGCTTAACAATAAGGCCAAGCAACTCTCAGGTGGTGAAGCTCAGCGTTTAGCGATGGCACGTGCTTTATTGCGCAAACCCAGTGCTTTATTATTAGATGAACCTACGGCCAATATGGATCACAGCGCGCGTTTATTAACTCTGGAAATGTTGGAAGATCTCAAACACCAAGGCTTAATGCTCATGGTTGCTAGCCATGATCCAGATTGGTTTCAAGCAGTGACTAATCAGCAGATAAAACTCTGAAGCCTCAGTAGAATGGGTTATAGTCCCACTAATCACGGAGGTGTTATGAGTATCAAAACTTTATTTTTTGCGAGCTTAAAAGAACAGGTTGGGCTAAGCCAAGTACACACCGCTTGGCAGGCAGGTTTAAGCGCCCAGCAGCTCTGGCAACAAACTACACAGACCGAATTCCCGACCAATGTATTAGTGGCACGCAACCAAGAATACTGTGATGCTGACACTTTACTCGCTGATGGTGATGAAGTAGCCTTTTTTCCACCCGTGACTGGTGGCTAAGATGATTGAAATTACTATCACGGACACTGCATTTGATCCTTGGCAAGCCATTCAAGTCTTTCAACAACAACCGAGTTTCAATGCGCAGCAAAGTGGCGCTAACGCGATATTTGTTGGCACGATGCGCGACTTTAATGCAGGCGACCTAGTGCAGGCGATGCGCTTGGAGCATTATCCTGCGATGACACAAAAACATTTGCAGCAATTAGTAGATAAGGCTTGTACTGATTGGGGCTTAAATCACGTTCTACTGATCCATCGGGTGGGTACACTGATTCCGGCTGAGCCAATTGTACTTGTAGCTGTATGGTCAGACCATCGGCGCGCAAGTTTTGAAGCTTGTCGCCAAATTATGGAGGATCTTAAACATCAAGCTCCATTTTGGAAACAGGAAACTTTAAACGATGGCAGCCAACGTTGGGTCGAAAAAAATACCGCAGGCTAACGTGAAAACATTCAATCGCCGCCAATTTCTCCAAACTAGTCTCGCTTGCAGTTTAACTTGGCTGTTACTTTCCCTCTCCGCTGAAGATAATACCTTTACCCTACCCGCCGAATATACCAAACATCATTCCACTTGGATGGCTCATGGGGCAAATCTGCGCTTTTGGCCGGAAAAATTTCTACCTGCTATTCGCAAAAACCTAGTGCTAATTGCCCAAACCATCGCTAAATACGAGCCAGTTTCTTTGTTAGTGCGCCCGAGAGAATTTGAACGTGCTCAAGAATTCTATGCAGGGGCTGTCACCTATGTGAAGAGACCTCTAGATAATATCTGGATACGCGATACCACACCTAGTTTACTGCTCAATCCTGAAGGAAAATTACAGGCAATTGATATGCACTTCAGCGGTTGGGATGCGCCAACAGAATATAGTCGCGATATTAAGCTAGCTGAGTTTATGGCAAAGCAACTACAAGCTGAATTAGTAGAGGCTGATTTTGAACTGGATGGCAGTAGCCTTGAGGTAGATGGTGCAGGCACTGCCATTTTGACCGAGAGCAGTGTTTATTATCAGGGGCGAAACAGTGATTTAACCAAGGTCCAAATTGAATCTCGTTTAAAGCGCTTAATGGGGTTAAAAAAAGTGATTTGGCTGCCGGGTAATCCTACCGGCAATTTAGCTGAGCGCCGCACCGACTATTACGCCCGTTTTGTGCAAGTGGGTAAGGTTTTGGTTAGCCATGAACCCAACCCAGCTTTTAAAGAACATGCTATTACTTTGCGTCACCAAGAAATCCTTAACCATGCCACCGATGCAAATGGCCAAAGGTTAGAGGTAATTACCTTAAATAAACCCAAAGGCGCACGTGTTGAATTCATTGGCTCTGATTTTGCTTCCAGTTATTTAGGTTTTTATGTGTGCAATAAGGCTGTTTTAATGCAAGAATTTGGTGATGTGCTAACTGATAATGCAGCACGCCGCGCCTTACAAGCTGCCTATCCTGAACGCAAAATCGAGCTATTGAATATTGATGCTTTAGCCTCAGGGAGTGCTAGTATTCACTCTGTCACCCGTCAACAACCCAGCTTATAAAGCGAGTACCTGATGCAGCCTAACACTCAGCCCCAAGACTACAATGAACTCGGTCAAGCAATTGGTTATTCTGTGAATTGGCAAGCTAAACCTGCACCCAGCTTTCCAGTCTTAAGCGGTCAATATTGCCGACTTGAACCCTTGAGTTTACAGCACGCTCAAGATTTATATACTGCATTTACTGCTGACCAAGAAAACCGTATTTGGACTTATCTACCTTATGGCCCTTTCATAGATTTCCCAAGCTTTACTACTTGGCTAGAAAAAAATACCCACAGTGAAGACCCCTGTTTCTACAGTATTTTAAATCCAGACGGTAAAGCATTGGGCATGGCGAGTTATCTGCGGATTGATCCTGCCAACGGTGTGATTGAAGTGGGGCATATTAACTTCTCACCTGCTTTACAAAAAACTCGCGCAGCTACCGAAACTATGTATTTAATGATGCGCTATGTGTTTGAAGACTTGGGTTATCGACGCTATGAATGGAAATGCGACGCCTTAAATGCGCCTTCACGCCAAGCGGCTGAACGTTTAGGCTTCCAGTTTGAAGGTGTATTCCGCCAAGCGGCTGTGTACAAAAACCGCAATCGTGATACTGCTTGGTATGCAATTTTAGATAACGAATGGCCACGCCTAAAACACAAGTTTGAAGCATGGTTGATGGTGAGTAATTTTGACTCTGAAGGTAAGCAGCTAAAATCCTTAAATACTCTCTAGCTAAATTGTTGATACCAATCTCTACATTAAATACACGCATTCTTCCTAAATTAGTAGATCGCTCATTAAACATAACTATTTTTGCTGGCACGACAATTTGCATGAAGCTTTGCATAAAATATAATTGGTAATCCTCAGTTTTACTACTGATTTCACAAGTAAAGCGGTAGATTAAACTAGATTCATCAAAAGTAATTTGGGAAATTATTGTACTAAGCTGCTGAGGATATTTTTGAATTCAGTTTAGCTCTTATTAAATAATTTCTGCCAGAAATTTTTCTTTTCAGCTTGGAGCATCTGTAGAGAGATGCTTTTAGACTGTTTAAGTTCTTTTTTAGATGTAGCTCCACGCATCTGCATAATTTTGGGTAGAATTAAGGTACTTAATTCACGAAATTGATACATCTCTAGTAAAAACAATTCATTATTTACTCGCGCAGCCAAGCAAAAAGGAGGCGTCTTATTGTAAACGACATCAGTCAATTGACTAATATCAATTTCAATATAAAATTTCTTAATGTCGTATGAAGATCGCTGCTCTATGCTAAGTAGATGAATTTTTGCGATCACTGGCTCTTTGGCAAAACTTCGAGTAATGACGAGTTCATAAGCGACTTGCTCGCTAGTGACTTCACAACTAAACTTACAGCATCCTAGCTGCTCATCAAAGCAAATATTACTAACCTTAGCTTTGATAAAATAATTTATCTTTTTTGACTGGTAAATCCCTTCATCTATGCCACGCATTTTATTTGCATTGACTTGCTGAAGGAATACATCATCTTTTAAATAATCTAATACAGCCTGCTTTCTAACTAAAACAAATGAGCTAGCCTCAATTAGATCAGTTTTAAGCAACTTAAGAATTTTAAAAAATTCACGCTTATAAGGCATTAAACTATCTTCTGGAATAATCCAACGTAGAATATACTTACGTGCATAAGTAGGAATAAAGCCAATTCTATTTCTTTTTAGGAAAAAACTCCCACCGCTTTGTTTATTACCACGTAATAAACTGGCTATATATTCATCTTGAGAACGGAAGACAAAATGAAAAACAAAGTAATTACTTAAAGTTAATCTTGACTGCTCATGTAAATCTACCGGCAAAACACCTCGATCTTTGTTAGCTTCCGCAAAATCAACCCTACCTTTATCCGACAAAATATAATCCCCTTTGTCAATGATATAGTTATGGATATTTACTCCTTTAACTTCTGCTTTGAGATCAAGCAAGCTTTTTACATGGTTACTTTTTTGACCTTTCATTATCAATTTAAAAGCAAAATCCTCCATGTTTCGCTCAGAATTGGGTAGCTCAATAAGCCATTGAAACATACAAACATCAAAATTGGATACTTGCGTTAAAAAATCTTTTATTGTTTTTGAAAAATCTGCTGAACACCAATATTCATCAATATCAAGAAAGATTAAATGTGTAAAATCCTCCGATAATGTCTCTTGATAAATTTGCTTATAAATATAGGTTTGAAAATGAATACCTTTAGTTTGACACTCTGCCATTATCTGATCTGCAAGGCTAAAACGTAACCGTTCACCATAGATTGTTTTAAGTTTTTTTAAAATTTCTAAAGAATTATCTGTCGTATCATTAACTCGAATATCAATAACATCAAAACCAAAATGCAGATGATGATATACCCACAAGGGCAAGTAAAAGCCTTCATCCTTAGCAATGGCGGCCAGTTTGATTTTGTATGCTTGAGTCATGCACAAAGTCCTTAAAAACAAGTTCAATTAGGATAGCGTGTTTAGGCTTAAGTTTCGATTGGAGCTAGGCTCTATTTTGATTTAAAACATGAGTGACTAGTCTACAGAATGCTAGAGTTTGCAAGGTCTTTCGCTTCGGCAACGGGTGATTTGTTAAGGTGTAAGTAGTTCTTGTGGAGAGATTTAAGATGAAATTTACAGTAGAAAATATGAAATGTGGTGGTTGTAGCTCAGCCGTGCACAGCAAATTAGACGCTTTAGCTGGAGTTGAGCAAGTATCAGTCGATTTAGCGACTAAAACGGTTGAAGTACACGGTCAACTTGAAGCAGAGCTGATTATTGAAACCTTAACAGAAGCAGGCTATCCGGCGGAATTGATTGACTAATGACTGCCCCCCTACGCCTTTCGATTGCCGGCATGATGTGTGCCGGTTGTGTAAGCTCAGTAGAAGCTGCCTTAAAACAGGTAGCTGGTGTCGAATCAGCAAACGTCAACCTAGCCGAGCGAACGGCTTTGGTCACAGGCAAAGTCCAACCTGAGGCTTTACTCATAGCGGTTAAACAGGCTGGATATGACGCAGCCCTGATGCAGGGTCGGCAAGCTGAACTGGAAAAAGAAGCCGCTGAAGCCGTTTATTATCGCAAGCTTTGGAAACGGGTTTGGGTCGCCGCTATTCCCGGTAGTTTTCTGATGATTGGCGATATGCTCTTACATGCTTTACCGCATCTGCAGGGTTCAGGGCGCTGGTTTTGGTTGTTGATGGGTATCATTACCTTAGGAGTTTTGATTTATTCAGGAGGCCATTTCTTCCGTGGAGCTTGGCAACAACTAAAACACTACTCCAGTAATATGGATACCTTGATTGCACTCGGTACTGGAACAGCTTGGTTCTACTCCATGCTAGTCGTGTTCTTTCCTAGTGCTTTTCCTAGTCTCGCTCAACATGCTTATTTTGAAGCGGCTTTAGTCGTGATTGCCTTGGTCAATTTAGGCCATGCTTTAGAGATGCGGGCGCGGGGGCGAACGACCGCAGCCATCAAGCATTTAATGAATTTGCAACCCCCAATCGCACATGTGCTGCGCAACGGTGAAGAACTGGATCTTCCTTTAGAAGAAGTCGGCTTAGAAGAAATACTGCGCGTGCGTAGTGGTGAAACCATTCCCTTAGACGGCAAAATTATCGAGGGCAACTCGCATGTGAATGAAGCCATGCTCACAGGGGAAGCCCTGCCAGTGGCTAAACTCAAAGGATCACTCGTCACAGGCGGGACGCAAAATGGAGAGGGCAGCTTTTTAATGAAAGTCAGCCATATTGGTGCTGATACTGTACTTGCAAAAATCATCGATATGATTCGCCAAGCACAAAGCTCTAAGCCTGCGCTGGCGCGTTTGGCCGATCAAGTCGCCTCTGTATTTGTGCCTGTCGTAGTGTCGATTGCTGTCATTACCTTTCTATGTTGGCTCTGGCTTGGCCCAGAACCCGCCTTAAGTTATGCCCTAGTCACCGCCATGACCGTATTAGTGATTGCTTGCCCTTGTGCCTTAGGCTTGGCGACACCGATTGCAATTATTGCTGGTATTGGTAAAGCGGCTCAAAATGGCATTCTGATTCGTAATGGCGATTCACTCCAACAAGCCGCTAAACTTGATACGATTGTCTTGGATAAAACCGGCACTTTAACCGCAGGTAAGCCAATCCTAAATGCTATTTATCCCGCAGAGACTTATGAGGCCAATACCGTTTTACAACTTGCGGCTTCTTTAGAAAAAGGTTCTGAGCATCCTTTAGGTCAAGCCTTACGCACTGCGGCTAAAACCGCTCATTTGAAAGATTTAAAGCTGAAAGACTTTACTAGTATTACGGGGCACGGCGTCCAAGCGAGTATTGCTGAGCAAAGTTATTTCATTGGCAATACCCGCCTGATGCAACAGCAACATTTAAATCTAGCTGCTTGGCAGGAAACGTTAAAAATCTTGGATTTCGCTGCACAAACGCCGGTATTTTTAGCCACTCCCACTGAAATTATTGCGCTGTTCGCGATTGCAGATGCACTCAAAACGGATGCTTTAAGCAGCGTACAAAGCTTACAGAAACAGGGTTTAGAGCTAGCCATGCTCACCGGAGATCGACGCGAGGTTGCTGAACATTTAGCGGCTCAGCTTGGTATTCAGCAGGTCTATGCCGAGGTGTTGCCGGCTGATAAATTAGCGGTGATTAGTCAGCTACAGCAGCAAGGTAAAACGGTAGCGATGGTAGGTGATGGCATTAATGATGCCCCTGCCCTAGCACAAGCGGATGTCGGTTTTGCGATTGGTGCAGGTACGGATGTAGCGATTGCCGCAGCCGATGTCACCTTAATCGGCAGCTCTTTAAGCGGCATTGAACGTGCGATTCGTATCTCCAAAGCCACAACTCATAACATTTGGCAGAATCTATTTTTTGCCTTTGCCTACAATGTCGTCGGGATTCCAATTGCAGCGGGCATACTTTATCCAAGTTTTGGAATCTTGCTTGACCCGATGCTAGCGGGTGCAGCTATGGCTCTGTCCTCAGTGACCGTAGTCTTGAATGCAAATCGCTTGGCACGGCTTAAAGTTTAAGCGTGTACCTTACCCCAGCTTTCCTGAGTGCTAGGGTAGATATCATACAGAAGGATTTAGAAATCGCCCTCTGCACCGCGCTTCATGATATCGGTAATAATTTCTTGTACTTTTTTAGCCTCCGCTAATAACTCAGGAGGCAAGGTTTTACCACCATAGATCATCATATCCATATCCAGCGAATACAAATTATATTTACCTTGTTTGTCTTGCACCATTGCGATTCGGCAAGGTAAATAAGCAGAATAAGCATCACTGTAATCGACCATTCGCATGGCGGTCTGAGGATTGCAGAATTGGAAAATTTTTAGGAAGCGTTGCTCTTGTCCAGTTTCTAATTTGACTTGCTCGGATAGAGGCAACTCACCAACGGCTTTGATGTTGTGTTCATTGGCGACCATTTTCATGCTTTGCTCAGCATCTGCAGGGCTAACCCCTTCAGCCAGTGGATATTTTACAATGGTAGCGTCCGCTGAATTTCCGGTCTCTTTCAGCTTATTCCACATATTCAAATAGACCTCTTTAGCTTTAGGGTCTAATTGCGCCAAAGCCTCCTGCTCAGCAGCCATCGAACTCATTTGTGTCAACATATGGCCATACTTGAAATAGGCAAAAGCAATAGCCAGCAATGCGAGTAAGCCAATTAAGGCTAGAATATTCCGGATTAAATTCACGCTTTCCTCTCCACCGAGCAGATTTGAGTTACCAACTTATTGTTTAGTAAAAACCTTTAGGCTTTATATAACTTGCTCTAGGCTACAAAGCAATCTGCTAAAAGTGATAGCGGAACACCACTTCTCAAGATGAAGAACGCTCGGGCAATAACTCAGCTAAGCGATCACGTACTAATACACTACCACGCGAACCTAAGCGCATTTTTTCCAATAGCACTGAAAAATCTCCACAAGCATCTACCGCACGAGTCATGACCGCATCCACACAATAACGCCATTCCTCTAACTCCGGTGAAGTTGAATGGGGCAGAAAAGGCCCGCGATATAACTCTACCGCCTCAGTTACCCGCCCAGAACGTAAGCGCTCCCAGACATCAATAAAGTCCGCCCAAGTCGGCATCAATAAACGATAAGGACGCGAGCCGATTTGCCCATCCAATAGGCGTCGTAAATGTGAAAGCTCTGCTTTGAGCGTCGAAATCGTAATGGGCATATCGCCATATAAAGCCGCATGGAAAGAGTCCAGCGTTAAGCCCTGTGGATTAAGGGCAAGTAAACACAAAATCTCTAATTGCCGCTGGGATAGACGCTGAACTTGACCGCGAAAAATTACTTGCGGTATACCGAGTGCATGTAATTCTAACTCGGCGCGAGGCTGCCAGATCGGTAAATGCTCCGCAATAGCCCGCGCTAACTCACACACTGCCGCTTGACCTAAAGGCGTGTGATGATTCCAAGTACTAGAAATATTTAAAACGCCCACAATCTGAGCTGTTTGTGGATGCACAATAGGTGAAGCATAGCCCACCCAATCATGTAAAAAAGGTAAATAATGCTCGGAAGAAAACACGGTGGTAGCAGCTCCTAATTTCAAACTTAAACCCACCGCATTCGTACCGGCAGCATCTTCCCGCCAATGACCACCGGCTATAAAATTCACGGCTTCTGCACGGGCTTGCATATGCGGGCTTGCAAAAGTCCAGAGTAAATGACCTTGCACATCGGCTAAAGTCGTCACCAAGGAGCCTTCACGAGCTAGTTGCATGATTTGTTCGCGCTCACGCTGTGCAGCAGCACGTAAAGGTGACTCTTGCCAACGCTGTTGGACTAGATAGTTTTCATCAAGGGGAACTTGAGTGTGTTGGCTAGGATTGAGATGAGCAGCACACCGTTGCCAAGAAGCATAGATTTCCGGGCGCACTAATTGCTCACGCACCTTAGCACTGCCAGTAATAAAGCGCGCCCATTGTGTTTCTGTGACACGACGACGCTGCATTAAATAGTCACTGGCTCTGACCGGTATCATTCCAAGCTCCTTCTACAGGATTGGCTACACAAGATCCCTTAACCTTAAGATGATTGAATAGGATTAATTTCGCTATGCTGGCTGGTTATGATATACGGCACGTCCCCCGTCGAGCAGTGCTGACGGGGTTTGTGCCCGATGAACGGGAGCCTCTCCTCCTAACGCGTACATCGTACAACAAAGCTTTTTGTTAAAAAAGGGTTAAGTTTTTTCTAGCATCAAAAAAATTTATATTTTCGATCAAAATAACAAACTCATGCGTTTTCTTAGTTTGAAAAACGCATTTATTAACTAAAAGTTGAAAATAATTAAAATTAAAGCAGCTTCCGTAACAATGAAGAATAACCTAGAGTAGTGCTCAAGATTAAAACAAGCGCACTCAAGGAATTGCGATGCAAACACGGAATACCATAGACGCATACGGATGGGTTTCTATCAGCCTGCATTGGGTCATGGCACTGCTACTCATAGCTTTGTATTTTGTCGGCGACTATATGGTCGAGCTTACTTATTACGATCCACTTTATCACACCTTGCCCTATTGGCATAAAAGTATCGGGATTGCCTTAGGTTTTGCCCTGCTATTTCGCCTTGTGTGGAATTTTAGTAACCCCAAACCTGCCACTATTCAAGGCGCACCTGCTTTTACTCATACCTTAGCCAAATTAGGCCATTTGGCTTTATATGGTTTATTACTGGTGCTGATTATTAGCGGTTATTTGATTTCTACCGCTAAAGGTAAAGGCATCGAGGTTTTTGGACTGTTTGAATTGCCAGCCCTGTTAGCAAGCAATGAGCAGCGCGGCGAAATGGCCGGTGAAGTTCATGAAATTGCGGCCAGTTTATTCATGTTGTTAGTCGCTGTGCATGCACTAGCAGCCATTTTTCACCATGTTTATTGGAAAGATAACACCCTAACACGTATGTTAGGCCGTTCATCAAAAGCTTAGGATAACTATCATGAAACGTTTATTAGCCAGCTCAGTATTAGCTTTAGGTTTATTCGGCAGTGCCGCGATTGCACAAGCCGATGACTACACCATTGACAGCGAAAATATGCATGCCTTCATTAATTTCCGTATTCAGCATTTAGGATATAGTTGGTTGTATGGCCGTTTCAACGACTTCGCAGGCACTTTCAGCTATGACGAAGCTAAACCAGAAGCCGCCAAAGTTGAAGTGACGGTAAAAACCACTAGCGTGGATAGCAATCATGCAGAGCGGGACAAGCATATTCGTAGCAAAGACTTCTTTGAGGTCGAGACATTCCCAGAAGCTAAATTCGTCAGCACTGCTTACAAACCCAACGGCGATGGCA
The DNA here is from genome assembly GCF_937873765.1 of uncultured Thiothrix sp. Classification (GTDB taxonomy): domain Bacteria; phylum Pseudomonadota; class Gammaproteobacteria; order Thiotrichales; family Thiotrichaceae; genus Thiolinea. Next base: position 51,704 of record NZ_CALMZC010000020.1, on the reverse strand, counting down.
CTGGTACTTTGACGGGTGATTTAACCTTAAAAGGTGTCACTAAACCTCTAGAAGTTAAAGTACACGAAATCGGTGCAGGTAAAGACCCTTGGGGTGGTTTCCGTCGTGGGTTTGAAGGGACTGCCAAATTTGCGCTCGCTGATTATGGCATTAGCTATGATTTAGGACCTGCATCTAAAGAAGTAGAATTGATTCTATCTTTAGAAGGCGTGAAGAAATAAGCGCTTAGATTCGGTCTTGCTTGGGGTATTCAAATGAATATCCCAGCAATGCACCTGCCTCGACTCTCACCGCTTCCTTTTTTTCTCAATCAGAACTCAAGCTAAGCTACAAAACGCGTGGAAACTATTACACACCCGCCAAACTCCCCCGCCGAATCTGATCACGCTCTAGGGATTCAAACAAGGCTTTGAAATTGCCCTCACCAAAACCTTGATCATCTTTGCGCTGGATAAACTCAAAAAACACCGGCCCTAATAAAGTCTGGGAGAAGATTTGTAGCAATAAGCGCGGCTGCCCATTGGCGGTCGAACCGTCCAGCAAGATCCCGCGCAGTTTTAACTCATTCACTGGCTCGCCATGATTCGGCAAGCGCTCTTCCAGCATCTCATAATAGCTATCATTCGGCGCATTCATCAGCGGCACACCGGCTTGGCGCAAACAATCAACACTCGCTAATAAATCATCCGATAGCAGCGCTATATGTTGAATCCCTTCGCCATTAAATTGCATCAAGAACTCTTCAATCTGCCCTGTACCACCATGCCCGGCTTCTTCATTTAAGGGAATACGGATTAAGCCATCCGGTGCAGTCATCGCACGCGAAGTCAGTCCGGTGTATTCGCCTTTAATATCGAAATAACGAATATCACGGAAGTTGAATAATTTCTCATAATACGCACCCCAAAATGCCATGCGCCCGCGATACACATTATGCGTGAGGTGATCAACAACTTTAAAACCATAGCCTTGTGGATGACGTTCCACCCCTTCTAGCCATTCAAAATCAATATCATAAATCGACTTACCCTCTTCAAAGCGGTCGATTAAATACAGCGGTGCGCCACCAATGCCTTTGATTGCGGGCAAGCGTAATTCCATCGGGCCAGTGGGAATGTCAAGCGGTTGTGCACCCAACTCCAAAGCACGCTTGTAAGCTTTATGCGCATCTTTAACACGGAAAGCTAAGCCACAAGCACTGGAGCCATGTTCGGCGGCAAAATAAGCCGCTAAGCTTTTAGGTTCGCGATTAATGATGAAATTAATATCACCTTGGCGATACAGCAGTACATCTTTGGAACGATGCTGAGCAACGAGGCTAAAGCCCATTTTTTCAAATAAAGGCTCTAAGACATTCGGAGTGGGTGAGGCGAATTCGACAAACTCAAACCCCATCAAACCCATCGGGTTTTCAAATAAATCAGACATGATCAAGTCTCCACAAGTATAAGATTTCGTGACAACTAAGCGAGAGCTTATTTTGTGAAAGGTGGACTCACTGGCCGCCCGCGAATACTGCGCGCGAGGTGTTGTCCCATGATCAAGTGAGTATTGAGCACTAAGTCGGGTTCCTTATGATCAGGCTGCCTATAGTTATACAGCAGAATAGCACTAAGCGTAAAAAATATTTGTTTTCAATAAGAAATAAGCTAGGTTTACGCTTATCTACTGCTAGATGCTTTCCCGATACTTTTTCCTGCGCATTCACTTAAGCCTCTTGAAAATATACTATGCTCAAGTTGATCGTCCTTAGAAATTAATCGTTAGCTAAGCTTAACTACAATCAACAAAGGCTCAATCATGCCCCGCATTTTCATATCCTATCGACGCGATGATTCTGGTTATATTGCAGGTATGCTCGCTGAACGCTTAGAAGCGGTATTTGGCTCTGATTCAGTGTTTATTGATGTCGATGCTATTCCTTTGGGAGTCGATTTTCGCGACTACTTAAATCAAGCCGTTGCTAAATCTGAGTTAATGTTAGCCCTGATGGGGAATGAGTGGCTAAATGTTAAAAATTCGCAGGGGCTAAGACGCCTTGACGACCCCGCCGATTTTGTACGCATTGAAATTGAAGCAGCTTTGAAACGGCAAATTCCTGTGGTTCCTGTGCTGCTAGAGCAGGCGCGTATGCCATTGGAGGCTGAGTTGCCGCCGAGTTTGCAGCCTTTAGCGTTTCGGAATGCGGCTGAAATCCGCTCAGGGCGTGACTTGAATTACCATATTGAACAATTGATTCGAGGGATTAAAAATCAGTATGGCAACACGGCCTCAGTAGTTGCGGCTGATACCCAAGTACCTGAAGCTCAACCAGTAAAGGTCTCAGAGAAAACTACAGAGAAAGCTACTGAGCAGTCAGCAGAGATAGCTAATCTGAATAAGATGCCTGTTAATACGCAGCGCAAGCCTTTATTGTGGTTATTAGGTGCAGCAGGGGTTTTAGCGGTGCTAGGTTTGGGCATTAATCTCTGGTTGAAGACAGTCTCAGATCCACCTTATTCGGCGCCTAGCTCAAATAATCTCCCCATGAATAACTTAGATGCTAGCAAGGATTTGAACAGCCTGAGTGTTCAGCAAATTCCTAATGTTCAACAATCTAAGCTTCCACCTGTTGAGCAACTACCCCTACCTAGTTCATTTGATATTAACTCGATTACACCCAGCAAAGGTGGCAGCTTGCCAGCGATTACCCCTAACCTATACAGCTATTTCCAGCCTTGCCTAGCCGGCACACGGAATGTGATTGTGGGGTCTGGCTATGACAACCGTGCAGAAGCACTGGCACGCTTACAAAAATTTCGGGCTAGCTATCCGAATTATAAATTTAAGCTGCTCAATACAGTAGCCAGTGGAGCACCCTACAGCAATGAGCAAGTCGCGATTATTGTGGGACATGGCTTAAATACCGAGCAGGCTATGCAATTACAAGCGCAAGTACGTAATGCTGGAGTAGCAGCAGATGCTTATATCAGCAATCAGACCGTTAGCTCTGATTGTATTGATTTGTCTGGGGTTGAAAAATAGTCAGTGCTTAGTGGGCTTGTAAAATCAAATCCGCTGCCCGCTCTGCTAACATCATCACAGGCGCATTCGTATTGCCTGAGGTCACATTGGGAAACACCGAAGCATCCACTATGCGCAAACCTTGCACACCATGTACGCGCAAGTGGCTGTCCACCACCGAATCAGTTTCGCTTTTGCCCATCGCACAACTGCCACAGAGATGATAAATCGAGCCAGCATTAGCGCGGAAAAACTCCAGCATCTCCGCCTCAGTTTGCACGTGCAGACCCGGAATCGTTTCTTCGGTAATCACTGCTTTTAAGGCTGTTGTTTGCGTGATTTTGCGCATTAATTGGCTACCTGCAATCGCCTCTTGCTGGTCTTGTTCAGTGCTTAAATAATTCGGGTCAATCGCAGGGCGATCTTGTGGAGCATTACTCGTAGCATGCACACTGCCACGACTCGTCGGGCGACAAGCCGCAAACGCAAGTAGTACCCCGGGATAGGGATCAGTCTTAATAGCGACCTTGCCATCTTTGGGAATGGTGTAAGACAGCGGATTAAAATAAAGCTGTATATTGGGTGCAGAAAGTGTCGGGTCGCTTTTAAAAAAGCCACCTGTTTGATTCACACTTAAGGCTAAAGGGCCAGAGCGAGTGAGTAGATATTGTAAGCCCATGCGCGCTTGCCCAACGAGCGAATTGAAGCTTTCATTTAAGGTCGGTACTTTAGTTTTGTAATAGTAACTAGCACATAAATGATCTTGTAAGCGCTCGCCAACCTGCGGTAAATGTTTAACCACCGGAATGCCTAAGTTTTGCAAATGTGCAGCATTCCCAATACCGGACAGCTCTAATAATTTCGGACTATCAATCGCACCGGCACAGAGCAAAATTTCCTGACGTGCTGAATAGTGGCGCTGAGCCTCTCCTTGCAAAACTTGCACCGCAGTCGCTTTTTTGTACGCATCAAAACGAATACCTTGTACCAGCGTATGCGTGAGTAGGGTTAAATTGCGCCGCTTTAAAGCGGGTTGCAAATAAGCCCGTGAGCTAGAATCACGAATGCCATCTTCGATATTGACATCATAAACCCCGAAACCTTCCAGTTGTCCGCCATTGAAATCCGTGTTTTCGGAATAAGCTAATTCGTGACAGGCTGCTAAAAAGTGGTTGCATACAGGATGCATGCCAGAACGTAGAGAGTTGATATGGATTTTACCCGCATGTCCATGCCAGTTTGCATCGGGATTCCAATGGGTTTCGAGCTTCTTGAAATAAGGTAAAACGGAGTCATACGACCAGCCAGTATCACCTGTCGCAGCCGCCCAATCATCAAAATCGCGTGCCGCACCGCGCACATAGATCATCGCATTAATCGCACCCGAACCACCGCGTACTTTGCCACGTGGTACGTAGAGCTTGCGGTTTTCTAGTGCAGCTTGAGGCATGGTGTAGTACATCCAGTTATAGCTCGGGTTATAATACAATTTGCCATAGCCCATCGGCAGCTTGAACCACGGATGATTGTCTGTACCGCCCGCTTCCAGCAATAGCACACTAAACTCACCTGATGCACTCAAGCGCTCTGCTAAAATACACCCCGCTGAACCTGCACCGATAATAATGTAATCGTATTCAACCTTTGGCTGGAGCATGATCTTTCACGTCATAAGGGGTAGGGTGCATTTGCAGATGCAGGCGCTCGCCGGTATAAGGGCTATGGGCTTCGACGACTTCCCAGTTCACTTCAATACCTAGGCCGGGTGTCGTGGGGGGAATAATATAGCCATCTTGCCAAGCAATAGGCTTGTGTAGAATCTCGGCATAGAAACCACCCCAAGTTTCGATACTTTCTTGAATTAAAAAGTTAGGGGTAGCTGTTCCTAATTGAATACTGGCTGCAGCGCCTACCGGGCCGTTATAAAGATGTGGCGCAATTTGTGCGTAATAAACTTCGGCTAAACTGGCAATTTTTTTGCCCTCTAAAATGCCCCCGACTCGCCCTAAGTTCATCTGTAAAATGCTTGCACCACCGGCTTGTAAGAGGGCTGCAAATTCATATTTGCTAGTTAAGCGTTCACCCGTCGCAATTGGAATACTGGTTTTGCGTGCGACTTCGGCCATCGCTTCGGGCTGCCCGGGGGGGACGGGTTCTTCAAACCAAAGTGGGTCATAAGCCTCTAGGCGTTTAGCAAGCCGGATTGCAGAGGCTGGTGTCATTTGCCCGTGTGTGCCCAATAGCAAATCGCATTGATCACCCACCGCTTCGCGAATCAATTTGCAGAATAGCTCGCAGCGTTCCATTATCTCCAAGGAAAGATGATGTCCTGAATAGGCGCTATAAGGCCCTGCTGGATCAAACTTCACTGCAGTGAAGCCTTTTTGCAGATTCTCAGCAGCCGATTCTGCCGCTAAGTACGGGTCGCTATAATCGTATTCACCCGCTGCATTTTTTGGATAAAGATACGTATAGCAGCGCAGTTTTTCGTGTATTTTGCCACCGATCAATTCATAAACAGGCTGATTTGCGGCTTTGCCAATCATGTCCCAGCAGGCCATTTCCAGACCGCTCATAATCCCCATCATGCTCAAATCAGGACGTTGGGTAAAACCGCTGGAATAGCATTGCCGATAGAAACGCTCAATATGATGCGGATTATGCCCATACAAATAGCGCTGAAACACATCTTCAATCATCGGTATTTGTGCTCTGGGATGGAAGGTCGCAGAGTAAATCTCACCCACGCCTTCAATCCCACAAGCCGTTTTTAAGCGTACCACCATCCAATACATACCGCCGATATGGGGGTAAGGAGTGGCGACAATATAGGTATTTAATTCTGTTATTTTCATCAGCTAACCTGTGATAAGCACTACTATTTTTGTAAAGAGCAAAACCGCTTGATTAGATCGCTCACCTAGAACAGCTCATCTTTTGAGATGTAGGGTTGCACAATCCAATTGATAGAAAACTGCACTATGTAAACTAATAGCATATACGAACCTCTATACTTAGAAAATGGGTGCTTATCCATCTTTCCTTCTATTAGCGGGGATTAATGAAATACTATTCATGCAGAATATAATGACTCTGAATCCTACATCCTCTATTTGTTAGACTATGTTATATTTAATAATTAACCAAGACAATGCTTCAAATGTTGGAGGAGTAAATACTAAAATGATAGATAAGAGCCTATCAAATCATGCAGCTACTTTTAATGGGGTAGCCATTTATTCTGGCTATTCGTTTGAGTCATTAGTCGCTATTTCTAAAGAAGATATTTCAAAATTTGCGATGCTTTTGCAGGATGAAAATCCTTTACATCATGACGAGATATATGCAAACGCTTCACGCTTTGGTGGCATCATTGCTAGTGGTCCTCACATCATGAGTTTGTTTACCTCAATGGTAGCCTCTCATTTTTCAAAACTATGCCCTATGGTAGGTACTCATTTTGAATTTGATTTTCTTTTGCCAGTAAGATCTGGGGATAGCTTAACAATGTGTTGGACGATCTCAGCACTTGATCTTTCAAAACTATACAAGATTCCAATTAAGTTAAATGGCACAGTAGGATCATCACGTGGGGTAGTTATTAAAGGAATGGGTGAAATATTGCTATTTCCTAGCAATAACTCCTAGATGTATTTAATAGGCATAATCCAAAGTAGCATTACTTTATTGATATTAAGTATTTTACTTAAAGCTGTAAAAAAATGCAGATTTTAAATATTTTAGGCACGATTTTTGTTTTCGCTTAAGCTAAGCAAAATTCAAAGCCACCATGCGGGTTTGGGTGAATTCCAACATACCATGCTTACCATCGTCTCCACCTAAACCCGATTGTTTCCAACCCGCATGAAAACCTTGGTAAGGATCGGCTGGGGTGCGATTAATATAGAGCTCACCCGCTTCAATACTCGTGGCGACACGCATCACGTCTTTATAGCGCTGGGTGAATAGCACCGAGGACAATCCATATTGATGATCATTGGCAAGTTCAAGTGCTTCATCTAAATCTTGATAGGGCAGGATGCAAAGAACGGGCGCGAAAGTTTCCTCTTTTATCACTCGCATACTGTGCTTGACATTCGTGAGCAACGTAGCGGGATAGAAATAGCCCTTACCTTCTGGTAAATACCCCCCCACTTCACAGCTTGCACCCGCTTGAATGGCCTCTTGAACTAAAGCATGGGTACGCGTTTGTGCCTGTTTACTAATTAAAGGCCCCATAGCGTTTGGATGCTTGAAGCGATTCGCAAATTGACGCGCTGCTAAAGCTTGCCGGAGTAAAACGACCATCTGAGGATAGATACTGCTCTGAGCATAGACGCGCTCGACAGCGGTGCACAGTTGTCCGCAGTGAGTCGTTTTTGAATTCACAATGGCAGTAGCCACCGCTTTTAAATCGGCATCATCCGCCACAATCGCTGGAGTTTTTCCACCTAATTCTAAGGAAACCTTGGCAATATGCGTCTTGCTATAATCCAATACCTGCCGCCCCGCTTCTACACTACCGGTTAGCGAGATCATACCGACTTCCGGTTGACGACACAGGGTTTCACAGACCGCATGATCCATCACGGCTATCTGTACTACACCGACTGGCAATCCGGCTTGCTCCAGCGCTGTTGCCAAAGCGAGGGCTGAACAAGGAGTGTGATTGCTCGGACGGATTATCACAGTGTTACCGGTGATTAAAGCTGGGGCGAGTTTGCGTAGCAGTGTATAAATCGGATAGTTAAACGGAATTAAGCAAACCACTACCCCTATGGGTTCGCGCATCAGCAGCAGTTGCTCAGTGGGAGAGTCGCTTGGAATAATTTCACCTTCAATTTTGCGACTCCACTCGGCATGATAACGAGTGATTTCTGCACCATAGCGAACTTCCGCTTCTGCATCCGCTAGACTTTTGCCAGACTCTTGCGCGAGTACCGCTCCAATCTTCTCTGCATTCAGTAGAAGCTGATCGGCCAGTTTGTGTAGATAAGTAGCCCGCTCATAACTGGCTAGTTTGGCCCAAGCTTTTTGTGCCTGTTTAGCTAATTTAACGGCGGATAGGATTTGCGCTTTACTAACGAGATTAAACTCAGTCAGTATGGCTTCAGTGGCTGGATTATCCACTTGCAATACATTTGCTTCACCGCTCAGCCATTGGCCGCCTAAATAATGTCGGTCATTTGCCATTGCTTGCTCCTCATGCCCAATGGATGATCTACGGTACTCACTATATAAGTTTTTAGTCGTTTTACTAGTAGTAAATAGCATTAAAGAAATCGGTCTTTGGCAAAGAATTTAGGAATTTTTGTGCGCCGCACTAAGAAAAATGCTGCAGTTTTTGCTTTCTTGAACTTGTAATTTTAAAGGAGTAGCATCGAGACCATCTCTCTTCTCTGCTCTGCCGTTTTTCAATTAAATTCACTCAAAGCTGAATTGGAGCATGTTATGTCTAAATTTCCGGAAGCTGATAAGCACCCCATGATTCCCACGCTTATCGCTGACCTTGATAATAAGAAAATTTCACGCCGTGAATTTTTGCGTACTACCACTTTATTAGGAATGTCAGCAGCGGCGGCCTACACAGTGGCGGGAACTATTCTGGGTGAAAAATTGATGCCATCCGCCATGGCAGCCGAAGAGACCCCCAAAAAAGGCGGGATCTTAAAAATCTCCATGCCGGTACAAGAAATCACCGATCCAGCTTTATTTGATTGGACAGAAAAATCCAATGTAGCGCGGCAATTCTTAGAGTATTTAACCATTACTGGTCCTGATAATGTTACGCGTCCAATGCTAGCAGAAAGTTGGGAAGCGAATGCGGATTTGACTGAATGGGTGTTTAAGTTACGCAAAGATGTGAAATGGAGCAATGGTGATCAATTCAATGCGGATGATGTGGTCTTTAATTTCACGCGCTGGTTAGATCCAAAAACTGGTTCTTCCAATGTCGGTCTATTCTCTGCCATGGTGAAAGATGTCGATACCGGCGAGAAGGATAAAGACGGCAAGCCAAAAATGACCAAGCAGATGATTGAAGGTGCGGTCACTAAAGTAGATGACTACACCGTTAAGCTTAAAATGAGTTCTCCACAACTGTCTATTCCAGAGAATCTCTATAACTATCCAACCGCCATTGTGCATCGTAATTTCGAGAAAGATGGCAAGGATATGATTAAGAATCCGATTGGGACGGGGCCTTATAAATTAGATAAGTACAAAGTCGGTGAAATCGCTATTCTCAAACGTTCTGACCAACCTTATTGGGGCGGCGAGGTGTATCTTGATGAAATTCATTATATCGACCACGGCCCTGCTTCCACAGCGCAACTAGCTGCCTTCGCTTCAGGCCAAGTTGATCTGATTTATGAGTTTGATATTGCTTCCTACGCTTTAGCGGAAAGTGTGCCGAATTCGACCATTTATCCAGCGCAGACTGCACAAACGGGTTGTATTCGCATGCGGATTAGTGAAAAACCGTATGACAACAAAAAATTGCGTCAAGCTGTACAAGCTTGTGTCGATGCGGATAAATATATTTCCACTATTTATCAAGGCAAAGGCGGCTTAGTGGGTGAGCATCACCATGTTAGTCCGATTCATCCGGAATATGCTGAGCTACCTAAGCTCAAGCAGGACTATGAAAAGGCTAAGAAGCTGTTAGAGGAAGCGGGTTATAAAGATGGCGTAGAGTTGACTTTAGATTGCGGTAATACCAACGGCCCGTGGCAGCAACAGGCTTGTGAAATCCTCAAAGAACAATGTGCTCCGGCTGGAATTAAGATCAATATTAATTTGATGCCAGCGGCGAAGTATTGGGAAATTTGGGATAAAACTCCATTTGGAATCACGGCATGGACGCATCGTCCCTTGGGTACGATGGTGATGAGTGTTGCCTATCGTGCGGGCGTGCCTTGGAATGAAACCAACTATAATAATCCTGAGTTTGAGGCAGCTTTGAATAAAGCGGAAGCGCTAATTGATGTTGCTAAGCGTAAAGAGGCAATGAAGGATGTGCAGCGGATTCTGCAAGAGGATGCGGTGATTGTGCAGCCCTTGTGGCAGTCTAATTTCTTTGTCGCTTCCAATAAAGTGAAGGGTTTGAAGGCGCATCCAACGCAGTATCATCAATTTAGTACCCCATATAACAAGGTATGGCTAGACGCTTAAGTCGTAGTCGCTAACTGAAGGCCCGCTTTTTAGCGGGCTTTTGGTCTTACCACCAAAAACCACAGGAAGTCTAACTGCATGACCTAGCAGAGGGAGAGCAGCAGGCTGGTAGAGGAGTGTTAGCTTATGATCGTATTAGCTGCGAAACGGCTAGTAGCGATGCTGCTGATCATGTTGGTCGTGTCGTTTATTCTCTTTTCCCTTTTTGAAGCCGATAAAATGGCTGTCGCTGGTAAGGTACTAGGGCCTTATTCTTCCATTGAGCAACGTGAAATTTGGTTGAGTCAAAATGGTTATGATGAGCCGTTCTTAAGTCGTTATACCCAATGGGTGGGTGGGGCGTTGCACGGTGACTTTGGTGATTCCTTGCAATATAAAGTGCCAGTTTCTGAATTATTGGCTGATCGGCTGAAAAATACGGGTATTTTGGCGCTCATCTTTTTTCTGATCATGATCCCTCTTTCCCTCACACTAGGCGTACTAGCAGGGATGAAAGAAGGCTCGTGGTTGGATCGAATCATTTCAATTTTTTCAGTCTTGACGACCTCGATTCCAGAGTTTGTCACGGCTACTTTTTTAACCGGCTTATTTGTCTACACATGGCAACTTTTACCGGGAACCTCCAGCATGACGGGGGGCTTTAGTTGGCAAGAGATGATTTTGCCAGTGATGGTCTTAGTGATTTATGACTTCGGTTATGTCACGCGCATGACGCGTGCTTCCATGGCAGAGGTGATGACCTCGCAATATATCCGTACCGCGATTCTGAAGGGTTTGCCATATAAGCGGGTGATTATGCGGCATGCCTTGCGTAATGCCTTAATTGCACCGTTCACTGTGATTGTTTTGCAATTGAACTGGTTGTTGTCTGGCTTAGTGGTCGTCGAGGTATTTTTTGCTTACAAAGGCTTTGGTTCTTTATTAGTCGATGCGGCTTTATTTGGTGATATTTATGTGATTGAAGCTTGCGTGATGGTGGCGGTGTTTATTGCGGTGTTCTCGCAGTTTATCTCCGATATTGGTTACACCTTATTGAATCCACGGATTCGCTTTAGTTAGGAGCCTCGCCATGACTGATGCTGTGAAATTTGATACTGCATTGCCTGCCAAACGCGAATCTAGGCTCAAGCGCTTCTTTCAAGCCTTGGCTTTAATGCGTGAATCACCGGTAGGGATGATCGGCTTATTACTTATTTTATTCTGGGTGATGATGGCGATTTTAGCGCCGTTTTTGCCCTTGTATGATCCGAATGCAATTATGGCTCCTTTCCAAAAAATCGGTGCAACTGCTCCGGATGGCGGCATATTCTGGCTTGGTACGGATCATAAAGGTCGTGATATTTTGTCGCGGATTATTTGGGGTGCACAAAAGGTTTTAATTTGGGCAACCTTCGCCACTTTTGTTGCTTATGTTGTTGGTATGTTAATGGGGGTACTGGCGGGTTATAAAGGCGGTTGGGCGGATGAGATCGTCTCTTTCATTGCTAATATTTTCCTGTCTTTCCCCTTTATTATTCTCTGCATCATTATTGTGGCGACTTTGGGGGCAAGTGGTTGGACGGTGGTTGTGGCAGTCACTTTTGCTTCAGCCCCGCAAATCATGCGGATTGTGCGCGGTCTGGTGCTTGATTTAAAAACGCGCGATTATATTTTTGCCGCACAAACCCGTGGGGAATCGCCTTGGTACATTATGCTGGTTGAGCTATTGCCAAATGCGCGCGGGCCGTTGATTGTCGATGCTTGTTTGCGTTTGGGTTATACGGTGGTGGCGATTGCTACTTTAGGTTTCTTAGGTTTGGGGTTGCCACCACCCGATCCCGATTGGGGTTTAATGCTCAAAGAAGCTGTACCTTTAGGGGCTTTCGCGGGGCATTCGATGTATTTACCGGCTGCTGCCTTAGCCTCGTTAATTCTAGGCTTTAACTTGCTAGCCGATGGGTTACGCGAAATTTCACTACGGGATTAAGGAGCGCAAGCATGTTGCCTACTACAGCAGTGACTCCAGTTCTGGAGTGCAAAAACGTCAATATTTCCTATTACACACGAGCGGGCGAAATTCCGGCGGTGATTGATTTCAATCTCACCTTGATGCCCGGTGAGTCGATGGGAATTGTCGGTGAATCGGGTTGCGGTAAGTCCACCGTCGCGCTTGCTATTATGCAGTACATGGGCAAAAACGGGCGCGTGAAAAGCGGGCAAATCCTCTTCAATGGCCGCGATTTGCAAACCATGGGCGAGGATGAATTGCGCAGCATTCGCGGCTCGCAAATCAGTATGGTCTATCAAGAGCCAATGGCTTCGCTCAACCCGTCGATGAAGATTGGCGAGCAACTCATGGAAGTGCCGCTTTATCATGAGAGTGTCACCGAAGCTGAAGCCAAGCAGCGTTCCCTCGATATGCTTGCTGCTGTGCGTTTACCTGACCCGCAGCGGATTATGGATGCTTATCCGCATCAGATTTCTGGTGGGCAGCAGCAGCGGGTGGTCATTGCGATGGCCTTGCTCTCTAAACCCGCTTTATTACTCTTGGATGAGCCAACGACGGCGCTGGATGTAACGGTTGAAGCAGGAATTGTGCAGCTTATTAAGGATATTTCTAAGCAGTTCGGCACCTCGATGATTTATATCTCACACAATCTTGGTCTGATTCTAGAGACTTGTGACCGCATTACCGTCATGTACTCGGGTGAAGCGGTAGAGGCGGGTGCAGTGCAAAGCGTTTTCAATGAAATGCGCCATCCTTATACGCGTGGTTTGTTTGCCTCGATCCCTTTGCCCGGAACCAATAAAAACTCTCGTCCTTTAGTGCCGATTCGTGGGCAATTACCTTTGCCACAAAATCGTCCACAAGGTTGCTATTTCAGTCCACGCTGTGATTTTTTTCAAGCAGGTCGTTGTGATACTAAAGGTGGAATTAGTATGCGTCCGGTGTCTGACGAGCAACGTCACGACGTGCGTTGTGTACGTTTCGAGGACATTGACTGGGCCAATTATCGCCCCATTGGCTTGAGTGGTGACAAGGTTGAGATTGGTAAAACCGTGCTCGAAGTCAAGCACATGAAAAAGTATTACGAGCTGAAAGACAGCTCGCTCATAGCGATGATTAAGGGTAAAAAAGTTCAATATGTGAAAGCGAATGAAGATATTAACCTCGTCGCCCATGAGGCGGAAACCGTCGCTATTGTGGGTGAATCAGGTTGCGGAAAATCGACTTTCGCTAAGGTTCTTATGGGCTTAGAGGAAGCGACTGAAGGTGAAGTGATTTTAAATGGTTTAGAGTTAAGCCATACGCCAGTGCAGCAGCGTAAAGCACAAACAGTCGCACTGTTGCAGATGGTCTTCCAGAACCCCTTTGATACCCTCAATCCTAGCCATACAGTGGGTTCACAAATTGCACGGGTGATTAAGAAGTTCGATATTGAATCCGATCCCGACAAAATTAATCAGCGCGTGATGGAGTTGCTGGATTTAGTCAAATTGCCACGTGATTTTGCCTTGCGCCGTCCACGCCAATTATCTGGTGGGCAAAAGCAACGCATTGGGATTGCGCGGGCTTTTGCAGGTCGACCTTCGGTGGTAGTGGCTGATGAGCCGGTATCAGCCTTAGATGTGTCGGTGCAAGCGGCAGTGACTGGCTTGCTCACCGATATTCAACGCAATCTAAAAACCACCTTATTATTCATAAGCCATGATCTATCAGTCGTGCGCTATGTATCGGATCGAATTGTAGTCATGTACCTCGGGCATATTATGGAACAAGGCACGACGGACGAGATTTTTAATCCGCCTTATCATCCTTATACTGAAGCCCTGCTCTCTGCTGTGCCCATTGCAGATACTTCGGTGAAAAAGCGCCATATTGTGCTTGAAGGTGAATTGCCTTCGCCAGTGAATCCCCCCTCAGGTTGCCCCTTCCAAACCCGCTGCCCACGTAAAATGTGCGCGATTTGTGAAACCCAACTACCAGCACTGCAACACACCGATACGGGGCATGCGATTATGTGTCATATTCCAATAGCTGAGTTGAGAAAAGTCGAGCAGGTGTTTCAGGTAGAGGCGGCTAACTAACCTAACACCGAAAAACTACTCTCCTGATTAATCTCCCGATTACGGGAATAGAAGCCAATATTCATAGATACTGATGAGAAGGTATATTTTTCTTTAGGACATTATCAGGATTAAGCGTTACTTGAATTAATCCGTCTTTTTCTGTGCAAACTCCACCGTGACATTCACTGAGCCTTCGGCTTTGCCACTGGTGATGAAGGGAATACCAGCTTCCCCGCCGAGAGTAACTCCAAACTCCAGTGTTACCTTTTCTACATTGCCCAAAGTGGAATTCTGCACGGCTTTGGCGGCAGTGTCAGACATGGCGCGGATCAGATCACCGAGCTTGTCCACGGCTTTGGCTGCCTGTTCTTTCACGCCTTTGTGTTCAAAACCGCTGTCTTGTGTGTCGGCTGGGGTGTTAGCAAAGTGGATGTTTTCATCGACTTGCATATAAACCCTTTGTCCGTTTTCTAGTTCTATTGCCTTGAGGGTTGCCATCGCCTATACCTTTGGTGATTGTGGGGTTTTCATACTATCATGGACGCGTTTACTGCCGCAGAGAAAACCCTTATGCCCCGCCGTATCGCTCTGATTGTTGGTGTCAGCCAATATGAACCACACACCAAGTTAGGCAATCTTTCTGCGCCAATTAATGATGCCCAACGGGTTTATGATGTGCTGTCCACCTACGGTGGTTTTGACATGTTGTACCCCTTGCCGTTGGCGGATGGGAAGGTGGGCAGTTCAGGCAAGGTGAACGCACAAACCTTACGGGAGGAATTGCGCAAAATACTGAATCCGCAAGCCAGCGAAGAGGTGGAACTGGCAGTCTTCTATTTTTCTGGGCATGGCGTATCCCATCATGGCATGGCTTCGTATTTATCCGCTACCGACGAGCCATTAGCCGTTCCCTTGTCGTTTATCATCGAGTTGGTGGAAAACAGTACCGTTAAAAATGTCTGTGTTTGGCTGGATTGTTGCCACAGTGGTGAGGTATTGAAATTCAAAACCTCTGAGAAAAAAAGTTTTTGTATTGTGGCAGCTTCCACCGCCGATGAAGAAGCCCTTGCCAGAAAAGGGCAAAGCCTGTTGACTGAAATACTCTGCGAAGCACTGACACCGGATCAGGACAGGCCAGAAATCCGCGTGTTGGAGTTTGTTGACTACCTTGAAGCTCACCGCAAAAATCTGCCCCAGCAAATATTGTTCCGGGGCGATACGCCCTTTACCCTCACGCAATACCACGGCGAAGTTAGCGTGAAATCGCCTTATCCGCCTGAGCATCCGCCATACAAAGGCTTGCTCACCTTCACACAAGCCGACCGGGAATTCTTCTTCGGGCGTGACGGCATGATCCAGCAATTGCTTGACCGGCTCAGTGCCAGCCGGTTTGTGCCGCTACTGGGGGCTTCGGGCAGTGGCAAATCGTCGCTGGTGCTGGCGGGGCTGTTGCCGCAATTACCGGAAAGTGATTGGCAGGTGTTGGTGATACGTCCGACTGCCCAGCCGTTGCAGAATGTGCGGGACACGCTGGTGCGCGGTTTTCCTGATGCGCAGGTTGGCACAGTGGCAACAGGTACGGATTTGCAACGCGAAGTGTTGAAGCTGGTCGCGGCAGACAAACGGCTGCTGCTGGTGGTTGACCAGTTTGAGGAAGTGTTCACCGAATGCCGTGATGAGGCGGCACGGACGGCGTTTATCGCCTGCCTGCTGGAAGCCTTGGACGGCGACAATCCGCTGCATCTGGTGCTGACCTTGCGGGCGGATTTTCTGGGGCATTGCACCGAACAGGCATACGCCGGGCTGGGGCAACGTCTGCAACACCACGCGCTGCTGCTGGTTGCTCCTGCTGCGGCTGAGTTGCGCGAAGCCATTGCCCGCCCGCTGGCACTGGTAGGAATGCGCTGCGAACAGGCACTGGAAGATGAACTGGTTGATCAGACCCTGTACGCCAAGGGCAGCTTGCCGCTGTTGCAATACGTGCTGGAAAAGCTCTGGCAGTCCGCCCGACAGGAACGCAGCCGTGAACTGACGCTGGCGATGTACCAGCAACTGGGCGGGCAACACGGCGGCGGTTTGCGCGGCGTGCTGAACGAAAAAGCCGATGCGTTTTACCAGCAACTCGAACCCCAACAGCAACGCCTGATGGAATGGCTGATGGTCGAACTGGTGCAGGTCAATGAGGGGCAGGAAGACACACGCCGCACCGTCACCCTGCAAGAACTCCACACCCGCCAACCGCAATACACCGCAGCCCTCGACGCACTGCTGACACAACTGGTCACGCACGAACGCCTGCTGACCCAAGACCACGACGACCACGGGCAAGCCACCATCACCGTAGCGCACGAAGCCCTGATCCGCGACTGGCAACGGCTGCGGGGTTGGTTGGAAAGTAACCGCGAAATTAAAAGCTGGCGACTGCGTTTGGAAGACAGTATTACTGCATGGAAAAACAACGTCAGCGGTAGTCTGTTACGGGAAAAACGGTTGGCAGAGGCGCAGCGGGTATTGGATAAACACCCCGATTCCTTACTGATTGGGCAAGACGAACGGGCGTTTATTGTTGCTGGCATCAAACAACAACAAAATGAGCAAGCCAAAGCTCAGCGTGAAAAACGCATTAAGAGGAATGGTTTAATTGCTTTTATTTTTATATTGTTATTGGTTTTTTTAGCTACTTATTGGCAACGTAATGAGGCTGTGCAACAACGTGAAATAGCCGTTCAGCAAAACCAAGAAGCAAAGCGTCAACAGCAAATTGCAATCCAGAAAGAACAAGAAGCAAAGCGTCAACAGCAAATTGCAATCCAGAAAGAACAAGAAGCAAATCAGCAACGGGTAGAAGCCAATTTTCAAGCAAAAACCGCATTTATTGGTAAACTTGCAGCACAGGCTGAAACAGCAATAAACTCACCATCATTCGCAAATGGTTATCTCACTCATGGAATGTTATTAGCTGTTCAAGCATTTCATGAAAATAATACTTCTATTGAAGCAAAAGCAGCTTTGCACCATTGTTTAACCTTAGCTAAAAACCTGGAAAAAACATGGTATGGACACAATGGAGATATTATGGATGTTGCCTTTAACCCCGAGGGTAAGTTTGTAATCAGTGCAAGTAGAGATGACACATTAAAATTATGGGATGCTAAAACAGGTAAGGCTATAGGGCAACCATGGCATGGGCACAAGAATGGATCTATTTTAAAAGGTGTCTCAACAACAGCCTTTAGTCCAGATGGCAAGCTAGTTGTTAGTGGGGGCGTAAATCATACTTTGATAGTGTGGCTTGTAGAAACAGGAATGCCGATTCATCATCTTTTGGGGCATGAAAATATAATATTTGATGTAGAATTTAGTCCAAATGGAAAACAAATAATTAGTGGAAGTGCTGATGGAAATTTACGATTATGGGACGTTGAAACTGGTAAACAAATCGGTAAACCTTGGGGGTTGCATAAAGAATTTTTTAGATATGTGAAATTCACACAAGATGGCAAGTATGTGATTAGTGAAGGATCTGATTACTCAATACAAAAATGGAGCGTTGAAACAGGGAAATCTATAAAAAAAATATGGCAAGGAGATAAAAATGGTCGTCACACATCATTTAGTTCAGATGGCAGGTACATGGTTAATGCCCAGGAGAACAAATTATTACAAATATTAGATATTGAAAAAGGTAAAATTATTGCTGAAGCTTTATTTAATTACGAGGGTGAAATTTCAGCATTGGCATTTAGTCCAAATAGAAAATCTCTGGTCAGTGGGAGTTCTGGTGGAATAATCCAGTTATGGGATGTTTTTACAGGAAAAGCCATTAGTAGACCACTGCGTGGACATGAAGGTGCTGTTTCAGCGTTAGCATTTAGTCCAGATGGCAAGCATTTAGTAAGTGGAGGAACAGATTGGTCTCTAAAAACATGGGACTTAGAAAATGAGCATCTTGTAAGCAAATCATGGATTGGTCATGAAAAGAGTGTTAGATCAGTTGTGTTTAGCAACGATGGGAAATATGTGATCAGTGGCAGCGAAGATGGAACTTTGCGATTATGGGATATGTTAAGAGATCAAACTATCGGTAAGGCACAACAGATCAGTACGAGTTATGTTCTTACCTTAGCCGTTAGTCCTGATGGTAAGTATATAGCTAGCGGGGACATGAATAATGCTTTACGCCTATGGGATAGCATAACAGGAGATCCTCTAAGCGAATTACCGATGGAAGATAGTAGAGAATCAAGTTACGGTGCTATTTCCGCATTGGCTTTTAGTCCTGATAGTAAATTTATAATCGGAGCAAACTGGAATAAAACTTTATCTTTATGGAATATATCAGAACAAAAAATTATAGGGAAATCTTGGCGTGGACATGAAGACAGAATTCAATCTGTTGCATTTAGTCCTGATGGAAATCATGTGATCAGTGCTGGTGGAGCAGACAGAACTTTGCGTCTATGGGATATAAAAACAGGGAAAATTATTGATGTAATAGACCTCAAGGGAATTGTGAAGGATGCCGCATTTAGTCCTGACGGCAAATATATAATAATTAGCACTGTTGCAGCACTTGGTGAGGGTATTGATAGTAACACTCTACAAAAATGGGATATTAAAACCAAAGCATTCGTAGGTAAACCTTGGTATGGAAATAATGATGGTGTATATAGCATTTCATTTATTCCGAGTGGTGAATATATAATCAGTGGCGGCGGTAACACATTGCGTTTATGGGATGCTGTAACCGGACGATTTATCGGCGAACCGTGGCGTGGGCATGAAAGTGGGGTTAATGACGTGGCATTCAGCCCGGATGGCAAATTCGTGGTCAGTGGCAGTGATGACACCACCTTGCGGCTTTGGGATGCAGACCCCGAAAGCTGGGCAAAAAAAGCCTGCTCCATCGTCAACCGCAATTTCAGCCTTGCCGAATGGCAACGCTTCATCGGTGATGCATTGCCCTACCAGAAAACTTGCCCAGATTTGCCAGCCCCCGGCGAAGACGGCTGGGTAGAGCCGTATGTGGGCGGGTAATGTCCCAGAATGCTTACTCGCCTTTCAACATCTCTGCGGTTAAACGCTGTACTCCTTGCAATTTCCCCAACTTGCGATCAAATGTCCAAAGTGCCAAGTTTTCCTGCTGACTTGCCGCGAGGATCAGACAATCCGCAAAACCTGCATTACTGCTGGCAAACTGCTCCAGTGCCGCCACAAAACAGTCCGCGTGTTGCAGTACCCACGATTTATTGGCAAGCATGGCTTGTAGCACAGCCAAGACCTGCGATTTTTCAAAACCATAAGCACTTTCCAACACCTAAACCGTTTCAACCTGCACAATCTGACTGACAAACACGCTCCCTGCCGTCTTTGCCAAGGCACGCGCAAGCAGACTCTGTTCTGGCTCAGAAGCATCATTGATCAAAATACGAACGCAGACATTGGTATCAATCGAAATCATGCTGGCTAACGCGTTCACGAATGGCTAGATCCATTGCTTCCAGACTAACGCCCTGCGATGCCGTTAGGATGCCGAACAAATCTTCAATATTATCAATTTCTTGTGCATTGGTAGGAGCGAGAAATGTCACCAGAATTTTCGTCGGCCGGCTAATATTCACCTTTTCCAGCCAATGAATAACTCCATTTGGTTCGAGCATAGCCTCAATGGTTTGTAACATGAGCGTTATTCCCTCAAAAATCACTAAACTAACATATGAGCCGACTTCACACTGTAGCAAATCCCCCCCTGATTTGCCCTCGCTTAACGAACCCTGCTGGATAAAAGTACAGGCGAAGGCTGCACTACCCCAACACCGAAAAACTACTCTCCTGATTAATCGCCCGATTGCGGGAATAGAAGCCAATACTCAAAGTACGCCCCAGATATTCCATCGTATACTGCACAGGGTCTTGGTCGTGATCTTGCCCTGCTTCACAGGCAGTAATTAGCGTTGCCATCATCTTGCCCGCCACAGCGGTATTCTTGAACTGATTACCGCTCGTGCCAATCGCAATATAATAGCCGGGCAAATCAGTTTTATCGTAAATGGGAATCCAATCCTCAGTGACATCATAAGCCTCTACCGTGCCGCGTACTTGGTTAGGAATACCTAACTCCGGATAGCGCTGCGCCATCCGCATAATATGCGTGACCGCATGTTCACTTAGATCACGATTCATGGTATCAGGGTCAACCCACTCTTTTGGATCACACTCTGGGTCTTCACTACCCAACAGCATCATCCCACCACTCGCAGGGCGACTATAAACAGCGACATCACTATCTGAAGTTACCTTACCTAGTTTCACATAATCATAATGCAGCGGTGGCGGTACATGCGGGATCTCTTGGCGAAGCGCACGAGTGCTCATTTTCATCTTATCTGCCAAACCGACTAAAGCATTAATTTTCGATGAGTGTGGACCACCTACATTCACAACCACGGGTGCATCAATCTGTTCGCCATTTTTTAAGGTAATACCACAAACACGCCCATTCGCTTGGCGAATATCCACTACTTCAGCATTGAAACGGAAAGCTCCACCGGCTGCTTCAGTCGCCCGTTGCAAATTATGCGCTGCCAATTGCGGATCGTTCACATAACCACCTTGCGGCCAATGCACTGCCCCACGCAGAGTGCCAGTGGTCGGCTCAGCAAAACCCTCTTGGTCGGGGCGTTTTGGTGGGTAATACAAACGCGCATCATAGCCCGGAATAAACGCCTGCAATTCCTCCGGGCTAATTTCACGATAAGGAATCCCTAAGTCCTTAGAAAGTTGCATGGCTTTTTCTAAATAGCCATTGTGTTCTACTTTCATCACTAAACAGCCACATTCATGAAATTGGGCAAGGCCGGATTCGTCCTCTACACCTATATATTTCGCCCAATCCCGCCAATAATGGTAACCTTCATAAGCCATGGCCGTACCATCTAGGGTTGAATAGTAGGTACGAATGATAGCACTAGAATTGGACGTGGAACCAAAACCAGCCGCCCCTAATTTGTCCACATTCAGGGTTTTCCAGCCGCGACGCGCGAGCTCTAAACCAATCGCTGCGCCTATGATGCCAGCACCGATAATAATCGCGTCATATTGTTTGCTCATGCTGCTAATCTCCTTGCCAAATCTTGGTGGCGGCTGAGTCAATCTTCGGTTCTAAACTATTTTTGCTTCAACATACATTAGTGTTTGGAGTTGTCAATACAATAGTGTATGTTAAGCAATAGAGAGAGTAGAGAGAAAGGCATGAGCGATGAAAACCGCGCTAACCTTGAACGTCAAGACTGGATTAGGGCTGCGTACACCGTATTCACTCAAGAAGGCGTGGAGCGGGTACGCGTCCTAACTCTAGCCGAGAATCTGGGAATCACGCGGGGTAGCTTTTATTGGCACTTTAAAAATCGCGACGAGTTATTGCAGGCTTTAATAGCTGTCTGGCAGCAAAAAAACACCGGTGAATTATTAGCTGCCTGTGCAAGTAGTGATGATTTTACGGATCGCATGTTAGCGATAGCTGATTGTTGGACTAATGAAAACCTCTTCGATCCAGCTTTAGACACTGCGATGCGCAATTGGGGAGCACATGACTCCAAAATCGGTCAATTGGTACATGAAGAAGATCAAAAACGGTTGCGCGCTTTCCAAAAAATGTTTGCAGAGCATGGCTGTGGGCACGCAGAAGCGATGATTCGCGCCCGTGTTTTTTATTTTACCCAAGTGGGCTATTACGCCTTAGACCTAGGCGAAGATTTAGCGCAGCGCTTAAGGCTTTATCGGGAGTATTTTTGGGTATTCACCGGCGAAAAAATCGATGAAACCCGTTTCCAGCAGTATTTAGCAAAGACACTGCCGAACAACTCGGAGTGAAGCAGCACCGTCACCATCTCACTCTGATTGGCGCTCAACCTTTTCTAGTGGAGAGTGTATTTTATGAGCCAAGAATCCGCCGTTTCTGCCGAAACTGCTTCTGTTAAAGCTCGCCCACGCCGCAGCAAGCGACCAGAAACCAGCACTAGCTCGCAACTCCAGCAGTTACCGTGGCAAATCCTCAAAAATCCTTACAAACCCATCGAAATTATCTACGAAGAACAAATCGAGCAGATTCATCATGCCTCCATGCGTATTCTCGAAGAAGTTGGCATGGATATTTTAGATGAGGATGCACGCGCTTTGATGAAGCAATGCGGTGCAAAAGTCACCGAAGGTAGTCATCGGGTTCATTTTGATCGCCATCTGATCATGCATTACCTTGCCAGCGTACCTGAAAGTTTTACGCTACATGCCCGTAATCCAGCTCATCATTTACAAATCGGTAAAAACTTTACCAGTTTCGGCACGGTCGCCAGTGC
The DNA here is from genome assembly GCF_937873765.1 of uncultured Thiothrix sp. GTDB lineage: Bacteria > Pseudomonadota > Gammaproteobacteria > Thiotrichales > Thiotrichaceae > Thiolinea. The sequence continues at coordinate 29,124 of NZ_CALMZC010000020.1, read as the reverse complement.
ACCGAATGCCAGTAGCATGGATGGGGGTCGCCGTGCGGGTAATCATGCCGATTATCAAAACTTTCTACGCTTGATGCAGAGTTTTAACATTCTGCAATTCACAGGCGGCTATCCGGTAGAGCCAGTGGATATTCATGCTTCGGTGCGCCATTTGGATTGTTTAGCTGATTGTGTGACCTTAACCGATAAAGTATTTCATGCGTATTCGCTAGGACGGCAGCGGAATCGTGACGGGATTGAAATTGCCCGGATTGCCCGTGGGATTAGTCATGAGCACCTCGAGCAAGAACCCAGTTTATTTACCATTATCAATTCCAGCTCGCCCCTGCGCCTTGACCAACCCATGCTGCAAGGCATTATGGAAATGTCGGCGCGGAATCAAGTCGTTATGCTCACGCCGTTTACCTTGGCAGGCGCGATGGCTCCCGTCACCTTAGCAGGCGCGATTGCTCAGCAAAATGCGGAAGCCTTAGCAGGTATTGCTTTCACACAAATGGTACGCCGTGGTGCGCCAGCGGTTTATGGGGGCTTCACCTCGAATGTCGATATGAAATCCGGTGCTCCAGCCTTTGGTACACCCGAATATGTGTTGGCCGCGCAAATCAGCGGTCAATTAGCTCGCCATTATCAAATTCCCTTCCGCTCCTCCAATGTCTGTGCTTCGAATACTGTGGATGCCCAAGCCGCTTATGAATCCACCATGGCTTTGTGGGGCGCGATTATGGGTGGTGCGAATTTCTTAATGCATGGCGCGGGTTGGTTAGAGGGTGGTCTATGTGCCTCGTTTGAAAAGCTCATCATTGATGCTGATTTACTGCAAATGATGGCTGTCTATCTACAAGGTGTCACGGTGGATGAGGCGACACTGGCACTTGAAGCCGTCAAAGATGTTGGCCCCGGCGGTCACTATTTTGGTACAGCTCACACGATGGCACGTTACAAAGAGGCCTTCTATGCACCGCTAGTGTCCGATTGGCGTAACTTCGAGACTTGGCAAGAAGCAGGCAGCCCGACCACTTACGAGCATGCACACCAGTTGTATAAACAGATTCTGCAACATTATGAACCACCACCCTTAGACGCTGCGATTCGCGAAGAGTTAGACGCTTTTGTCGCACGGCGTAAAAGTGAAGGTGGCGTGGCAACAGACTTTTAAGAAGGATGCTTTATGAAATCACATGTTAGAGTCGCTGTGATTGGCGGTGGTGTTGTGGGCGCGAGTGTTTTATACCATCTGACTAAATTAGGCTGGACAGATCTTGCTCTAATCGAGCGCTCCGAATTAACCTCTGGCTCGACTTGGCACGCGGCGGGCGGTTTTCATACCCTAAATGCCGATACCAATATGGCCGCTTTGCAAGGCTATACGATTAATTTGTATCGCGAACTGGAGCAGATTTCTGGGCAAGCTTGCGGATTGCATCATGTGGGTGGGATTACCCTAGCGACCACGCCTGAGCGTATGGACTACTTGAAAGCGGAGCGCGCTAAGCATCAATACATGGGCTTACACACTGAGATTATTGGCCCTGAAGAAATTCGTCAACTTTCGCCCATTACCAATACCGATGGTGTCATTGGGGGCTTATACGATCCACTAGACGGTCACCTTGACCCTTATGGCACAACGCATGCTTATGCGATTGCGGCGAAAAAACGAGGGGCAGAGATTTATCTGCATACCAAAGTTGAAGCCTTAAATCCACGCCCTGATGGCAGTTGGGAAGTGGTCACGAATAAGGGCAACTTGATTGCTGAGCATGTGGTGAATGCAGCAGGTTTATGGGCACGTGAAGTCGGGCGCATGGTCGGGATTGAGCTACCTCTGCATCCGATGGAGCATCAATATCTAGTCACCGATGAAATTCCCGAAGTATATAACCATGGCTCCGAATTGCCACACGTGATGGATCCAGCGGGCGAAAGTTATCTACGTCAGGAGGGACGTGGCTTAGTCATTGGCTTCTATGAGCAACGTTGCGATCCTTGGGCAGTCGATGTGACCTCTTGGGATTTCGGCCATGAATTACTCCCTAATCAATTAGATCGGATTAGTGAATCGTTAGAATTTGCATGTAACCGTTATCCTGTTTTGGGTACGGCAGGGATTAAAACCATTATCAATGGCCCCTTTACTTTCGCTCCCGATGGCAATCCCTTGGTGGGGCCTGTGGGTGGGTTACGCAATTTCTGGTCAGCTTGTGCAGTGATGGCGGGTTTCAGCCAAGGAGGAGGTGTCGGCTTAACACTAGCGGAATGGATGGTTGAAGGTGAGCCTTCACGTGATGTGTTTGCGATGGATGTGGCGCGCTTTGGCAAATTCGCCACTCGTGCTTATACCCGCAAAAAAGTCACTGAAAACTACCAAAAACGCTTCTCGATTTCCTTCCCGAATGAAGAGCGCCCTGCTGGACGTCCTTTGCATACCACGCCGATGTATAGCCTGTGGAAAGAACAAGGTGCAGTCTTCGGCCAAGGCCATGGCTTAGAGCATGTGAACTATTTCGCTCGTGAAGCCGAACCACGCTATGAAACCCCAACCTTCGTGCGCTCTAATGCTTTCGATACCATCGGCGAAGAATGCCGTCATGTACGCAACCATGTGGGCATAAACGAAATTCATAATTTCAGTAAATTTCTTGTCACTGGCAGCAAAGCACGTGAATGGTTAGATGGGATAATGGCGGGGCGTATTCCGGAAATCGGGCGCTTGAGTTTGTCGCCGCTGTTGAGTCCCAAAGGGCGGATTATTGGCGATTTTACGATTAGCTGCTTAGCGGAAAACCAGTTCCAACTCACGGCCTCCTATGGCGCACAAGCTTATCATCAGCGTTGGTTTGAACAGCACTTACTCGAATCCGGTGTGGAGCTGCGCAATATTTCCCTGCAACGGATCGGCTTCCAAATCGCAGGGCCTAAAGCGCGCGCGCTTTTAAGCAAAGTCACCAATATTGACCTCAGTACCACAGCTTTCCCGTTTATGAGTGTACGCCAAGGTGAAGTTGGCTTAACGGATGCTATTGTACAACGAGTGAGTTATACCGGCGATCAAGGCTATGAAATCTATGTGGATAACAGCCAACAGCTCGCTTTATATGCAGCCCTCGCTGAAGCAGGCCAAGAGTTCAATCTTAAACCCTTCGGGATGCGTGCAATGATGAGCTTGCGCTTAGAAAAAAGTTTTGGCTCATGGCTACGGGAATTTAAACCGGATTATACCCCACTCGAAACGGGCTTAAGTCGCTTTGTCGCCTATAACAAACCTGCCGATTTTATTGGCAAAGCTGCAGCCTTGGCAGAGAAGGCTCAAGGTGTAAAACGTAAACTTACCACCTTCATCCTTGAGGATACTGATGCTGATGTCCATGCGGATGAACCGATTTGGCATCATGGCAAAATTGTGGGTGCGGTGACGTCGGGTGGTTATGCACATTGGGCGCAAAAATCAGTGGCGATAGGCTTCTTACCACCAGATTTGATTCAAGCTGGTACACAAGTAGAGATTGAGCTATTAGGTAAAAAGCGCCCTGCCACCGTGATAACTGAGGCTTTATTCGATCCACACTTAAGTTATTTACGAGCTTAAACAATGCAAACAGCGCTCACCCTGATTTCCTGTTTAGCTGAAAATACTTACCCGATTTGCGCACAATTGGCTGATTATTTAACCGCGCAAACGGGCATTCAGGTGAGCTTTGATCAAAGCATGCCGTGGCTAGAAGCTAGCGAAAAGCTCGCGAAGGGTCAGATTCAAATGGGTTGGATCTGTGGTCTGCTCTATACCCTGCAACAAGATCGCCAAGTTCGTTATCAAGTGCTGGCTAAACCGATTTTTGCAGGGCATCACGAGCCACTGTATTTCTCATACTTAGTGGTGCATCAGGACAGCGGAATTCAGTCAATTGCGGAACTAGTCAATAAACGTCTGGTGATTAATGATCCAGACTCGTATTCGGGCCATCATGCTTTATGGGCGCATTGGGCTAAACTCTCTAATCCGCCACAGTTTGCCAGTATGACCACGAGTGGCTCGCACTCTAATTCTCTGCGTATGCTTGCTGCAGGTGAAGCGGATGTAGCAGCGATTGATTGCACCGTATTTGATTATTGGCTGCAATCTAACAAACCGGAAATGCAGGAGATACTAAGTCAACTTCGGTCTATTGCGCAGATAAGTCCTGCACCGACTCCACCCTTAGTTATACATAACACTGTTGGTATAGAAATCAGCACTATGATTCGGCAAGCCTTATTACAGCTCACTTTATTAGCGCAAGTTCCGATTGAAATTAAATCTGCAGGCTTAAGCAGTTTAGTGACGGCACTGGATCAAGATTACGACTGCATGCGCCAAAGCTACAGGCTAAGTACAGGCTTTATAAAGGATGTGCTACATCTTCTTTAGGCTTCCATGCATAGTGCTTAAATAATTCTAAGTAACTTTTGAATACATAGTGACCATTCTCTTGCAGAATACTTTCCTTTTCCTGCTGATAGGTTTTGCGCAACTCATACCAAGGCAAACCTGGATATTTGTGATGGACTGAATGCAGATTATTTTGCAGAAATACATAGCTCAAAAAGCCATTTGCCTCAATCACAATAGTACGCTCTGTTGGTGTGTTGACGGCTTGATGCTCAGCAAAAATACGAATCGCGGTCAAAGAAATGGAGAAATAACAGATAATTGCATATAACCAAAGTGGAAAATGCCAATAAACTAACCAAGCTAATACTAAGGCTAGCCACGGCAAATAAGCCAACCAAGCATGAATAGTGTATTGATCACCTGCACGCAGCTTTTTGAATTCTACTTTTAGAAAACAACTGACCCCCAGTGCAGGGCCAATCAGAAGGCGACCTAGCAAGGTATTGTTCCACCTATACAAACGCCACTGCCAAGCAGGCATCCTTGCCCAATCTTCTCTATTCAGATAACACGACTCAGGATCAATACTGGGATAAGTTAGATGTTCTAAGATGTGATGTTGACGATGCGTATCGCGGTAAATAATAAAGGGTAGGTATAAAGCGAGTGGTGGTGAAGCTAAGGCTTCATTCAAACGTTGTGAGGGTGTGGGATGATAATGAATGACTTCATGCTGCAAGGAACCATGAAAACTCAGTATGACCGTTAACAAAGGAACTAACAACCAAACAGGCAGTGAGGCATGCAGAATAATCAACATACCCCACAGAAAATAACAAGCCAACAATAGGCTTAAGGTTAGGTATTCTATTTTTTTAGATTCCGCTCGCATTGTGCTTACCCCTAGAATATCCAGAAAAATTCTAAGGTTTAATACCTAACTTGCCTACGAAACACTGGTACACATTTGTTATTAATAAATAACTAAACTAAGATTCGTTCACTAAATTCAACTACTGTTAAGAATAAACAACATAGAGATCATATGTTAGTTGCGAAGCGTGAAATGGGAGAGACTTTTCAAAAACGTCTACAGATCTTACTGCAGCGCTCAGGCTTAAACAAAGCCCAGTTTGCAGAATCCATTGGCGTCAACCGCTCTGCCCTTGCCCAATTAATGTCTGATCAATTGTTGCGGCTACCACGAGCCGAAACTTTGTGCAGTATCGCTTCAACCTATAGTGTCAGTATTGATTGGCTACTGGGGCTATCACAGGATGAACATGTAAGCTCTGCAGTATCTTCAGCAATGGAAATCGAGCAGGTCATTAATGGTCAACATACCAAGCTAGGCCAATGGCATCGTGATGCGATTGGTTACAAAATCCGCTATGTTCCCGCAAATCTGCCTGACTCTTTAATGATTGAAGCCGTGATTGATTACGAGCGCCAAGCGACCCAAGTTCCCCTAGCCGTGCGTAAACTCGAAACCAACTCACAGCTTGCGTATAACCGAATTGATGAATCTGAAATGGAAGTTTGCTTACCTTTGCAGCGCCTGAAAATGCTCGCGCAAGGGGTGGGGATTTGGGAGAAACTACCTAAGCATTTACGGCGGCAACAATTAGAGCATATTCAGCGCTTGTTAGATGATCTTTATCCAACTTATCGTTTATTTCTTTATGATGGTCGCAAAATCTTCTCAGCGCCTCTAACCATTTTCGGCTCACAACGGTCGGTGATTTATGTAGGCGATATGTATATAGTAATCAATACTTTAGAGGAAATTCGCGCCTTAACCCGCCACTTTGATCGTTTGATCCGCAATACTGAGGTTAACCCGCATGAGAGTGCTGAATTTATCCAGTCACTCCTTGAAACTTACGGATGATTTATAAAGATTTTACCTGTTCTTTCAGATATTTAGCAAAGTCTTTAGCAATACTCGGATGACGCAAACCATACTCAACATTCGCCATCATATACCCGAGCTTTGAACCACAGTCATGACTTTTGCCGCTTAAATGGAAAGCATTCACTTGATACTCACGCATCAAGAGCGCAATTGTATCAGTCAGTTGAATCTCATCGCCTGCTCCCAAGGGAGTACGCTTCAACCAATCCCAAATATGGGGAGATAAAACATAGCGTCCGACTACCGCAAGATTAGAAGGCGCACTGTCCATATCAGGCTTTTCAACAATCGCACTCATCGCCACTGAACAACCCGGCTCTAAGGTATGCCCGTTAATATCCACTACGCCATAAGAGGAAACCTTATCCATAGGTACTGGCTCAACCATGATTTGACTAATACCCGTTTCGTCATAGAGGCGCAGCATTTCAGCTAAATTATCTGTTTTTAGATTACACGCAGCATCATCAATCAACACATCGGGCAATAACACAGCCACTGGTGAATGCCCAACCACAGGATGTGCACACATAATCGCATGGCCTAAACCTTTAGCCTCACCTTGGCGCACATGCATAATCGTGACATTTTTCGGGCAAATGGAGCGCACTTCATCCAATAACTGCCGCTTGACACGTTTTTCCAGCATAGTTTCCAGCTCGAAACTTGTATCAAAATGATTCTCAATCGAATTTTTACTATTGTGAGTGACTAACACAATTTCACGAATCCCAGCCTCAACACATTCATTCACGATATATTGAATCAATGGCTTATCTACCACTGGAAGCATTTCTTTAGGGATAGCTTTAGTCGCAGGTAGCATACGTGTACCTAAGCCCGCTACGGGAATAACGGCTTTGCGAATTTTATGTTTGCTCTGCTCCAGCATAGTAGTTCCTTCCAATCCTCAAATGTTTGAATAGTTTATTAATTAATCAGTGGTGCCGCATTGTACAGAATTTTTTTCACCGACAAATAGCGACCGCATCGGCTTGACAGAGTTCCATTAAAGTCGTGGGGCACAATTCAATTTCTAAGCCGCGTCGACCAGCACTGACAAAAATCGTCTCAAAGTTTAAAGCGGACTCATCCAGCACCGTAGGTAATTTACGCTTTTGCCCTAAAGGACTAATACCGCCTACCAAATAGCCCGTAATCCGCTCTGCTTGTTTGGGATCAGCCATTTCAGCTTTTTTTGCTCCCACTGCTTTGGCTAAGGCTTTAACATCAAGCTGCTGCGTCACAGGGACGATGCCTATCGCCATTTTTTTCATGTCACCTTCTAAAGCCACCACCAAGGTTTTAAACACACGTGAGGCATCAACCTGTAAAGCAATCGCTGCCTCTAAGCCATAAGAGCTGACTGCAGGGTCATGCGAGTATTCATGCGTTTGGAAAGGCAAACCGGCTTTGCGAACCGTGAGAATGGCAGGTGTCATGGAAGATTAAGTCAAACTTTTCGTCGTGCGGCGTATTATGCTGCATTTGCACAGAGAATGTTAAATTATTGAGATTGAAAGTAGATGGAAGAAAACACCTGGATTATGTTGCCATAATCCAGGCCAACGACTTAGGGTCGATATGTAGAGAGAGATTAAATACTACAAGATAAAGTGTAAGCTGCGGTTTACACTTTAGTGATTTTTTTCAGAATTTCACCCTATCCATATCAAATAGCTCGCCATACTGTTTAAGTGCATAGCGGTCTGTCATTCCTGCAATATAATCAGCAATCGCGCGCGCGCGCCCTGCTTCACCAGCAGTCTGCTCATACTGTTTCGCAAATACTTGGTATTTGGGGGGTAAAAGACGCGAGTCCTGCAAATAAGCTTGAAATAGCTCCCGAACTACTCTTTGCGCTCGCCACGACATACGATAGACCGTCGGATGAAAATAGAGATTTTCCCGCAAAAAACGCTTTAGCTCATTTTTCGCAGCCCACATCGCAGCGCTATATTGAATCAAAGGTTGAGCCTGCTGACGCACTTCTTCTAAAGTTTGTACACCGGATACAGCAATTGCTACCTGACTCGTTTCAATCAAGTCCACCACCATCGTGCTGATTAAACGACGCAGCGTTTCGCGCACTAAACTGCGACCTTCTAACTGCGGATATTTTTTCAAAACCAATTCATATTGTTGCACAAACACCGGCACCTGCTGCATTTGTTCTAAACTAATCAGCCCAGAGCGCAATCCATCTTCAATATCGTGGTTATTATAGGCAATCTCATCAGCTAAATTAGTGAGTTGCGCCTCTAAGGAAGCTTGGGTTTTCTGCAAAAAGCGCTCACCTACCTCACCTAACTGCTGCGCATGTTTGACGGCACAATGCTTGATAATACCCTCCCGCGTCTCAAAGGTCAGATTCAAACCCGCAAACTCAGCATAACTGTCTTCTAGACAATCAACTACCCGTAAAGATTGCAAATTATGCTCAAAACCACCATAAGCTTGCATACAAACATTGAGTTCATCTTGTCCAGCATGTCCAAACGGGGTATGCCCTAAATCATGGGCTAAGGCAATTGCTTCGGTCAAATCCTCATTTAAGCCCATACTACGCGCTACTGTACGTGCAATTTGTGCAACTTCAATCGAATGGGTCAGGCGTGTTCGATACAAGTCACCTTCATGATTCACAAACACTTGTGTTTTGTATTCTAACCTGCGAAAGGCTTTGGAGTGAATCACGCGATCACGATCACGCTGAAACTCTGAACGGTAGGCTGGAGCTGCTTCTGGAAAACACCGCCCACGGGTAAGTTCAGGTTGCGCGGAATAGGAAGCAGTCATTTTGTTTTATCCTTATAGCTCTCGATGTAAAACTCGTTTGAGTGCATCTGCATCAAAATCAGCAGTGACTATCGACTCACCTAAAGATTTCATGAGGATCAAACGCAAGCTACCGTCCAGCACTTTTTTATCCACTGACATATAGCGCATAAAGTCATCACCGGTCATAGTAGGAGGTGGGTCAACAGGTAAATGCGCCCGTTCTAATAGTTGGCGAATATAAGAGACATCGGCGGGTCCTAGCCAAGCCATTTGTGCTGACAGTTCAGCAGCCATGACCATACCGGTTGCTACCGCCTCACCATGCAACCATTGCCCATACCCCATCGCTGCTTCAATCGCATGTCCAAAGGTATGACCTAAATTCAATAAAGCGCGCTGACCAGATTCACGCTCATCCGAGGCCACCACTTCGGCTTTATGTTGACAAGAACGATAGATTGCATAGCTTAAAGCCTCTGGTTCACGTGCTAATAAAGCAGCCATATTCGCGTCCAGCCAAGTGAGGAACGCTGGATCACGAATCAAACCATACTTAATGACCTCAGCGATACCAGCACTCAGTTCTCGATCTGCTAAAGTGCTTAAGGTATGGGTATCAATAATGACGGCTTGCGGCTGATGAAATGCACCGATCATATTCTTGCCTAAGGCATGATTCACACCCGTTTTACCACCGACTGAAGAATCGACCATTGCCAAGAGAGTGGTAGGTACTTGAATGAAATTGACCCCACGCTGATAACTAGCGGCAGCAAAGCCCGTCATATCGCCCACCACACCACCGCCCAAGGCAATAAGCGTTGTTTTCCGATCAGCTTTAACTTCCAATAAATGAGTATAAATCTGATTGAGCGTATCTAAATTTTTATAAGCTTCACCATCCGGCAAAATCACCGCAGATTGCTTATAAGACTTTAGGGCTGCATTAATCGCTTCCAAATACAAAGGTGCAATCGTTTCATTGGAAACGGTCACACAGCTTCTGCCTTGCACATGTGCTGTTAATAACTCGGGCTGCTGTAACAAGCCTTGACCAATATAAATAGGATAACTGCGATCACCAAGATCAAGATTGAGCGTTTGCATAAGTGATATCCTGGAGCTGATTCAATTTTTGTGCGATGAGGTTCACGATATGTGCCACTTTCTGCTTGCCAGTGGGCACAATCAAATCAGCCACTTCTAAGTAATAAGCTTCACGGGCTTGTAAAAGATTCCGAAGAGTTTGCAAAGGATTGTCAGTTTGCATCAACGGGCGATTTTTGTCGTGGTGAATACGGCTATACAAATGTTCGGCTGAAGCGCGTAGATAAACAACCTTGCCACCCGTTTTTAAAGCGGCTCGATTAGTAGCTCGCAGTACACTTCCGCCGCCAGTCGCTAAGACGATGCCGTGTAATTGAGCCAGCTCAGCAATAACCTGCTCCTCGCGATCCCGAAAGCCTTGTTCGCCTTCCATTTCAAAAATCGTTGGAATCGGCACTCCAGTGCGCGTCTCAATCACTTTATCTGAGTCATAAAACTCCAAATTAAAACGCCGCGCTAATTGCCGACCAATAGTCGATTTGCCTGCCCCCATGAGGCCAACTAAGATGATGTTGTCTTGCATGGTGGAGTTATGCCAGCAGTGCGCAAGGGAATCAAGCCAAATCGTGTGGCTTGATTCCTAAAACTAGCAATTACTTAGATTTACTGTCGATAATTTTTGGCGTAACAAAGATTAATAGTTCGCGCTTGGTATCACTACGATTGGTATTGCGGAACACTTGACCAACCATCGGTAAATCCCCTAGGACAGGCACTTTGGTCGAACCCTTAATGCGGTTTTCTTCATGAACCCCGCCTAAAACCACCGTTTGACCATTCTCTACCAAGACTTTGGTTTGAATTTCACGGGTATCAATACTTGGAATATTGTTATACACCGCTCCCACTGTATCTTGATTCACTTTCAAATCCATGGAAATGTGTTCATCTGGCGTAATTTGTGGCGTAACCTCCAAGCTCAACACAGCTTTCTTAAAGGAAGTGCTGGTGTTACCCGCAGAACTTGCCTCTTGATACGGAATTTCCACACCTTGCTCAATCACTGCTTTAGTTTGATTCGAGGTGACTACTCGTGGGGTTGCAATAATCTCCCCCTTACTTTCCGCTTGCAGTGCCGATAACTCTAAATCTAGCAGGAAGTCAGAAGTAAGGATGGAGAAACCAAACTTACCCGCTGCGGCTGAGGTTGGTAAGTTCACGCTCAAACGATCTGTCAGACCGGGGAGCTTGACTTGTCCTGCTGTTCCTACAGTGCTACTCGCTAGTGAGTTGTAATAGCTATCTGTTGAAGAACCTAAACCCGCACCTGCAATCCCACTAGAACCACTATTCGACCAATGCGGTGTGACGCCAAACCGTGCCCCTAACTGCTTACCAAACGAGTCATTCGCAATTACGATCCGTGACTCAATCGCTACTTGTTGAACTGGCACGTCGAGTACTTTAATCAAGTCACGAATTTCAGCCACTTGTGTGGCAGTATCTTGGATTAAGAGCGTATTCGTCCGATCATCGGAAGATACACTACCACGAGTGGATAACAGCGAATGGCTAGCATCACCTTCTGAGACTGTTTTACTTTTAATTAGAGTCGCTAAATCCGCCGCTTTAGCAAAATTCACCGGAATATACTCAGTGACCAGAGGCTCAAGCTCAATTTTGCGTTTAGCAATTTCAATTTCTTGAGCATCTTTGGCATCTAACTCAGCATTCGGTGCTACCCAAATAACGTTACCATTTTCACGCATTCCTAGATTTTTCGACTCTAGAACAATATCTAAAGCCTGATCCCAAGGCACGTCTTTGAGGCGTACAGTGATATTGCCATCAACGCTATCACTGACCACAATATTTTTATTAGTGAAGTCTGCCAATAACTGCAAGACTGAACGTACTTCAATATCTTGGAAGTTCAGCGACAGTTTTTCACCCGTGAAGGTTTTCTTCTTTTTATCACCAATTTTTTCTTTTTTAGGCGCTTTGATTTTGTCGATATAAACCGTATAGATATTCTTATCACGCTCAGTGCGATACGTGAAATCCTCGCTAGCCATGATACTCACGCGCCCATTCATATCACGCTGAGAAATCTGAATGGTAGAAACTGGTGTTGCGAAATCAACCACATCCAGACGCTTTTGCCAGCCCATAGGCACATCTATGTCTTCTAAGGTTAGATTTAAAGTATTCGCTATTTTGTCATCGGTAATCTTGGTTTCACTGTCTGGCAAAGTGATAATGACTCGCCCCCCCCCATCGGGTTCACGCCGAAAATCAACAGAGCGTAAACCGTAAATAGATTGGGTCTCAGCTAATGCAGTAACAACAGGTGGTTTAACTGCCTTTTTAGGTTGTGCAGGTGGCACTTGTACACTAGGTTTATACACCAAAGGCTGAGTGACTTTAGGCGGTGGTGGAACTTCCTCAAGTTTAACAGGAGGAACTACCTGAGTAATCATCTGTGCAGCGGGGTTAATTTTTTTCGGTTCAACCGCAGGCGGTACAGGTTGTTGACCAGGTTTATTATACCAACTATAAGATTCTTCAGCTTTTAGCGCAGCAGGTGGAGCTATCTGAGTAGAGCCTACTGGACGGCTAGCTACCGTTTTAGCCCCTTGACTTGGTGAGAAGAGCAGCACCATATCATTGCCACTGCTTTCAACCGTGTAATCGACTAAAGAATCCAAGTTAAACACGAGACGCGCTTGATCTTTGGAACCAGCCGCTTGTACTGCATTAATGACACCACGCTTGGTCTTATTATGCCGCGCATTCGGGGCAATTTCGACGCCCGGAAAATCAAACACAAGTCGTGGCGGATTGTCCATTACAAAACCCTTGGGAATGGCCACAGGAGAGGAAAAGTTTAATAAAACCTCCACTTTACCTGCCGCTGCTTCATTAACGCTAATATTTTCCAACTGATTATTAGCAGCTGCAGCAACTGCTGCCCACGATAGACACGATAACAATACGACATTACGTGCAGTGGTTTGCTTTATTATTTTCATTATAGCTAACCTTAATCAATAAAATTATCAGGGCTAATTTAAAGTAGAAATAGCCAATTCATTATCATGCTCTTTATAGCCACCAAAACCATTATCTATCACTTCAGATAATGAAAGCCCTACGTCTTTAATACTTATAATTTTCCCATGATTTTTACCAATATAATTACCTGTCTTTACTCGATGTACTGCACCGTCAGGAATCTTAATCAGTGCCCAGAGTTCTTTTTCTTTAAAGACCGTCCCCACCATGCGTAAACTATCGAGTGGGAAACTTTCTAAAAACTCGGGTACTCGATTTTTATCAATCAACACAGATTCAGGAATTTCTGCAACAGTCTTCGCTTCTAAAACTGTGCTATCAAAAGGATCTGCATCATGGCCGGGGTAAATAAAGCGTACATAAGGTTTGATCGCTGGAATTGGCTCAATAGGTGCTGGTGGGCGCGCCTTAACTTCATTCATATAAACATGAAGATCAGACATATTGTCGCCACAACCTGTTAGTAGTAAAGCACTCACTACTATCGGTAAGCTTGACATTCTGAAATTATTTTTAATCATGATTATTCTCTGCAGGCTCGCTTAATTCATTATTTTTTTGGAGCAGATGCTGGAACGGTTGCTGCTTTATCAGTCGGGCTAGTTTTTAGATCACTATCCTCTAAATAACGATAAGTTTTAATCAATGCATCCATTCTTAAGCGGCGTGGCCCTTCTTGTTCAGCTGAGTTGCTTGGCTGAGGCATAGCACTTCTATTAAGCTCGGGTAACAGATTAATATTATGAATAGTTACAATTCTAGGTAGTCCAGAAATATCACTCACAAAGGTAGCCAACTGCTGATAAGTACCCATAGCGATAAGTTTAATCGGCTTTTCTGCATAGAACTCTTTCAAAACCTCTGCTAAAGGCTCGAATAGCTCAATTTCCAACCCATTAGAAACCCCCTTCTCAGAAATATCCAAGATCAATGCTGGAATTTCAGTACCACTAGGCAATTGCTGCATTAAAGTACCGAAGGAATGCTGCATTTCCTCTAGCTGTTTTTCATAGGCAACTAACTGGCTAGCACGTTTTTGTTTAGTTTCAAAAGTAGCTCGTAACTCTGTTTCTTTACGCTGCAAATCTTCTAGTTCTTCAATACTTCCAGTAATGACTAATTTGTAACCCAAGAATAAAATCACTGCCATTAAAGCTGCCACTACAATAGCCTTGAGAGGCCAAGGCACACTACCCGGATCATCCGCGAGATTGTTAACCTCCTGCAGATTCATTTTTCTTCTCCTCGTCCTGTTTTAATAATTGTTGGACATCGAGTTTAAAATCGCGCAGTGGCGTTGGTCGCCCATCTTGACGGGCTACAGAAATAATATTTAGGTTGGAGGAGTTCAACCATTGGGAAGCATCTAAACTGTCCATATAAGTAGAAACGCGTGCGTTTGATTCGGCCTTACCCTCGATGTGCACTACCGTATCACTTTGCCTGAGTGCCTCTAAATACATACCTTGAGGCAGGGCTGTTGCCATCTCATCAAATAAGTGCACAATCGCCGGACGAGTACTTTGTAAAGTTTCAATGATTTGCATGCGATCTAGTAAAGCTTGCTTAGTAGCATCAAGCTTTTTAATTTGCTCAATTTGTTTATCTAGATTCGCGATCTCATCGGTTAATAGTTGATTCCGTGATTCTTGGTAACTCACTGCGTTACGCATATAAGTATGGCCTGCGAAAACTATTAAACCTGCTAGAGCCACTGAAGCACCTAATAAAGCAAAGAACTGCTTCTTCTTCAGTTCGCGTTCTTTATCACGCCAAGGTAATAAGTTTAAACCAGCCATTAGTCTAACCCCCGTAAGGACAAGCCTGCGGCAATCAACAGAGCTTGCATATCGTTAGTAAACCGCACAGGACTGACCTTAGAACCAAGACCGACTTGTGTGAAGGGATTAACGACTTTTACAGGTGTGCCAATACCGGCTTGAATTTGCTCATCAATCCCCGGAATCCGCGCACAGCCACCCGAAATCAGAATTTGACTGACACTTTCACGTTGGCTAGAAGCATAGTAAAACTGCAAGAAGCGATGTAACTGACGCACCATATTATCTTTAAACGGATCTAGCACTTCCGAAATATAGTTCTCAGGCAAGTTACCCTCTTTTTTTGCTAAGCCAGCTTCCTGCCAAGTTAAACCATAGCGTTGCATGATTTGCTCGGTTAGCTGACGACCGCCAAAGGATTGTTCGCGGGAGAAGGTTAAACGCCCTTGCTCGAAGACAGTGATACTGGTCATGGTTGCGCCGAAATCGACGACGGCTACGGAGTCATATTGTTCTAACTCATTCGTGAGTTTACGTAACACTTTTTCTAAAGCATGCGTTTCTGTATCCACAATATCGACCGTTAATCCCGCCATTTCCGCTGCAGCCACCCGTACCTCAACATTCTCAGAACGCGTACCTGCTAAGAGAATATCGATCATGTCTGGATTATTTATAGAGGGACCTAAGACTTCAAAGTCATAGCTCACCTCCTCCATAGCATAAGGAATATGCTGATCAGCCTCCAAAGCAATCTGCGCTTCCACCTCTGCTGGTGGGATCGAAGCTGACAAGGTAATAATTTTATTGATCGCCATCGAGGTAGGAATAGCCAGAGCACAATGCTTTAAGCGAGTACGACTTTCTCGTAAGGCACGCCGAATCGCCTCACCAATCGGTTCAGGCTCAATGATATCTTTTTCATTGGAGACCCCGTCCGGCAAAGGTGCGACTGCATAACTTTCGATTCGATATTCACGACCCTTTTTGGACATTTCCACTAGCTTAATCGCAGAGGAACTAATATCGATACCAAGTAGGTTGGGTTTACGGCTATAAAATGAAAACACGGCGACTCACATTTATATTTATTTTTATTTTTATTTTTATTTTTATTATTCAAGTTTCATAGCATGGTAGCGTTGTATCTAAAAATAGTCTACTCTGACTATCTTTACAGCGCGTCGGTTTCAGATGAACGGGGAAGACGAATCGCAGCCTAGCAACACTGCTTTCAGTACCTTATCTATGGCTCTCTCCTCGTCTAAGTCTTAAGAAGTTTACCGTTTGACAGCGCTTAATTACTAAAAAAATAGATTCAGGCTAATACGGGCACTATGCGTTTTTTTATTCATTTAATCACTTTCTTACTGAGCTCTATGCTTAGCCTTAGTACGGTAGCACTGGCGATCTTAGCGGGTTTGTATTTCATTTACTCACCACAGCTACCAAACAGTGAAGAACTCCGCAAAATCGATATCCAAGTACCGCTACGCATCTACTCACGTGATGAGCGCTTAATCGCAGAATATGGTGAGAAGCGTAGTCGCCCAGTGAATTTTAATGAAATACCTGAGCGCCTACGT
The DNA here is from genome assembly GCF_937873765.1 of uncultured Thiothrix sp. Classification (GTDB taxonomy): domain Bacteria; phylum Pseudomonadota; class Gammaproteobacteria; order Thiotrichales; family Thiotrichaceae; genus Thiolinea. Next base: position 12,570 of record NZ_CALMZC010000020.1, on the reverse strand, counting down.
CAAGCCTTCATTGCCATTGAAGATGCTCGGTATTATGAACACCAAGGCATTGATCCCAAAGGAGTCGCGCGTGCTCTATACAATGTAGTAGCCACTGGACACAAATCCCAAGGCGCTAGCACCATCACTATGCAATTAGCCCGTAATGCTTTTCTTGACAATGACAAAACCTTTGCGCGTAAATTTAAAGAAACTTTATTGGCGATTCGTTTAGAACAGACACTGACAAAAGAAGAAATTCTAGAGCTTTATTTAAATAAAATCTTTTTAGGTAATCGCTCCTATGGGATTGCTGCAGCGGCTGAAACCTATTACGGCAAAACATTAAAAGATTTAAGTCTCGCAGAAATGGCTATGATTGCCGGCTTACCAAAAGCACCCTCTCGCTATAATCCAATTGTGAATGAGCCGCGTGCGATGATACGGCGTAATTATATTTTACAGCGGATGGCTGAACAGGGCTTTATTACGCCAGATGAATTTAAACTAGCCATTAAAGAACCTAATACAGCATCCGTTCATAAGACAGATATTGAAACCTATGCGCCGTATTTAGCAGAAATGGTACGTGCTGCTATTGTCGAAAAATATCAAGATAAAGCTTATACCCAAGGATATGATGTTTATACTACACTTGATTCACAAGCTCAGCTTTATGCCACGGATGCTTTACGTAAAACTTTAGAAGATTATGATCGCCGCCATGGTTATCGTGGTGCGGAAGATCATATCAATCTTGAGGATTACACGAGTCAAGATGAACTATTGGATAAACTTTCGAGCTATCAAGCGGTTGGCGACTTACAAGCAGGCTTAGTATTAAACAGCTCTAAAAACTCAGCATCAGTCTTGTTAATGGATGAAAACATCATTACTTTACAAATCGATGCTGTGAAATGGGCTAGTAAATTCATTAGTGCTAATCGCCGTGGATCCTCTCCGCGCCGTGTCTCAGATGTGCTGCTGGCAGGAGATATTATTCGAGTACGACCACAAAATAAGTCTAATCTAAAGCTTGAAAGCAAAGAAATTACAGATAACCATAGCTCCATATCTACAACTAATCGAGTTAATTGGCAACTCACTCAAATTCCAACAGTGGGTGGAGCTTTAGTGCTCATGGATCCACACAATGGTGCAATTCGCGCAGTGATGGGTGGCTATGACTTCTATCACAGTAAATTTAATCGTGCCACTCAAGCAATGCGACAACCCGGCTCTAGTTTTAAACCGATTATTTATTCAGCCGCACTTTCCCGTGGATTTGCACCCACTAGTGTAGTGAACGATGCACCTATTAGTATTCCTGGTAGCAATTGGCAACCCAAAAACTTTGGTGGCTCTTATATTGGCCCCACTACTTTAAGTGAAGCTTTGGCAAAATCACGCAATTTAGTTTCAATTCGCTTATTAAGAGATACTGGAATTCCTTATACTATTAATTATGCGACTCGCTTCGGGTTTCCGCAAAAGGACTTACCGCCGAATCTAACCTTAGCTTTAGGAACTGGATTGACGACACCAGTGCAAATGGCTACTGCTTACTCTGCTTTTGCCAATGGGGGGTTTAAAATAGATGCACATTTTATTAATCGAATTCAAGACAGTAATGGACAAGTCTTATTTGATGCGACTAATGAAACCCGCCAAGTCTGTGGAGATGATATTAAATTGTGTCCAATTAGAAAGCCTAAGAAAGAAGCTGAAATTTTAACTCAAAACACTGACGCCACAGGGGATAAAGATAAAAATACTCAACCTGAGAATAAAGAAACCAGTGATGCCAGCAGTACTGCTAGTGAAGAGTTTGAAACCGAACCTGGCAAAATTGCTCCCGCTGCCACACGAATTATTGACTCACGTACTCAATATCAAATCGTCACTATGATGCAAGGTGTCACTCAATTCGGTACTGCGGCGGCTGTGAGCAAAACCTTACGTCGTAGCGATATAGCTGGCAAAACAGGTACTACGAGTGATGAGCGTGACTCTTGGTTTTGCGGATTCAATCCCATTTATGTAGCCGTCGCTTGGGCTGGCTTTGATGATATGGCTGAATTAGGTGAAGGTGAAACATCAGGTAAGGTGGCTGTACCGATGTGGATTAGCTTTATGCAGAAAGTCCTAAAAACTGTGCCAGAAAAGAAATTTGAGAAGCTAGACAAACTGCAATTAGTTAAAATTGATGCTAAAACTGGCTTACTGGCTGATGACACTACTATGGATATTGATATTATTGATGAAGCCTTAGTCTCACAACCCGCAGATGAGGTCCCTCAATCAGACCAAGCTCAAACTGAAAAATTTGAATTTACTAGTACCGCTACTGAACCCGATGCTCAGCCTGCTGCTCGCCAACCAGCAGCACGCCCAGCACCAGCTCGTAAACGTGAAGTGGTTGAAATTCCTGAACAAATTTTCTAAATGTATATTGAAAAAAATCTCCGGCAGTTAGTCGCCGATGAAACGGCACGTTTACTTTATGAAGAAGGCTATCGTGATTACCGAGTCGCTAAACAAAAAGCAGCTCAGCGTTTAGGTGCAGATAATCAAGCGAAAAATCAACCGAGTAATGAAGAAGTTGAACAGGCTTTGCAGGACTATGTGCAATTGCTTGATCAAGCAGAACACCAAGCGAATTTAAAGCTGCACCGTGAAATTGCCTTGGAGGCTATGGAGTTTTTACAGCCCTTTCAGCCGTATTTGACCGGTTCTGCATTAGAGGGAACCTCAGGGCCACTTTCAGCCGTAACTTTGCACTTATCGGCGAATCGAGCAGAAGATGTGATTTTTCATTTAGAAGAACAAAATATCCCTTTCCAAATCCAAGAACGGAAAGTCAAAGCAGGTAAAAAGCAAGATTATTTCCCGCTCTTGCGCTTGTATGTGGATAACGTGGAGGTGGAATTAATGATCTTCCCTGATGACGGACATGCGAGTATATCTGCGTTAAACTCAATGACCGGAAAAGCGCTTAAACGGGCGGACGCTAAGCGCTTAGAGGAAATCTTAGCGGCAATGCCTTAAGTAGCAGCTTTGCCTAATTTGCCAAATTCATGGACGGCATCTACCAAGACTTTGACATGTTCAGGATTAATATGCTGATGAATGCCGTGACCTAGGTTAAAAACATGACCGGTCGGATGCGGGAAATCACGAATAATGTTGGCAACTTGCTCACGAATGGCCGCAGGTGAGGCATAAAGTACACAAGGATCCATATTCCCTTGTAAGGCTACTCGCTCTCCCACACGCTGAGCTGCCTCAGCAATATTGATTGTCCAATCTAAACCTAGTGCATCACAACCGGTGGCGGCCATGGACTCTAACCATTGTGCGCCCCCTTTGGTGAACATAATGACCGGCACCCGACGACCTTCAGCTTCGCGCTGCAAATCTTCCACAATCTGCTGCATATAAGCCAGAGAAAACTCACGATAAGTACTCGGTGTTAAACTGCCACCCCAAGTATCGAAAATCATCACCGCTTGTGCGCCTGCTGCTATTTGTGCATTCAAATAGCGGGTCACACTTTTAGCTAATTTATCTAAGAGCACATGTAAGCTACGTGGATCACCATAGAGCATCCCCTTAACTTTGGCAAAGTCCTTGCTGGATGAACCTTCCACCATATAAGTAGCTAAAGTCCAAGGGCTACCGGAAAAGCCAATCAGGGGCACACGACCTTGTAAATCACGGCGAATGGTGCGCACAGCATCCATGACATAGCGCAATTCATCTTCAGGGTCAGGAATCGGTAAAGCATTAATCACCGCACGATCTTGTACAGGACGCTCAAAACGGGGGCCTTCTCCTTCCGAAAAATACAAACCTAAACCCATTGCATCGGGAATCGTTAAAATATCGGAAAACAGAATAGCTGCATCTAAGTCAAAGCGCTCTAAAGGCTGGAGTGTTACCTCACAAGCAAGGTCTGGATTTTTACACAAATCCATGAAGCTACCAGCACGCTTGCGGGTTGCCCGATACTCAGGCAAATAACGACCTGCTTGACGCATAATCCAAATCGGAGTGGTATCCACAGGCTGCTTCAGTAAGGCACGCAAAAAACGGTCATTTTTGAGTGAGCTAGCAGTACTCATAGAGACACTCCTAATCTAGTAGGCTTGAACAAATACAGAAGATGCAGGCGAACACCAACGGCTGATTAGTAAATCAACCGCCTAAGCTAGCTTTGATCAGACCGCTAACCTTACCCATGTCAGCGCGTCCTTGGGCTTTAGGTTTAACCCAAGCCATGACTTTACCCATGTCTTTTACCGAAGCAGCACCCGTAGCAGTGACCGCTTCAGCCACTAAAGCAGCTAATTCTTCATTACTTAAAGCTTCTGGCAAGTACTCTTGAATCACATTGATTTCAAACTGCTCTTGCTCAGCCAACTCTAAGCGCCCTGCTTCAGTATATTGGCGAATGGATTCACGCCGCTGCTTGACCATTTTATCGAGCACAGCTAATACGGCAATATCGTCTTGCTCTTGGCGGGTATCAACTTCCTGCTGCTTAATCGCTGCTAAAACCAAACGAATTACACCCAAACGTGCTTTATCTTGAGCACGCATAGCCTGCTTCATAGCTTCAGTAAGTTGCTCTTTTAAAGTCATTGCAAATCGCCAGAGTGAAAGCAGTGATTAGTAGAGTCTTACGCGACGGTTCAAGTCACGAGAAATACGCTTCAGATTGCGTTTAACCGCAGCAGCACGTTCACGTTTACGAATAGCAGTTGGTTTTTCGTAAAATTCGCGTGCGCGAACTTCAGCAACAACCCCTGCTTTTTCACAAGTACGTTTAAAACGGCGCACCGCAATTTCAAATGGCTCTGAATCTCTTACTCTTACACTTGGCATGGACAACTAATCTCAAAATTTAAGGTATACAAATGAATGCCATTACTGGGATGACATTTTCAGTAAATGCGCGATTATACCGGCCTAAGCGGTAAATGCAAAAACTACTGGCAGGTTTTCAAGAATTTTTTAAGTTTTTTCGACAAACCGCCCATATAAAATCAAAGAATGCCCAGTAATTTCAAAACCATGCTCGCGGGCAATGGCTTGTTGGCGCTGCTCAATCACCTCATCACAAAATTCGACCACGCGCCCAGTGCGTACACAGACCATATGATCATGGTGTTCATCTGAAGACAACTCAAATACCGCTTGTCCACTTTCAAAGTGATGGCGCGTGACTAAACCTGCAGTCTCGAATTGGGTTAATACTCGATAAACCGTAGCCAAGCCAATATCGTCACCATTAGCTAACAAGCTTTTATAGATATCTTCAGCACTGAGATGGCGATCCGCTGAGTTTTCCAACAATTCGAGGATTTTCACCCGAGGCTGAGTGATTTTTAGACCAGCTCGCTTAATATCTTTTCCTTCCACTCTGCACTCTCCACGCTGAATGATCTATCATGATCTTCGCTTTTCTCTAGTATAAGACCAACACTACCATGAAAAAACCTCTCATCACACTGACTCTTGTTGCACTCTTAGTTTCAGGCTGTGGTCTGTATCGTATGAATATTCAACAAGGCAATTTAATTACCCAAGAAGAACTGTCCCAATTACGTCCGGGCATGAACCAAGCTCAAGTCCAAGACATTTTAGGGACTCCGCTACTGACTGACGATTTCCGCCAAAATCGCTGGGACTATGTATTTTATTTAAAAGAAGGCAATAAAGAGGCCAAACGGAGTGGGCTAACTGTATTTTTCAATCAAGCCGGACAAGTTACCGATATTAAGCAAGATAAACCGGCTAGTTAAGCCCTATAGCCCCTTCGACATTGGAAGGGGCTTAGCGCTTATTCTTCACTACTCCCCTTTTTCATTTTTTTGCCCTCAGCTGCACGCTGTTTGCGGACTTCTTTAGGGTCGGCGAGTAAAGGGCGGTAGATTTCAATCCGATCTTTAGCACGCAAGGCCGTCTCTAGCGTGGCTAATTTGCCAAAGATGCCAACATCCGCTGTATCCAAGACTAGTTCAGGATAATGCTTCAAAATACCGCTAGCTAAAATGCCCTCTCTAAGAGTAGTACCTGCTGGAACCTTCGCCTTAAATAACAGTTGCTCATGCGCAAGTGGATAAATCACCTCGATAGGAATTAAATTTTTATTAACCATAAACTTGTTTTGCCCGTGCTACAAAGGAATCGACTAAAGTATTTGCAACTTGGTTAAATATCGGCCCAATGGCTAGACTCACCAACCTATTCGAAAACTCAAAGTCCAAGTCCAACGAGACTTTACAAGCACTCGGCCTTAGCTCATCAAAACGCCAAAAGCCATGTAAATGCCGGAATGGTCCATCCACCAAGCTCATTTCAATCACTTTATTTTTCTGCATGCGATTGAGGGTCGTAAAGCTTTTATTGACTGCGCCTTTAGCAATTTCAATCGAAGCTTTCACTTCGTCTAGATCGCGGCTCAGCTCGTGGGAACTACGACACCAAGGTAAAAATTGAGGATAATCACGAATCGCATCCACCAGCACAAACATTTGTTCGGCTGAGTACGGGACTAGAGCGCTTCGGCTAATATGCGCCATGCAACCTTCCTTTCCTTAGGGTTTGAGATCAAACACTCGCAAACGTTCATATTCGTGATAGAACGCGCTATTATCTGGCAGATTCGCCACTATTGTAATTCAAATGACTAAGCAAAAGAAAAAATCTGCTCCCGGTGATAAAACCATTGCACTGAATAAAACTGCGCGCTTCGAGTATTACATTGAAGATACTTACGAGGCTGGTTTAGTCTTGCAAGGCTGGGAAGTGAAAAGCATCCGCGACGGACGAGTCCAGCTCAAAGAAGGCTTTATTCAGTTTAATAAGGGCGAAGCCTATTTATTCAACGCCCTGATTACGCCCTTACTTTCTGCATCGACGCATGTGATTCCTGAGTCCAAACGCACTCGCAAGCTGCTGCTACATGCTCATCAAATCAGTCGCTTGCAAGCAGATATTGATCGCAAAGGCTATACAGTCGTGCCAACCGCGATGTACTGGAAAAATAATCGAGTCAAGCTCGAAATTGGCTTAGGCAAAGGTAAGCAAATGCATGATAAGCGCTCAACTGAGAAAGAGCGTGACTGGAATCGTGAAAAAGCTCGTGTCATGAAGAAATAGTGATGAAAAGCTTACTTGATCAACTTTGTATTGTGATGATCCATACTTCGCATCCAGGGAATGTTGGCTCAGCGGCTCGCGCTATGAAAACGATGGGTATTCACGATTTACGCCTTGTTAATCCTACGCGCTTTAACTCACCTGAAACCAAAGCACTGGCTTCTGGCGCGGATGATATTTTAGCGAATGCGCGTTTATGCACGACTTTGCAAGAAGCACTTGCGGATTGTCATTATGTGATTGGTACCAGTGCGCGTTCAGAACGGAGTTTGAGGTGGCCACAAATGGACGCATGTGAGTGCGGAATTTGGGTTGCTGAGCATTTACCTAAGCAGAAAATCGCTTTAGTGTTTGGGCGTGAGCGTACCGGTTTGACTAATGAAGAACTGGAGCATTGCCAAGCCCTAGTGCATATTCCAATGGCTTTCGACTTCTTTTCTTTGAATATTGCGGCTGCTATTCAAATCCTTTGTTATGAATGCATGATGGCAGTGCGCCGAACTGCGCAAACTTCTGCTGCTAACCATGAGCTTGATGAGGAACCGGCTACTGCTGCTGCGATGGAAAACTTTTTCACTCATTTAGAAACAGCTTTAGTTGAAGTGGACTATCTTGACCCGGACAATCCACGCTTGTTGATGCGCCGCTTACGGCGTTTATTTGGCAGGATTAACCCAACACAAAGCGAAGTGAACATCCTACGTGGTATGCTTGCAGCCTTTCAAGGTAGAAAATTCGCCCGTCGATCAAATTCATAAACGAAATACTTGCATCAGGAAAAAAGATCGAATAGTATACGCGACTTCAACGCCGGTATAGCTCAGCTGGTAGAGCAACTGACTTGTAATCAGTAGGTCCTCAGTTCGATTCCGAGTGCCGGCACCAATTTAAAAGCCTTGTGAATGAATAGTTTACAGGGCTTTTTGCTTTCTGGGATTTAACACTTTTTCTCAGGTTTTTGTGTTTACGGTGTACTTTGCGGTGTACTTTTCCTGTTTTGACTCCCTAGGAAAGTACAGAAAATAAATTTCAGGCACTCGACACACAGCGCGACCCCTACCCCCCCTTTATAGGAATACAAGTACACCATGTACACCAAGTACACCGAATTGATTAAATAATAAGCAAATCACCCTCGACACACAGCGCGACCCCTACCCCCCTTTATAGGAATACAAGTACACCATGTACACCAAGTACACCGGATTGAAAAAGAAAAAGCCGGATTGCTCCGGCCTTCACATAAAAGAGAAAGTGATTTTGCTATTAAGCGATAGCCGCCACCTTGGGCGCACTTGACTGGAACGCGGGTGGATGAATGATCTTATTTAGGTTTTCTGGCATGCCTGCTTTAAATGGCTCTAAGGGCTTAATGATGACCGGGTAGCCATTTTTATTGCGCTGCTTGCCGACTTCCACCTTAATTCCAATTTGCCGAAAGGCGGGTGACAAGCGTTTAATCGCTTCCGTAAATCCTTTGGCAGATCGTGGCCAAGCTTCACCATCGGTATGGGATTGCACTAATACATCAAGCGCATTTTTCGCCGTGATGAACTCAGCACCTAGCGGATGCTTATCTAAGTAAGCTATCACTGCCGAGGCTACAGGTGAGCTATCCAACGTCCGATAAATCGCTTCTTGGCGCATGTGCTTATAATCCTGCATAAAAGCAGCCGTTGGATTCTCAACCCCACGCGCTGCATACACTGCTGCCCCCAATAAGCAAAAGTCAGCCATACGCGCTTTCTGCTCAATCTCGATACTGGGCAGTAACGCCAAGGCTTGAGCGAATAAATCCAACAAACCAGTGAAAATGCTCGCTTCTTTCTCCGCTAATAAAGCATCTAGCTCCGAATCGGTTTTACGTGCTTCGGGTCTTAGTGGATTGAGTTCTAAATTAATTAAGCGGTCGACTAAATCTTGACGGGTTGCGAGTGTACCAATCCCATTCATAATCACCGGACGTTTAGCCGACAGCGTGCTTTCTTCAGCATCCTTGAATAACTGGCGCTTAGCAAAGCCGCCCCCTGTAGCGAGTACGCAAAAAGCATCCTGCATTTCATCTGTCAGGTGAGAGAGGTTTTCATAACTGATCAGCAGTGAGTTGCAAGCCGCTATATAAATATCTTCCACAGCCTTAGGTTTACCCCGTAGATTGACCGCGCTAGGGTCAATAAAGCGCTTTAGTGTACTTTGGGCGCGTGATTTACCGCTGCCTTGCTCTGTGTTGCCAATCTCAGCGACAGGGTACGCGGTATCGGTACGCCAGCATTCCAGCATCCAAGCGAGTAGCATGTTTCTGGATTCTTCAGGGCAATTAATCAACTGGAACAAATCATCAACCTGACCCGCCCCCTTCGCCAGTGGTACAGGTAAGGCTTGCATCGTCTTGGTACGCTTAAAAGCCACAGTCTGCTGGTTATCAAGCTGCCAGTCGCCCGCCTCAATAATCACCGCTTGCCAATTGTCATTACACAAATCCAGTGCATAGCTACCTTGTGCAGTTATCCCCGATCTTAAGAAAACCGGCTTTTGCTCAATCGCTTGGTGAGCAGTACCGTATTTGGCAATCCCAGCTAAGGCTAGAATGGCATCTTTAATAGGTTCAGATTTAGGTAAAATACTGGTTTCACGGTATAACTCAGCCGCTAGCCACTCTTTAAAACCACTGGATTCTAAAGCCCATGTCTCCCAGTGCTCTGCTACTCGAATCCGTGCATAGGCTTCTTTATCGGCATCTAGGAATAAAGTAGCGCGTGATTGCACGAACTCAACTATTTGCGCAGCTATCGAATGATCATCGTAACCACTACTCCCTTGGGGACGCTGTGCTTTCACCGCTTCATCAAAATCGCGCATCACCACTAACTTAGAGCGCTTGATCTCTTGGCGATACCTTGCATAGTCAACCATGTCTAAAGCGGCCAGTGCTGCCAATACTTCTGGCTCAAATACCGCCCCCACATCAAGGCTTAAGCGTGCAATCGCCTCCTTGATCGGGTCGGCGGGTGCGGTGCTGTAATCTTCGAGGGTGGTGAGATTGTCTAGTGCGTCCGTGCTCATACATGAACCCCTGTGAGTAAGTCATTAAAATCAGCTTTTGTTGTCGTGTTAGGTATCATCACTTTGGCTCGACAAGCCTTTGCGGCTTCCCTTGCAGCTTCAACACCCGTATTTTTTAGATTGCTATCCGGTGGTCTAATGTCGTTATCTGCGGCAATAATAAGATTAGCTTTCAGGTATTTGTGGCGGATCAATAGACCCACACGTGTTAAGTTGATGGCAGCAAAAGCGATTGCAACCGGTTGACCTGTAGCCTCAAAAATACTAGCTCCGGTGGCGTAACCTTCGCATAAATAGATAGTTTCGTCGGGTTTACTGACTTTGCCGATGTGATGAAAAAACCCCATCAGTCCACCATGCGTGCGTTTAGTCCCATCGGGGTAAATGTACTGGACACCTTGGATGACTCCAGCAATATCGCGTAACGGTATCAGTAAAGCGCTGCGGTATTGGCGTAAACCATAAGCACCTACCTGCTTTTTAACTAGGTAAGAATGATTAGGTTCTGCGGGGGCTGCTGAGTGCCAGATAGCGCGTTGCTGTTCAATTTTGCGGGCTTTTTCGGCTTGCTCAGCAGCTTTAAGTTTAGCGCGTAAAGCTTGGCCTTCGATTAAGTCCGCTTTTTGCGTGTTAGTGAGTTGGCCTTGATAGCGCCAAGTCTGCTTAGTTCCAGTACGCCAGTCGCCAAATACACCAAACGGTGACGGGGTTGCATCAACATCAAGTTGATACCAGCCAGTGAGATCGCCTTTTTTGCCTGAGCTGCTGAAGCGTTTAGTCGGGCAAGATTTACCAATTCCCGTATGATCTATTTTGGCGGGTGCATGTCCAAAGGTTTGCAAGATCGCCGTATAAAAACTGCCCGTGATTTCATTCAGTGAGTGTGTATAATGCATAGTGTCTGCGCCGCTTTGTGGATAGATTAATAAACCCTGCTGGATTGCGCCCTAGCGGGGTTTTTGCTTTTGGGGGCATTGCCCCCACTGCTGCTCGTTGCATTAGGCTGCTTGATCTTGCTTGGTTGGCAAATTGGCTAACCATTCGTCAACCTCAGATTCCATCCAATACACGCGCCCACCATGTACGCGACGCAAAGGAAACTTCCCTTCTTTCTCCAGCATCCATAAAGTGCTACGTGCCATCTTGATCTTTTCTTTGCGTAGTTCTGTGTAAGTCAGTAAGCGAGTTTTGTTAGTCATCTGTTTCGTACCTGTCGGTAGTTGATTTATCAGGTTTAAGCATGCACCACTTTTTTAGAGCTGAAAGTAAACTCGCATAAAACAACAAAAAACGCAGAAAAAAGCACTTATGATTGATCAGAAGCACTTTTTTTATATTTATCAATGGCTTGCTTTATATACCTTGTTTGCACACTCTGCTTACTATGTATATCACCCCATTCAACTTTGTTTTTTACCCTTCTAAAGTTTTCATAACCTTGAGGCGGTTTTGCCTCGCACAGTCTTATAAAATGATTAACATCCGTTGGTTCAAGCCCACCATCTTGGAAATAAGCCTTAACTAATAACAACGATTTGCCGTCATTAGCCTTTTTAACCTTGGCTAAATCTTGATTGGCTAAATCAGACATCTCTCCAACTACTACCGCTTGTACTTCATTGGTTATTGGTGTTTGAATAAGGGTTGGCTCTATGTGGTGAGGTACATTTACCGTCGCTTGAGAAGGATCAGAAACCGATTGAACTGATAAGCTTGATTTCAGCCGTTCAAAATCAGCAAAACTGATCAGTAAGTCCTTGAAAGAAACAGCTATATTATTATCTTCATTGGACTGGCTATAAGCCCGCTCCAGCATCATTTTTCTTTGCTGATGTTGTACAATTCGACTTTCATCTTCAGAAGCACCAATAACTACTAACGGAGGTAGCTTAATATCTCTTTCTAAAAATTGATCAATCGCTATATCTCTACTCGAAGATACGCTTAATTCATGATAGTTAACCTCATTAGGTTGAATACCATCTAGTGAAAATAAACGGCAAGGTACTGTTTTAACACCATCCTCTAACAGCTTATGAACATACTCATTCAGCATAAAAATAACAGGGTTACCCTCCACTTTTATGGGGCTACTCCTATGATTATTTGCTAACAGTTTTCTTAATGGACGCGGATAAGTCCAAGCAATTGCCGTTTTTATATTTAAATCTAAGCAGTGCTTGAGTATTTCTCTTTTTTGAAAAGAGGTGTGGGTCAAAATACTTAATTGCTTTTTTGCATCGACTAAACTAATACAATCTTTTCGCTGGTACATTGCATTCCCTTCTCTGCCTAGCCCTTCAATTAAGGGTCATGCACCAGAGGAGTTGAAGAGCCACTAAAGCGGTAGTAACTTAAGCG
>NZ_CALMZC010000019.1 GCF_937873765.1 uncultured Thiothrix sp. | reverse complement strand
GTCATTGGCGAATTCATTAATCAGATGTTTTTCAACTCTTCTGGTGCATGACCCTTTCGCTTACTAGCTTTACCTCATATGCTTGCACAATGGCAGAAGCTTTTTCACTAGAAGGCTTGCTAATCACACGCCCTCGTCCAATCAATGTACAGCCATCACGATACACTTTTGCAACGACAAATTAGCTTTGATGTAAGTATCTCTGCCAGTGAGTGAGTAGTGGTAGTGTCTAAAGTCATACATTGACTATAGTGAGAGATTGTATATACTTTCAGTGAATACACTTGCATGGAGTATAGACCTATAATGCAAACTACACGCGTATTCATGAGTGGAAACTCACAAGCTGTTCGTATTCCGAAAGAGTTTCAGTTTGATGTTGAGGAAATCGAAATCTTCAAACGTGGTGATGAGATCATCTTGCGTAAACGTCCACGTAATTTAGCTGAAGCGTTTGAGCATATCCCCTGTATGCCTGAGGATTTTATGGCTGATGGGCGCGAACAAGAGATACAACAGGAACGTGAAGATTGGACATAAAGTACTTATTGGATACCAACATTTGTATCTATATTTTCAAAAAACACCCATCAGCAGTATTTGAGCGTTTCAAGCAACTTAACTTTGGCGAAGTGGGAATTTCAGCAATCACTTATGCTGAGCTTAATTTTGGTGCTCTAAAACATCCACAGAGGCTCAAGTATCAAGAAATACTAGCTCTGAATCTTGAACCTTTCGAGATCTTATATCCATCTAAACAAGCTTATGAACATTATGCAGACATTCGCTTTAGCTTGATGAAGGCAGGCACACCTATTGGTGTTAATGATTTATGGATTGCTGGACATGCCCGTAGTTTAGATATTACTTTAGTAACGAACAACTTACGCGAGTTCAATCGTGTACCTAATCTGAAACTAGAAAATTGGGTACATTAAATGGATTTACTAACCCTCCAATCCCAAATCGCCCTAGGCGAAGATAGCAAGCGCCAGTTCAAACGTGACATGACCAACGCGGATGCATTGGCGGCGGAAATGGCAGCGTTTTCTAATTCGGAAGGCGGTGTCATCTATTTGGGTGTGGAAGATAATGACAAGCTCACGGGGCTAAGCCTTGAGGATGTGGCACGCTTAAATCAACTCATCAGCAATGCAGCTTCACAACATATTCGTAGCCTAATTACGGTTCAAACCGAAAATATCGCTTTGGACAATGGCCGTTTAGTGATCGTACTCACCATTCCGAAAGGCTTAGACAAACCCTATTTTGATCGTAATGGGATCATTTGGCTAAAAACAGGTGCTGATAAGCGCCGAGTGCATTCCAAGGAAGAATTACGCCGTTTGTTCCAATCGACAGACTTAGTACATGCGGATGAAGTACCCACGATAGCAAGTTTAGATGCTTTAGACCCTTATAGCCTTACAGAATTTCTCCAGAAGACTTACAGCCTTGAGTTACCGGAGAAAGAAGCGGATTTATTGCGCTTATTGCAAAATATGAATCTAGCCAGCAATGAGGGAGGATTTAAATTTAGCGGGAGTGCTGCTATTCAGTAAACACCCCGACTGGATCAAACCGGCATTTATTATTAAAGCCGTCAGTTTACCAAGCACTGCTCTGCAAGACTCTAAGTATAATGATAGAGAAGACATCAGCGGCCGATTACGTGAACAGTTTGAACAGTCGCTCGCGTTTATTATGCGTAATCTACACAAGCGCCAAGGGGAACAAAGCTTTAACTCTATTGGCGAGCCGGAAGTACCACGTACTGTATTTGAAGAACTGCTAGTGAATGCATTGATTCATCGTGATTACTTTATCAGTGCACCCATTCGTGTATTAGTTTTCACAGATCGTATCGAAATCATTAGCCCCGGCCACTTGCCCAATCATTTAACCTTCGAAAAGGTTAAAGCGGGCAATTCAAATCTACGCAATCCTATTTTAGCCTCATTCGTGGCAAAGAACATTCTGCCCTATCGTGGCTTAGGCTCAGGTATTTTGCGTGCTTTAGCAGCTTGGCCACCAATCGATTTTGAGGATCAGCGTGAGGCGAATCTCTTCAGAGTCACGATCTGGCGTCCCCATTGAGTTTTGAATGCTGCACATGCCCCAACACTAAACGTTGAGGCATGCTGTTTGTGTTATAAACAATCCGTAAGGGCGATTAATCTGCAGTTTTCAGCTTCACTCCTTCCAGATTGTTAATCAGCCCCTTTTCTTGGCAATAAACAGTGGTGAGTAATTCGCCTTTCTTTTCCACATTCACACCCGCTTCCACCGCATGCTCCTCGGTCAAGCGATCCACGCCCCAAAACACTTTGTAGTTATAATCGCCATTGGGAATATTCACGGCGTAGGAAATATAGCGACCAATCCCCTGCCATTGGAAAGTGCTCGCTTGCGAACGTGGCACAGAAATAGCTAACTCCGGCTTTTGGCCTTTTTTACCGAAACTATAACTAATGGTTTTGCCTACATCGCAGACTTCAATCTGCTTATTGGCTTTTTTAGTGTTACAAAAAAACAAAGTCTCGCTGCCACTGGGACAAGCAGCTAAGGCTAAATTTGTAAACAGCAAACAAGACACACCCATGCTGATTGCTAATACCTTCATGACTTTACCTCGCTAAGTCGATTGGTGGTTGGATTAAGCTAACAACTCATTAGACTAGCATGTACCTTGCTTGGTGCGTTCGTGTCTTAGATAATTTTCACCTGCACACTTTGAGTCACCCAAACCGCACACCATGACAATGCTAAACTCTAGCGCTAAATTAGTACGAAAGGGATGAGACATGACGAGCTTTAAAGAGACTTTACAGAGTTTAGGCGAGGTAGTTAGCGAGCGTTTTGACTCACTCAGCGCTAAGCTGAAACAACGCTTACATTATGACGAGCCGATCCAAATCGTGCTTTATGCCGGTTATGGGAATCAGCAGTGGGTCAAACTTAGTGGGCGTGCTTTGGAAAATAACGGCATCGAGCAGCGCAAAGACGAAGAAAGCCTGTGGCAAAACCTAGCTCAGGCCTATCAGCGCTTTGAAAGTGATGAAATCCCCAACCTACAACTGAAGCTGCATTTTCAGGGACAAAGCCTTGAGGTGTTCACTAACCAAGAAGGCTATTTTGAAGCCTCCCTACCCGTTAGCGATCTAACGGCTGGCGGCCTTTGGTACGATTATCAAGTCGAAGTACCGGCTCAAGAGCGTCTAAGTGCTGCTTGCCAAGCTGTCACTGGCAAAGTACAAATTCCCTGCCCGCAATGCGATTTCGGCATTATTAGTGATATTGACGACACCATTATGGTGACCAATGCCACCAGCACCTTGAGCATGATGCGCCTCACCTTTTTACGGAGTCCCGCCTCTCGCTTGCCTTTTGCTGGCGTCAATACGTTCTATCAAGCACTTACCCAAAGCGGATCTGTACCGCGTCCAATTTTTTATGTGTCCAGTAGCCCGTGGAATCTGTATGACTTTTTAGAAGAGTTTATGGAACTGAATCATATTCCACTCGGAACGCTCTTCCTGCGTGATTTTGGTTTACATACGCTCAAAGCGAGCCATCACGACCATAAGTCCACTTATATCCATCAAATTATGGATACGTATCCGCAGTTAGCTTTTATTTTAATCGGTGACAGTGGACAGCATGACCCCGAAGTGTATAGCGAAATCGTTACGCAGCGCCCGCAGCAAGTGAAAGCGATTTATATTCGCGATGTAAGCACCAAAGAATCACGCGATAGCGAAATTTTACACTTAGCCGAACAGACCCGTGAGCAGCATATTGATCTGTGTTTAGTGGAAACTACTGTCGAAGCAGCCATCCATGCAGTGGAACGAGGCTATATTCCAGCGTCTGTGTTAGACCAGCTCAAGACTGATTTAGCACAAACCCACTCAGCAAGCCTACAAATTGAAGACGTTATTCAAGATCAAGCCCATGAAAAATAGACTGCTTTTGGTAGATAACCAGCAAGCCCAACAGGCTGGCTGGGACAACCGTTCAGCAAATAAGGGTATCAGTTTAAAATCACCTGTGTTAGCATCAATCTCGGCCTGTAATACAGACCTGTAGTTTATGCAACAAATGAAACAAAACCTTCGTTACACCGCTTCACCTTGTCAGTAAGTCATGTTGTCCTGAAGTTGTTCATTCCCAGCTTGTCATAACTAAGAAATTTATTGCGGCTTGACAGCGCAAGAGCGCTTGGCTTTATATTAATTGAAAAATCAGGAGATACATCATGGCTCGTTTAACTGGCACTGTAAAATGGTTCAATGCAGAGAAAGGTTTTGGTTTCATCAATCAAGACAACGGTGGCGCAGACGTATTCGTACATTTCCGTGCGATCAAATCTGAAGGCTACAAAACTTTGACTGAAGGCCAAAAAGTTTCTTTCGAAACTGAAAAAGGTCAGAAAGGTCTGCAAGCTGCCAACGTAGAAGCTGTCTAAGTTTTTCGCTAAGAATCTCAAAAAGGACTTCATTGAAGTCCTTTTTGCTTTTTAGGCGGGTGGTTGAGCCATAGCATTTGTAGGGACTTCGGCAGTCGTTCTATCCACTGGATTATCAGTAGTATTAATGCGAGCTGTTTCTGGAGTAAATTCGCGATACTCTGAAAGTGTATGCCCAGTAGTGAGCTGATTAATCAGCCGCGCACGAGTTGGGTCACGCCAAGCCTCACTTAAACTCTCACACAAACTATTCGCTAATAAAAAGCGCTGTGTAACTTCTAGACGCCCTTGAAATAAACTCAGTTGTGTTAAGGTTCTGCCATACAGATAGAAATTGACTCCAGCAATAAACTCAATCAGCGCACCCCCGATCATAGTGATCGTGGCCAGCTCAGAAGAGCTACGCCAGAGCATAAAGACAATTGCCAAGAGAAAAAAAGCTAGGCCCACCATACTGGCAATCAATGCCCAACGAAAACTGCGCCCTGCTTGGGAAAGCGATAAGTCATAAAAACGTGCCAACAACTCAATTTGTGAAGAAGCAATCGCTTTTACATCGCCTTCACTGGCATCGGTCAAGCGTTGTAAGGCTTTCTCCGTAGCACCCGAAACAAACGACTGGCGTACATTGACTAAATTATCGAAATAGCTACTAGGCGCTGTTGGCTCAGAGGAATTGCTCGACTGCATACAAACTCCCAATTGGGTTGGCATGGGTCTAAGTATAGACTAGCTGTGTGATACGAGTTATACCATCTTTAAGCCATGCCCCAATAAGCTTACCTCCCCATCAGGATAAATTTGTAGACGGGTAAAACAAGCCGGATGCACCGCAAAACGGAGACTTTTTTGATAGAGCAAGTCGAGAGCTTTGGCAATAATGGCGCGAATCACTCCCGTATGTGTGAGGATTAAAACGCGTTTACCCTGCTGAGCTAATAACAAATCAGCCCAAGCCTCAGTTACCCGCCACATGAAATAATCCATTGACTCACCATTCGGTGCGATAAAGCGACGTGGTTGAAAATAATATTGCTGCAAAAGCTCTGGGTCGCGTGCAAAGATTTCTTCTTGAGTTAACCCTATCCATGAACCGAAATTCAATTCACACAAACGCTCGTCTGGCACAAACTCACAAGTTAAGCGCTGCGCTAAAAGCCTTGCAAAATCATGGCAACGGCGCGTGGTGGAGGTATAAACGACATCCCAAGCGCCATGTTGCGTAGCTAAAGTCAGTTGCTTCCACCCATCCATGCCTAAAGGCTCATCAGGTGGTGCGGAAAATAACGACGGAGTTGCAAGCTGCCCATGTTTGAGCAGATCTATAAACGTAGACTGCATCGTTGGAGACTTTGGGTATTCAAACAGAGGCTGTTCTCCTGTTGCTGACTCATCTTGTTTTGCCGTTAAAGTTGTTTGCTCGAGTTTTGACTCAAGCTTTTGAGTCTCTAGTATCTGTTTTTCAGCCACTTTGACATCCTTGCCCAATAAAATCCTACTCACCAATGCCTAGGCTAACTTCCTGTTAACTAGCGAACTATTAACATAATAGTTTGTGTTAGCTTCAGCGCTGGCTATTAACTCTAACAATCAAGAGTGCTTAGTGACTCGTTTAGCTTGATTTACTTCACGTAGTGTCAAGAAACTATAAACTGTTAAAGTACCTAAAATTAATACTCCTGCTAAACTTGTTTGCAAAGTTGGATATTCCCCCAAAAACACCCAAACTAATAAGGATCCAAATACTGACTCTAATAGCATAATTAAACTGGTTTCAGCAGCAGTAACATAACGTAACGAATAAACCAATAAGACAAATGACACAGGGCCTACAATAAAACCAATACCCAAAATAGCAAGCATTTGTGAACTCGGTAAGATCACGACACCCACCACCATAAAGCAAACTAGTCCACCTAAGATACCGCCGAAACCGATACTAGAAGTTAAGTTAGCTTCAGGGCAGCTACGAATAATCACTAATTGTGCGGCCATTAGAATCGCACACCCTGCTGCTGCGGCCAAACCTATAGGTTGACTCTGACCACCAGACTGACTAAATAAAATCGTTAATCCAATCGCACAAATTAGCGTTGCCACCCAAGTACGAAGTAAAACTTTTTCATGTAAGAAAATAGCTGAAAGTAAGGCACTAATCAGTGGCGTAAACGAAATAATCACTAAAACATCAGTAACATTAGCGTTGCTAATACCATAGGTAAATAAAAAATTTGACATTGCAAACAACACAATATTTCCATAGTAACGATAATGTGTATCCCCTTTTTGCTCTGC
This sequence comes from uncultured Thiothrix sp., assembly GCF_937873765.1. Taxonomy (GTDB): domain Bacteria; phylum Pseudomonadota; class Gammaproteobacteria; order Thiotrichales; family Thiotrichaceae; genus Thiolinea. Next base: position 11,966 of record NZ_CALMZC010000019.1, on the reverse strand, counting down.
TAATGAACGCCCATCTAGCCATTGGTTATAAAGCAAAATCATTAAACCTGTAAGTACTCCCCGCCAAGCACCAATTACCCAAGGATCATTCCCAGCTAAACGAATTAGTAAAGAGTCAGGTGATAAAATACAAATACCGATGAATGCTAATAAATAGCCTTTGAACACATTCTGTTGCATAACAAATTCTTTTAAGAAAACTTAATTAAAATAAAAAAACCTAGGAATTTCAAAACTCAAGCCTGAGTACGACACCAACAATCGGCTAAATGATCATTTACCACACCTACCGCTTGTAGGTAAGCATAAATAATCATCGAGCCTACAAAAGTCATACCGCGCTTTTTTAAATCCTTAGAAATCCCATCACTCAACGGCGTACTTGCAGGCACCTCATCAAAGGTGGTGAACTGATTGAGGATTGGCTGATGGTTGACGAATTTCCACAAATACTTATTGAAGCTCGTAAACTCTTGCTGGATTTTAATAAAAGCGATGGCATTTTTGCGGGCCGCAAATACTTTTAAGCGATTCCGCACGATTTTCGGATCTTGCAAGAGTACGGCTAATTCCGCATCCGTCATGGCAGCCACTTTCTGCACATCAAAATCATGGAAAGCCGCTCGATAGCCAGCCCGCTTATTTAAAATAGTTTCCCAACTTAAGCCCGCTTGCGCACCTTCAAGAATCAACATTTCGAATAATTCACGATCATCATGCACGGGAATCCCCCATTGCTGGTCATGATAGTCCGCGTAAAATTCTTTACCGACCTGCCCACCGAAACAGCGTTTTTTTCCATCTGCACTTGCTTGCAACATACTATTGAACCTGAAGGAGCGACCTAATCAGAAACTATTGGGAAAAGGCCAAGCTGCAGGAAACCATGCCCTGCAGCTTTAGAAGCGCTTAGACTAATTGCTTAGCTTGCTGATCCGCATGATAAGAAGAACGCACTAAAGGGCCACTGGCGACATGCTCAAAACCGAGCGCTTCGCCATAAATACGAATCTCTTCAAACTCATCGGGCGTGTAATAGCGCTCAATCGGTAAATGCGAATCGGAAGGCGCTAAATATTGACCGACTGTCAACATTCGGCAACCATGCGCACGGAGATCACGCATCGTTTCTTTTAGCTCTTCCAGCGTTTCCCCTAAACCAACCATTAACCCGGATTTAGTGGGGACTGTTGGGTGACGCTCACCAAAACGCTTAATCAAATCCAGCGACCATTGATAATCCGCCCCCGGACGCGCTTTTAAATACAAGCGCGGCACGGTTTCCATATTGTGATTGAAAACATCAGGAGGAGTGACCGACATTTCATCCAAGGCAATCTCCATACGCCCACGAAAATCAGGCGTCAGAATTTCAACTTTAATCCCCGGCTGTGCTTCACGAGCTGCCCGTACACAATCAGCAAAATGTTTAGCCCCACCATCGCGTAGATCATCCCGATCTACAGAGGTGATCACCACATAATTCAGCTTCATTGAACGGATGGCCTCGGCTAAATGCTCTGGCTCTTGCGCATCCACGGGTAGAGGCCGTCCATGCCCCACTTCACAGAAAGGACAACGCCTCGTACATACTTGACCCAGAATCATAAAAGTCGCCGTACCATGCCCGAAACACTCCGGTAGATTCGGGCAAGAGGCTTCTTCACACACTGTATGCAATTTATTATTGCGCAACATACCGCGTACTTTTTCCGCTTGCGAAGCCGTGGGGAGTTTCACCTTAAGCCATGCAGGTTTCTTTAGCGGCTCATCTTTGGGCACGACTTTAATCGGAATCCGCGAAACTTTATCAGCACGGCGCAAAGGCACACCGGGTTCAGGTTTTACATATGACATTCGTTGACCTAGCCTGTATCAAGAACTTGAAGTGTAACGCTTAAGGTGCGTCGAGTGAGGCTTATTCTACTCTCAAAACCTTAGCCGGATATAGTAGTCACACTTTGATAACCCTACTTAACACACATTAAAACACTCGAAACTCGATAGCGCCCATACTTCAATAAGCGCTGCAAAAATAACTCCAGCTCACTAGCTGATTCAGGCGTGAAAATCAGATGGTAGCAGCCTTCGCCGGTAATTTTATAAGCGCCTTCCACTTGGGCTTCATTTTTTAAGAACTCTTCAAATTCATCAAAACATACCACATCCATAAACATGGTAATGAAATGGCGCTCGATATGTTGTTGGCGGATGGTATAACCACTGATGACGCCTTGATCTTCCAATTGCTGCACGCGCGCGGCGACGGCCTGACCCGTAAGGTGAACCTCCTTGCCAATTTGTTGCCAGCTCATACGACTATTGGCACGCAGCCGCTGCAAAATCGCCTTATTCATGCTGTTCATACTCAATCCTTTCAAACTGTAAGTTTTCGCGCCGAAGTTCGCACAATTCCCCATTCTAACTGCAACCCACAAGCACTAAGCTAGTGCCCTTCAAGCAATGAGGATAAATCCATGAGCCAAGCCCTATTAGTCATTGATATTCAAAATGATTATTTCCCGAATGGCGCTTTTCCCCTTTGGAATGCAGCCGGGACTTTAGATAAAGTTGAACAAGCTATTCACAAAGCACAAGCCCAACAAATTCCAGTGATTTTGATTCAGCATATTGCGGACAAAACCCGTGGTTTATCACCGTTTTTTAATGAAGGTACCGATGGCGTTGAAATCCATCCGCGTATTTTAGCAACTGCCCCAAATGCACCGATTGTGATTAAACATTTCGCGGATAGCTTTGTGAATACGGAATTAGAAGCAACCCTACAAGATTTGGGTGTTGATGAGTTATTGGTGTGCGGGATGATGACGCAAAATTGCGTGACGCATACCGCGATTTCTAAGCAGGCGGAAAAATATCAAGTGGCGATCATTCAAGACTGCTGCACAACCGTGACGGAATTGCTGCATTTGATTGCTTTAAATGCTGTGTCGACACGCATGAAATTAGTGAATTTGGAGCAGGCATTTTAAATGGCTAAGCCTATTTAATCACCCAACCACCCGCTACTGGAAAGACTTGGCCGACAAAACAATTCGCTGCATCCGAACATAAATAAGCAGCGAATTGTGCATCCTCACGCGCTGTGACTAAACGACCTAAAGGCACTTCACGTTTTAAGCGTTCTTGAAAGTGTGGATTAGCTTGGACTTCCGGTGGAAAATAGGTGGGATTATCCACAAAATTTTGCGCAATCGCATTCACTTGAATATTGAAGGGCGCAACTTCCACACCGAGGGCTTGCACATACGCCAATTGCGCACCACGGGCTGCACTGTAGCTGGAAGCCCTCTTGATGCCGCGCAAAGCGGAAGCGCTACCAATCACTAAAATCTTACCCGAACCATGCGCTTGCATCATAGGCAAGACCGCACGACACAAACGCGGCAAAGGATCGACTAAGGCTGCAAACACTGCCCGCCATTCTTCATCAGTCACTTGCTCAGCCGGTGTACTCGGAGCCGCTAAAGCCAGATTAGCGACCAATACATCGATCTCACCCACTTGCTCGATCAGCTTCGCAGGCGCTTGCGGATCGGCGAGTGGTTCCTCATTCGCAATCACGGTTGCGCCCTGCTCTGTAAAGACTTCACATAAACTAGACCCCATAAACGCATTCGCTTGAGTGATTAAAATCCGTTTGCCTGTCAATATCATAGCTCTACCTCCTCATCAATCGGCTTAGTTCAGCAAACGCTCAACCTGCTTAGCAATACCTATTTCCACATCTGCCCAAAAATCATCGGGATCATCCCACTTACTGAGATGCTTCCCATCCGTTGGTAAAGCGACAATCTGCCCCATCTCATGTTTAAACCAAGTCGGCGTATTGCGGATAATAATCGGAATCACCGTATTTTTATTTTCCTTATAGGCTTTAAGTGCGCTTTGCATTTCCTTTTTAAAACAATAATCCGAAGCCATAAAATCAGGACTAATCAATAATAGCACTACATCAGCGGCATTTAGCTTCTCGAAAATTGTTTTATCCACCCCATCCCCTGCAATCAATTGCCGATCATTCCAAGCCTCAATCGCAAACAGATGACTAAGCGCTTTCAAATGCTTATCCAGCTCTTTCTTGTGTGCTTCATCTAGATGCGAATAAGAAATAAAAATCTTAACTTTTTTCGTTTCAACAAATGTTGGCTCGGTCATGTGATACTCTTTTTGAAATTTGGGTAGCGGCTCAGTTTTGCCATTGCATGTTAGCAGCTCTTGATAGCGTTTATGTGGGCTGACTTGACTAATCAACTTACGCAATTCATACAACAAACGCTCTAGGGTTTGCCCGCGCAATTTGAACAGCAGCGAGCCTTTATTCGAGGGTTTGGCTTGTTCTAATTGGGTTTGAAATAGCACTTGCCCATCGGAAGTGGTGCAAAAAATCCCCTGTCGCCATGCCGTGCCACGGTATTTTTGATCAAGCCTGCTAATCAAGCGCTCAATGATACTGCGATGTAAAAATGGGTATTGCACCTCTAACCGCCAATCCTCGGCACGCTCAGCTCCCCAACTGTCACAAAGGGGCGATTTTTCAGGAAGCAAAGCGGGAATAATAAACTCACGTTCTTTAAAAGGCTTTTCATGTGCCCAGTCTATTTCATAACAAACGCCACAATTCAACATAAAGCTGGCATAGATTTGATGCTCGCTTTCGGTATCATCGTTCCAAAACTCCGCAAACTCATCACCACTAATCCTGCCTTGAGCTTTCTCGATACGGCGGCGGATATTTTTATTCCGATCAAAAAGTTTATAAATCGCTTCAATCGCCCAGTTTTGATCAAGAATCAGGTGGTTTTGAAAACTGTCAACCTGATAAAAAATAAACCCAATTTGGTGAAGATAATCGGCAAACCACTGCGCATCCTCAATACCTGCCTGCTCACAAAGTTTGGCAAACTCATCAAAAGACAGGGTACGTTGCTGCTGATTGCGTAAAGCATCCAGCTCAGCTTGCACGGCTAGCCATGAATTAGGTAGTTCCAAACGAATACGCGGTTGTAGCTCCTCAATAATAGAGCCAATCGCACCGCGCAAGCTGGGAAGGCGCTGGTATTTCATGGCAGAGATTTTTATGGTATCACGAATTTGCTGTGTACCCGGCAAGTCATTAGTTAAACCGTCGGGGCGCTCAGGTAATTTATCTGAGTAGTCAATCTGGTTTTTCACCAAAATCACTGGGCTGTCACCACCTAGATCATTAATTAACTCTAGCCAATAACTCACCGGGTGGTTCGTTTCATCAGGGCTTTCCTCAGTTTCTTCTGCCCACAGCAAGAGATAGAGACAGTCTCTAGATAAAAATAAACGGTGGGTGGCGTGATAAATCTCTTGGCCGCCAAAATCCCAGAGCTGCAAGGTAACAGGTTGATCTTGGCCTTCCAGTTGAAAAGGAATTTCTTTTAGGGCAATACCATGTGTGGATTCAAAGTTTTCCGATGGGGCTTGTTTATGCTCTAGCACATAAGCCAAGGTAGTTTTACCGACGCGACCATTGCCGAGTAATTGGACTTTGAGTTGTTGAACATAGGTGGAGCCTTTTTCTAGGGCGTGCCAGTAGTTGATTAGGGATTGGCAGCAATCATCTATCTCATGCATTTCTAAAATAGGTGATGGGATACCTTGAATAGGATTTTTATGAAAGTCTAATGCCATTATTTTTTTATCTAAAACTTGCTGCTGAACTAACTGTGGAATGTATGTGAGTTGATTATAAGAGCAGTACAAAGTTTTCAGTTGTAGCACATGTGCCACGCCCTGAAGCGTATTCAATTGATTACAAGAACAATCCAAATATTGCAACTGTGACAAATTTTCTAACCCCTGAAGTGTACTCAACTCATTATAGGAGCAGTCCAAATCTTGCAACTGTAGTACATACTCTAAGTCATTCAGTGTACGCAATATATTATGAGAGCAGTTCAATACTCGTAAATCTGGCACATACTCTAAGTCATTCAGTGTATTCAACATATTATGAGAGCAGTCCAAGCCTTGTAACTTTGGTACATATTCTAAACCATGCAAGACACTCAAATTATTATCAGAGCAGTTCAAAATTTGCAGTTGCGGCAGATGTACTAAAAATTTTAAATCTGAAAGCTGCTGCCGATTACATTGAAGAGATATTAAATATCCCAAATTATTAAATGATGGAGGTAATGTGGTTAGCATCTTAGGCATATCCCAGCTCTTTGAAGTATCTGAATCCCCTAACCAATCCGGTATATCCCAATAACCAGAAAGGTTTAAACTTTCCAACCAAACCAACTCAAATACTTCCTCAGGAATTTCATCAGTAATTAACCCATCCAAATCCAACTCAGTCGAACGAGTCCGACGACACTCATCAATGCGCTTTTGAATTTCAGTTTGGCGTTCATCTTCAGTCATAGCGGGAATAGGTTTGAGGAGAATCTAAGCATATTAACCAAGCCACCCGAAAAACCCAATCCACCCCTAGCTACTAAAACCACCTATACTCCTAAGACAGCCTATAAAAATACCAAAGAGCGAGGAGAGTTCAACATGCCTAGCACCGTCCAAGAATATCGTTCCCCTAATGGACTACTTGAACGCAGTAGCGCCCTGCCCCCGATTCCACATGGTGTTTACAGTAAGAAAGACGCGGAGCAGGAGGCAAAATTAGTCGGCTTTGATTTTTATGCAGAAAAACTCGCGCTCTGCCCGAAAACATGGAGCACCAGCCCCGGAACGATGGTGCGGGATTTGAGTGCAACGACTTATACGCAAAGTAGTTATGAAGCTCAGTTTAAAGGCAAATCCGTGCCGAAGGGGGTGAAAAAGGCCGCTGTTTTTAAGCAAAGCCTGAATGAGTCCAATACCAGTGGCACATTCTCCCCTGCTGCACTCTTGTATTATCACTTCTCGCGCTATTTCGATCTGTCAATTGATGTGCCGGTGGCGATTTATCGGGAGATGGATAGCAAGGCGCACTACCAGCGCGTGACTCAACGTGGAGTCGCCCAAACCCGTAGCGGGATGATTGCCGCCGGTTGGCGACACTTAGCAGCAGCAGAAAAAAATCCCGCTAATTTTCAGGCGGTTGACAGTTTATTTACCCCTGATCGGAAGAAAATCTACGGTTGCATGCTCAAGGCCAAAGGTGAGCGTTATGGTGCGGAAATTAATGGCGTGCGTTCCCGTTGGGGCACGGTGCAGAATGAAGAGTTTCAGCGTACTGCGCCTTATCTAGCTTTGAGTTCGGATTTGCCTTTGCTCCAAGCCATCACTGAAGGCAAAAAACAAGCCTTCAAAGACGCAAGAATCCGTAAAGCCACCGTCGACGCTACCCCCTTCCAAATGATGTATTGGATGAAAGAGCTTAGCGAAATAGTGCTGCTAGATTTTATCTTCAGCCAACAAGATCGCATCGGTAATATCGACTATGAATGGCGCTGGTATTGGCTAGCAAATGGCGAAGTGCAATCACAAGCCGCTGATAGCAAACTCAGTCGCACACAAATGAGTAGCATCAAACCACCCACTGAAATTGCTAATCTCTCCCCGCAACTCCTGCAGCGTACTTGCTTGAATGATAATGATGCAGGCGGGCGTGTGCCTTATGTAAACTTTGCGAAGAAGACGGGTATGCTGCAAAAGTTAAAGCATTTTAGCGGCAACACCTATAAACGCCTGCTGCACCTGAATGCGGATCTGCAAGACTCCGGCGAAATCTTTCAATACTTGCAAAGCTATTTCCTCCTCGATAGCGGGCAACTCCAACAAATTGTTAAGAACACACGCCTCGCGAAAGAAATCCTGCAAGACACCTGCTCGATTCATAAATTGCAGTTTGATCTGGATGCACCCAAAGAGTATTTACTCACAGGGCGGGTGAAGTTGGCGACAGTAGCTTGTGGTTAAACAATGCTAGAGCACACGAGCGACTACACTACGAAACCAAACCAAGGCTAAATCCCCATCCAAGCGCTTATGCCAAATCAGGGAAAAATGCTGCGGTGCAAGTTTCAAGGGCAACTCAAAGGCCAGCAAATCGGAATTATTTAAACTCGCCAGCAAGCGCGAAGGCACATTCATAAGCAGATCAGTATTGTTGAGGGCTACAATATTCGCTAGCATATTCGGCGAGCTAATCGCAATGCTACGCTTGAGTCCCAATTGCGCCAATTCCACATCAATCGCACTCGGCTGAGGATCTTTAAACGATACTACAATATGTCGATAGCGTAGATAATCCTCAAGGCTGATGGCGCTAGTTTGCAATTTATGTGCTAAAGGATGCTGCTGGCTCATTAACCCTACTAAGTGTTCACGAATCAGCGGCATCTTGCTAAACGGACTCGTGGGGGGTGTATTACCAATAAAGGCAGCATCCAATTCACCTAGCTCTAGGCGTGTGAGGGTTTGCGCGCTGTAGTTTTCAATCTCTAAGCGAGCTTGCGGTGCTTCTGCGTTCAAAATAGCAATAATGCGGGGGAGAAAGGTCACTATCGAATAATCACTCGCTGCCACTTTAAAGCATTGCTGCGTGCTGGCTGCATCAAATTGGGTTTTATTAAATAACTGACTCGCATCTACTAAAATGTGCTGGACATGGGGTAATAAGCTTTCTGCACGCGGCGTTAGTACTAAGCCATTCCGTCCACGCACAACTAATTCATCTTCCAATAATACGCGCAAACGCTTGAGCGCATGACTAATGGCGGATTGACTTAAGGCTAATTGCTCAGCAGCCACTGTCACCGAGCGACAACGTGTCACTGCTTCAAACACCACTAATAAATTTAAATCGATACGGGCAAGATGAATAGACTGCATAAGGGTTGTGAAATCATTTCATTGTTCAAACCAATTCAGAGAGCCTAGCATGACTGCAACCCGTTAGCCTACTAGGATAGAATGATGAGCCGTAAAGCCCAAACGATTGCCTTGTTACAAAGCATTGAAACCAACGATGCAGGAGCAATGCAGGTCATTAATCCAGCGCACTATATTCAGCATAATTTGAATATTGCCAGCGGCTTGGAAGGTATTGTTAGCCTTATCCAACAGCGACCACCACAAGGTTTTAAAGCAAAAGTAGTACGTGTGTTTGAAGACGGTGACTATACCTTCGCCCACACTCAATATGATTTTTTCGGAGCAAAAGTAGGCTTTGATGTGTTTCGGTGGCAGGACGATTTGATGGTTGAACATTGGGATAATCTAGCTGAGCTGGCTCCACCTAATCACAGTGGGCGCACTCAACTCGATGGCTCAACAGCTTTAACTGATCTCGATAAAACCGCTGAGAATAAGCAAATTATCGAACGGTTTGTGCGTGAAAACTGGCTAGAGCAGCGTAATACCTACACAGATTACATCGCCAATAATGTCTACCTTCAACACAATCCACTGGGGCAAGATGGCTTGGATACCTTTCTTGCAACCTTAAAGCAGTTACAAGAGCATGGCGTGGTTATGTACTTCACCAAAATCCATAAAATCTTAGGTGAAGGTAATTTCGTCCTCGCCCTATCAGAAGGTAGATTTGGTACAAATGGTGGCACAGATACTGCCTTTTACGATTTATTCCGCTTGGAACATGGAAAAATTGTCGAGCATTGGGATGTGATTGAAAGCATTACCCCACCGGAGCAACATAAAAATAATAATGGTAAATTCTGAGAGTAAAAATGATGAATATAACGATCATTGGCGGTTCTGCAGGCGTGGGTTTGAAGGCAGTCGAAAGTGCCTTGCAGCGTGGGCATCAAGTCACTGCTTTATCCCGCAGCACCGCCGCTTATCCGCAGCATCCTAAGCTAACCATGATCAAAGGTAGCGCCACAAATTTGGATGACCTCAAACGTGCTACAGTTCATGCGGAGGCGGTATTAGTGACGCTAGGTACAGGTATGAGCACTAAACCGACCCAGCTTTACACCCATGCCGCACAAGCACTGATTCAACTGCAAAAAGAGACTGAAACCCAAATCCCTTTTATTATTCTCACGGGCTTTGGTGCCGGTGAAAGTGGGCAATATCACAGCTTTATCATGAGTTTAGTCTTTAAGTTTATCCTCAAAGCAGTCTATGCAAACAAAACCGCAATGGAGCAGATGATTGCCGCTAGCCCGATCAATTGGGAGTTTGTCCGCCCCGGATTGCTGACTAAAAAACCTGCTTCAGGGCAGTATCGCACTGAAACGAACTACTATAAGGGCATGAATATTGGCAGCATCTCACGAGCGGATGTGGCGGAATTCATGGTGAAACAGGCTGAGAACCCGAGTTATCTAGGGCAGTATGTGGCTTTGGGGAAATAAACTATCACGATATAAGCTTAATTCTCACGCTAACCAAAACCTACGTCAGCTCTTGGTAAACTTTAATTGAGCTTGGGTGTACTCATTGCTAATAGGTGTAAGCTGTATTAGCATATCCATTGGATATACCAAAAGGATATACAAAATAAACTCTGTTCAAACCACTCTTTTTAAAAGTAATCGCAGTCAAGCAGTGCGCTTACCTAAACTTGTTGAGCTACCCGCTTCAGTAAGCCGAGTCACGATTGTCGCTATTGGTAATCAACGCATTATCACACCTGTATATGAAAGTTGGGATGCTTGGTTTGATAATTCCCAATGCACTGACGACTTTATGCCAGAACGCGACCAGCCCGCTGATCAGCAGCGTGAGTTGCTCTAAATGCTGAAATATTTACTCGATACCAATATTGTTATTTACACCATTAAAAACCGTCCGCAACCAGTCCGAGCAGCATTCAAACATCATGAAGGGCAAATGGCGATTTCAGCCGTGACTTGGGGCGAATTGGTGTTTGGAGCAGAACGCTCAGCTAATCCTGCTAAAAACCAAGCAGATATTGAAGGACTCGCCGCCCGTTTGGAAATTTTGGATTTTGATGATTTAGCCGCCGCCCACTTTGGGCAAGTACGCGCAGAACTATATGCGGTAGGTCAGCCGATTGAGCCTTACGATATGATGATTGCAGGGCATGCACGCTCTACAGGACTGATTTTGGTAACGAATAATCTTCGTGAATTTGAGCGAGTGCAAGGTTTACGCTTGGAGAATTGGGCGGAATCAATTAGCTCTACTTAAGCTGCAAAACCGTTTTGTTTTAAGTCGTTGACTTTAATAATCATCGATCCTTTGGGGTCAAAAGGTGTATCTTCAAAGCCCCAATGCTGATAAAAGCTGCGTGCTTTTTCATCTAAAGGATGAGTGATTAGGCAAGCGCAGCCGATTTGTTCACTGATCTGAACAGTGGTGTGAAATGCAAAGAACAATAAGGATTGGGCAATCCCTTGACCTTGATAGGCGCTATCCACGGCTAATTGTCCAAGCAATACGGCGCGAATGCTTTCAAGGCGGTTGCGTTGTTGAGATTTGGGCAAATATTCGCGTTTAATTTCGGCAGCGGTCAGCGAGACATAAGCGACTATTTTGCCTTTTTCATTGGTAATGACATTGGTGCGCGAACTGCCCAATTGCTGATTGCGCCAAGCATGGGTTTGCAACCATGTATTCAATGAAGGACGCCCACAATCAAATTCATTGCGGTTATCAGTTTGCTCCAAAGGGCGCGGTTTGTTTAGCGTTCCCATACAGGGTTCATCGTAGCTAGGCGTTTTAAGGCGGGGCTAGTTTTAGCGGGTGCATCTAACCATGCTTCAAATTGCTCCCACATCCCATTCGGGATTTCAACGACACGCTGTTCCATCAGCTCTAGTTCAGCGGCTTCAAGTGCTTTGCGCCGGATAAATTCGCTCAGTGTAGTATGAGCCTGTTGGGCTGCTATTTCGAGTAGGCTGCGCTCGTGGTCATTGACGCGAACGCTTAGGATGGTGGTGGACATGATGTTTAGCTCTCGTATTACTTTGTAATACAGTAGCATAATTCGGTCATGCACCAGAGGAGTTGAAGAGCCACTAAAGCGGTAGTAACTT
>NZ_CALMZC010000018.1 GCF_937873765.1 uncultured Thiothrix sp. | reverse complement strand
TTAAGTTACTACCGCTTTAGTGGCTCTTCAACTCCTCTGGTGCATGACCAAAATCATTACAGTAAATATTTTTAAATGATTTGCTGTTATTTTGTTCTTTTGAGCTTTAAAGTAATTTAATTCACAATTAGCTCAAATCTTATCCAAAACAGTCTACACTTTATAAACCGGTGTAAGCTCTTAAGATGAGTGCAAGCCTTTAGGATTTTTTATGAAGTCTTTGTTTTTCTTATCCATTCTTGCAGTTACAACCCTTGCATTTGCTTTGGAGGACAATACGGGCAATCGTCAAGCTCAAGCTCAGCGTTATTTAGATGCCAATCCGCCCCAAGCGATTGCTCAAGCATTAGCAGATCAAACCGCATTCATGCTACCGGAAAGGGAGCGCAAACCTTATCTAGAAATGTTGACCAAACATTTGGATTTAACAGTCATCAACCAATCAATGCATCAGGCTCTAGTCAAGCATTTCACTGCTAATGAACTAGAAGTTTTAGCTAATTTTTACAGTAATCCTGAAGCTAAAACTGCATTAGCCAAGATGGATAATTATATGACTGAAGTATTGCCCGTTTTGCAAAATGAAATGTTAAAAGCACAGCAAAAGGCATTTAACTCACCAGAGCAAATCTCCGATCTTAAAACTACCACCACGACGGACACCCCATTTAAATTTCCATAGTGTTTACACATTTTAAGGCGGTTTGATGCACAATCGCTGCCTAAACTCCAGCTTAACAGCATCCAAGATCAAGCCCTTCGACCCCTGAGGTGCTGTCCCCCCTTAGAGTAGGAGATACTGCAATGAAAAAAATAAGCCTCGCTGCGATTGTAAGCCTTGCCCTATTAACCGCAAGTACTACAGCTTCAGCTCGTGGTGGCTATGATGATGGCTACCGTCATCATGGTGGAAATCGCCATCATAGTAATCATGCTTCATTTTATATTGGTTTTGGCCCGCATGGACATGTGAGCTATGGTCTGAACATTCGCCCCCATCATAACTGGCGGCCTGTCTATCATCCACACCGCTCTTATCATCGACCTCAACGCAGTCACCAACGTATGGTACATCGGAGTCGTGGTTATTGCCCAGTACATGGCGGTTGGCATCGTTAAGATCTAAGCAGCTTGAAGCATCAACGCTGTACCATTTCCCGAAGTGGCGACGGCGCTGATGCTTTTCTCATTAAGCCACCTCTACCCTAAATACTTGAAGTGTTGGGAATATGCCCAATACAACAGGAAATTAGACATAGATACGCCTGTGGTAACTTGCCTCAAACTGCAGTTAATTTATACTGCCAGTACCCCTTAAATAGTCATTATTTTTAAACAATCAAGGAGCAAGCAAGATGAAATTTGGGAAAGTTGCCATTCTTACAGGAGCAATCTTATCGGCTGCAATTGTGATGGGTAGTGCTTGGGCTGCTAAACAAACTCCACAAGAAGCCGCTATCGACTATCGTCAATCCGCTTTCACAATGATCCGTAATCACTTTGGTCCAATGGCGGGTATGGTAAAAGGTGACGTGCCTTTTGATGCTGCCACTTTCAAGAAAAATGCGGACGCAGTGGCGACTTTAAGCCAATTCCCTATCAATGGCTTCATTGAAGGCAGTTATGAAGGCGAAACAGGTGCTAAGCCTGAAATTGCTGCCAAAATGGAAGATTTCAAAGCCAAAATGGAAACCTTCAAAGTAGAAGCAGCTAATTTAGCCAAAGCCGCTGATGGTGCTAGTGATATCGCAGCCCTGAAACCACAATTCGGCAAAGTCGCCGAATCTTGCAAAGCTTGCCATGATACTTATCGGAAAGAAGATTAATTAGCAGCTTAGCGATCCCTGCTCCTTAAACTTAAAAGTGAGCAGGGTTCAAGAGTGTTGTGCGCTTTAGAGCTGGCTTAAGACCTGCAAGCCAAAAGATACAGCGCCATAACAGACAATAAAAATACTCAGTGCCAGCCAAGGACTTTTAAAATTCAATTGCTCGGGAATCGGCTGTTGATCCGCTGGCCAATCAGCGCTCCCTGAAATCATAGCTTTTATAAGATTCGTGCGCTTACGAATCTTATAAAAGCCTACACTGAGAATATGCACAACTGCAGCTAACAACAAAATATTGAACCAAAGGTGATGCAGGCTATTCAAGGTCTTGGCAGTTGCCTCAGACACTAAAGCGTACAAAGGCCCTTCGACTAAAATATCATCATTGGCAAATAGCCCAGTAATAGCTTGAAATAATAGGCCACCTAACAAAAACACCACCATCCAAGCGCCTAAAGGATTATGACCTGCATGATAGGCTGTCCCAGAAGCTTGCATTTCTTTGAGATGGTGAATGGCAGTTTTAGGAGATTTAAGGAAGAAGGCAAAGCGGTCTGTATCACTACCGACCAAGCCCCAAATGATCCGGAAAATCAGCAGGGCTAGCATAAAAATACCAACCTGCATATGCCAATCCATCCATAAGCCACCTAGCTCGGCAGACAACCACATAAAGCCCATGCCGAGCACTAAAGTCCAATGAAAAATGCGCGTCGGCATATCCCAAATTTTAACTGCTGTCGTGGGGATATTATTCATTTAAACCCCAAAACATCTTGCATGTCATATAAGCCCGACTCTTGAGTTTGTAACCATTGAGCAGCACGCACAGCACCCTTAGCGAAAGTCATACGGCTAGAAGCTTTATGCGTGATTTCAATGCGTTCACCCACATCCGCAAACATCACCGTATGCTCACCGACGATATCGCCAGCGCGAATCGTTTCAAAGCCAATGGTTTTACGCTCACGTTCACCAGTCACACCTTGACGACCATAGACTGCACACTCTTTCAGATCACGGCCTAAAGCAGCAGCGATGACTTCCCCCATACGCAAAGCTGTACCAGAAGGTGCATCTACTTTATGACGGTGATGGGCTTCAATAATTTCAATATCTACGGTATCACCTAACACACGTGCCGCCATATCGAGGAGCTTTAAGCAGAGATTGACACCAATACTCATATTTGGGGCAAACATAATCCCAATCTTTTCGGAAGCAGCATTGATGGCTGCTTTACCAGCTTCATCAAAACCAGTGGTACCAATCACCATTTTTTTATTATGCGCCACACACCAAGCTAAATGCTCTAAACTCGGTTCTGGACGGGTAAAATCAATTAACACATCGAAGTCATTGGCAGCATCATCTAAAGACGGAGCAATGAGTACCCCATTCGCGCCGATGCCCGCAACAGCACCAATATCAGTATCAACTAATGGGCTGTTTGGATGTTCAGTAGCAACGGTGACTACTACACCCTCAACAGCATTGCAGGCTTCTAACAAGGTTTTACCCATTCGCCCAGCAGCACCTACAATGGCTATCCGTGTCATTTCGGTCATTTTAGCATCCCTCGATTCATCATTTTGCTTAAGCTTTAATCGTTTTTGTCACCAAAAAAATCATGCTTCACATCATCAATGAAACCTTTTGCCTTGTCTAGCCAGCTATGCTCCTTCGGACTATGACGCTTACCACCTTCACTCATGGTTTGATCAAGCTCCTCTAAAAGCTCGCGCTGACGTGTACTCAGATTGACTGGCGTTTCCACAATCACCGTACAAACCAAATCACCTACTGAAGCACTACGAACTGATTTCACGCCTTTATTACGTAGACGAAATTTTTTACCTGTTTGTGTTTCTGAAGGGATTTTTAATGTCACTTTACCATCAAGCGTAGGTACTTCCATTTCGCCACCCAAAGCGGCTGTAGTAAAACGAATGGGCACATTACAGAATAGATTATCCCCTTCACGGGCAAATAACTCATGCTCTTTGACGAAGAGTTGTACATATAAATCACCTGCCGGGCCACCATTCAAGCCAGCTTCGCCTTCACCTGATAAGCGAATACGATCACCCGTATCGACCCCAGCGGGAATTTTAACAGACAGCGTTTTATGCTCTTCTATGCGCCCTTGACCATGACAATCTGGACAGGGGTCAGTGATGACTTTGCCATTCCCGTGACATTGTGGACAAGTTTGTTGAACGGAGAAAAAACCTTGCTGACTACGTACTTGGCCTTGACCACGACAGGTTGAGCACGTTTGAGGATAGCTGCCTTTTTTCGCGCCAGTTCCTGAGCAAGTCTCACAAGTTTTCAGGGTAGGAATACGAATATCTACTTCTTTGCCAGTGACTGCCTCTTCTAAACTTAGCTCTAAGTTGTATTGCAAATCACTACCCCGATAGGCTCGCGTTCCACCACCACGCCGCCCACCATTTTCACCGAAGATATTGCCAAATAAATCCTCGAAAATATCGCCAAAGCCTGCACTACTGCGTCCGTTCCCCATGCCTACTTGCTCGACACCAGCATGACCAAATTGATCATAGGCCGATCGCTTATTCTGATCGGTCAAGACCTCATAAGCTTCTTTGGCTTCTTTGAATTTAGCCTCGGCTTCAGCATCATCTGGATTACGGTCAGGATGATATTTCATTGCTAGACGGCGAAACGCCTTTTTTAAATCATCCTCACTCGCATTTTTTTGTACACCGAGGACTTCGTAATAATCCCGCTTTGACATTAGTATCCCCTGCTACAAATAGGAGTCTATAAAAACAAAAAGCAGGCGTGAGCACTTACCCATCACGCCTGCATCAGTTCGCTTAAATAGCTTACTTTTTGTTCACTTCTTCAAATTCAGCATCGACAATATCATCATCTGCCGGTTTAGAACCACCCGCCTGACCACTAGCGCCTGCTGCGCCAGATTCAGGACCAGCCCCCATACCTGCCATTTTCTGCATTAACTTGCCAGAAGCCTCACCTAAAGCTTCGCTCTTACGCTCGATAACATCCTTATTATCGCCTTTCAGAGCATCACGCACTTCGCGAACCAAACTCTCGATATTGGCACGATCTGCGCCATCGACTTTATCACCATAATCACGCAATGATTTCTCAGTCGCATGCACTAAGCCATCCGCTTGGTTACGAGCCTCAATCAGCTCTCGTTGTTTACGGTCTTCTTCCGCATGCGCTTCGGCATCTTTTACCATGCGATCAACTTCAGCATCGGATAGACCTGAAGAAGCTTTAATCACGATAGATTGTTGCTTACCCGTCGCCTTATCTTTGGCAGACACATTTAAAATACCATTCGCATCAATATCAAAGGTCACTTCAATTTGTGGCATACCCCGTGGTGCTGGTGGAATGTCTTGTAAGTCGAAACGGCCTAATGACTTATTGTCACGCGCCATTTGACGCTCACCCTGTAACACATGCACCGTTACTGCGGTTTGATTGTCATCTGCGGTTGAGAACACTTGATTCGCTTTAGTCGGAATCGTGGTGTTTTTCTCAATCAACTTAGTCATGACACCACCCAAAGTCTCAATACCTAAAGACAATGGAGTCACGTCTAATAACAGGATATCTTTCACACCACCGCTTAATACACCACCTTGAATCGCAGCACCAACCGCTACCGCTTCATCAGGATTCACATCACGACGAGGCTCTTTACCGAAGAAGTTCTTCACCGCGTCTTGAACTTTTGGCATGCGGGTTTGACCACCCACTAAAATCACATCATTGATTTGAGAAGCACTTAAGCCCGCATCTTTCAGTGCAGTTTTGCAAGGATCAATCGTGCGAGTGATCAAATCATCAACCAAAGACTCCAACTTGGCACGAGTCACTTTAATGTTCATGTGTTTCGGGCCAGACGCATCAGCAGTGATATACGGCAGATTCACGTCAGTTTGCTGGCTAGAAGACAATTCAATCTTGGCTTTTTCGGCAGACTCTTTTAAGCGCTGCATCGCTAATGGATCACCTTTTAAATCCACGCCAGAGGACTTGCGGAACTCATCGACTAAATAGTCGATCAAGCGCATATCGAAATCCTCACCACCGAGGAAAGTGTCACCGTTAGTGGACAATACTTCAAACTGCATCTCACCATCGACATCTGCAATCTCAATGATAGAAACGTCAAACGTACCGCCACCTAAATCGTAGACCGCAATTTTGCTATCGCCTTTAGACTTATCCATACCATAGGCTAAGGCAGCTGCAGTTGGTTCATTGATAATCCGTTTAACTTCTAAACCTGCAATACGACCCGCGTCTTTAGTCGCTTGACGTTGAGAGTCATTGAAATAAGCAGGCACAGTAATCACTGCTTCAGTCACTGGCTCACCTAGATAATCTTCTGCAGTTTTCTTCATTTTCATCAGAACACGTGCAGAAATTTCTGGTGGTGCCATTTTCTTGCCACGTACCTCTACCCAAGCATCGCCGTTGTCAGCTTGGACGATTTTATAAGGTACTAATTTAATATCTTTTTGTACCGCATCCTCTTGAAAGCGACGACCGATCAAACGCTTGACCGCATATAAAGTATTTTCAGGATTAGTCACTGCTTGGCGTTTTGCCGTTTGCCCGACTAATACCTCTTCATCCATAAAAGCAACTACGGACGGGGTGGTACGATCACCTTCGGAGTTTTCAATAACCCTTGGTTTATCGCCTTCCATGACTGCTACGCAAGAGTTGGTAGTACCTAAGTCAATACCAATAATTTTTCCCATAATTTTTGCTTCTCCAGAAATCTTTTAACTACCGCAAGCTGTGCTTGCTAACTGCATCTTTAGATAGGGGCTGTTTATGGCTTTTCAAGGCTAAAAACCCCAGAAAAAATGCTTTTTTAACTATTTTTTGCTGACCATGACCATCGCTGGACGAATGGTGCGACCACTCAGGGTGTAGCCTTTCTGCATGACTAAAGACACCGTGTTATTGTCATAATCAGGGTGTGGCTGCATACCCACTGCTTGATGTTGCTCAGGGTTGAAGGGCTGCCCCAGTGGATTGACTGCCTCCATCTTGAATTTTTCCATCACCGACTCAAACTGCTTTAAAGTTAGCTCCATCCCTTGACGCAAACTATCCGCATCGCCTTGCGCTTGTAAGCCCATCTCTAGACTATCGGCTACTGGTAACAAAGCTTCCGCAAAGCGCTGTACTGAAAACTTATGTGCATCCTCCACCTGCTTTTCATAGCGGCGGCGCTGATTGTCAGCCTCGGCTTGGCCTCTAATATACAAGTCCCGATTTTCCTCAACCTTCGCTTGCGCGGCTGCTAACTCCGCCTGTAGCTTAGTGATTTCGGCTTGTGCCTGCGCTAAAGCTTCAGCGCTATTCGCCTCTGCTTGCACCGCGTCTATGACCGACTCGCTAGTTGCTTGCGGCTGCACCATCGGGTCTAGGTTTGAGTCTTGTTTATCTTGTTTTGCTGGGTTCATTTTCGATCTCCAAAATCTTGCCACGCTGCTAGAGGCTCCGTGTATTGAATCGCCTGAAAGAAATAAGGGTTAATTTTTTAAATTCAAGGCCAACCTAGAAAAGCAGATGCAAAAAATTGGAGAGTTTGCGATTATTTTTCTAAGGAGAATCAACATGACCCCAAACTTTAAAGATCATTTCTCTAATGTGGCTAAAACCTATGCGAGTTATCGACCTCAATATCCGGCTGAACTCTATGTGTGGCTAGCCGACATTAGCCCAACTACTGAATTAGTTTGGGATTGTGCTTGTGGTACAGGTCAGGCTTCCTTAGGTCTAGCTAAGCATTTTCAGAAAGTCATAGCCACTGATGCCAGTGCTCAACAAATTGCCGCTGCAGAACCACATCCTAAAATTGAATGGCGCGTGGCTGCTGCTGAAATAAGTGGCTTGGCTGATCACTCAGTAGATTTGATTACTGTTGCCCAAGCTTTACATTGGTTTGATTTAGGTAAATTTTATGCTGAAGCGCAGCGCGTCTTGAAACCTCAAGGTGTATTAGCGGTTTGGACTTATGGGGTTTTGCAGATTGCCGAACCACGTATTGATGCACTAGCTCAGAATTTTTACAGCCATACCGTTGACCCCTACTGGCCGCCGGAGCGCAAGATTGTTGAAACGGGCTATCGTGATTTAGCTTTCCCTTTTCAGGAATTTCCAGCTCCTGCATTCAGCATGCAACTAGCTTGGTCTAAAGCGCAATTGATGGGTTATTTTCGTAGTTGGTCGGCAACTGACCGTTATATAAAAGTCATAGGTTCCGATCCGGTGAGTCATTTAGAACAGCAACTCGCTGGACTTTGGGATGACGAAACCAGCTATCTAACCGCATGGCCTTTAGCTTTCAGAATCGGAAGGAAACATACTTAAAAATTTTCGGCGGCGTCTAAACGCTGCTGATTAACTTGTTGAGCAGCGTCTATTTTGTCCACAATTATTTGCTGAGTTTGCTCTGTAGATGTAGATACTATGTTAATAGGTGCCTTGGGTGGTGCAGGTGCTACTACTGTCACAGGCTCTTGGCAAGCGCCTAAACAACTGCAGGCTGCTAACCATAGCCAAGCTTTAGGGCTACTAGTCATTATTTTTCTTCATGTTTCCAGTTCTGACAGGCGCTGAATTTATCAGAGCCTCAGCAGGTTTTAACTTTTATCAGTCCAACGGCAGTAGCTCTATCTCTACTAGTCACTCGCCTCAAACCCCAAGGCCACGTATGCTTAAATAGTTGTAGAGGAAGGAGATTAATATATGCCTAAGTTCACTCAAGCTTGGTTTTCGCTAATGATTTTATCATTGTGGTTTAGCCTAACTGCATTACAGGCAGATGCAACAACGGAAGGCAAGGTAGTGGGTGGTGTTCAACATGAAATGCCGGAGTGGTTTAAAGAAAGCTTTTTGGAAATCCAAGATGACATCAAAGAGGCTACCGATGCCAATAAGCATGTGATGTTATTTTTTCACCTGAATAATTGTCCTTATTGCGCCAAAATGCTGGATGACAATTTTTTGCAAGATCCTCTAAAAACCTATATTCAAGAGCACTTTGATGTAATCGCTATTAATGTGAAAGGCGATCGACAAGTGCAATACAGCAAAGAACTCTCCTTTTCTGAGAAAGAGTTAGCTGGCGATTTAGAAGTCACACTCACTCCCACCATTACCTTTATCAATGCTGAGAATAAAACTGTTGCACGCCTCAATGGTTATCGTTCACCCGAGCAATTCAAGCCAGTGCTTGAGTATGTGGCTAGCCAAACTTATAAAACTGAATCACTTAGCGATTATCTTGCCAAGCAACCTGCACAAGCTAGTTATCAAATCAGACCGAATGCTTTGTTTGAAGATCTCAAAGATCTTTCTACTATTAAAACGCCTTTACTGGTAGTTTTTGAATCAACTCGCTGTAGTGATTGCAACTTTTTACACGATACTTTACTGAAAAATGCAGCGATTCAAGAGGAGCTAAAAGCCTTCAAAGTCGTGCGCTTCGCAGCCGATGACATTACTGAAATTACTGATGTGAATGGTAATAAAACTACAGCCAAAAACTGGCTACAACAGCTCAAACTCAGCTATCAACCAGGGATAGTATTGTTTGATGAAGGTAAAGAAGTGACACGCTTAGAAGGCAAACTGTATAACTTCCACTTTCAGCAACTCTTAAATTATGTGAGTAGTCATGGCTATAAAGAACGCAGCTTTCCTGAACATTTAGGCTTACGCCAAGAAGAACAATTGGGTCAAGGGAAAACGGTTGATATTGGGGAGTAAAACTTAACAAGCTCAGGAGCTACTGCATGGTATTTAATGATTTTGCAAGTGCATGGCTAGGATTATTGCTAGCAGGTTGTCTTATCGCTTTTATCTTAGGCTTTATCGCTAATAAAACCCACTTCTGTACCATGGGAGCCGTGTCAGATTGGGTGAATCTGAATCATACTGGTCGAATGCGCTCTTGGTTGTTAGCGATTGCAGTCACGCTTGCAGGGGTGACCACTTTAGAATACTTCGGTATCACCAACTTTAATACAACTTATCCCCCTTACCGGAATGGTCAACTGATTTGGGCAGAAAATATTCTAGGCGGAATTTTATTTGGGATTGGGATGACTTTAGCCGGTGGTTGTGGGAATAAATGCTTAGTACGTTTAGGTGCGGGCAATCTTAAATCCTTATTGGTTTTTCTGCTCATTGGTGTGATCGCGTATTTCATGTTGAATCCCTTCCCGAATTCAGACCAAACTCTTTATTCGCTGTTATTTTATCCGTGGCTCCATCCATTAGCGCTTAATTTAGGCGCCTCACAAGATTTAGGTGCTTTAGTCGCTGATGAAGCTCATACAGATGGAATGCGTTTAATACTGGGTAGCCTCATAGCCATTATCCTGTTATTCATTGTGGTGTTATCTGCTGATTTTCGCAGCAGTAAAGACTTTGCACTCGGTGGTTTAGGGGTTGGACTGTGTGTCCTTGCTGCTTGGTATGCTAGTAGCCAAATCAAATTAGACGTTGATGGTCAAATTTATAGTCTCAGTCAATATTATGCAGAATGGGATTTATTGGCTGAATCTGACTCAGGTAAACCTGCCAGCAGCGCCCCCTTGAGTACTCAATCTTTTACGTTCATTAATCCCATAGGGCAAAGCATTGCTTATTTAGCCAGCGGTTTACAAGCTAAGCTACTCACCTTTGGAATTTTAGCTTGTTTAGGAGTTATTTTAGGCTCACTGACTTGGGCACTTATTTCACGTAGTTTCAAATTTGAGTGGTTTGCCTCAATAGGCGATTTTTTCAATCACTTAATTGGCGCAACTTTAATGGGATTGGGCGGTGTATTAGCAATGGGTTGTACAATTGGTCAGGGTATTACGGGTGTTTCCACTTTAGCCTTAGGCTCAATCTTGACCTTAACGAGTATTATTTTTGCTAGTGCACTGACTATGAAAATTCAATTTTATCGCATGATGTATGAAAGAGAGGCAAACTTCTTTAAAGCGTTAAGTAGTAGCTTAGTGGACTTAAAACTTCTACCTGAATCTATGCGTCGCCTCAAAAAAGTTTAACGCAACCCGTAAGGAGCTAGTTATGCTTAAGTACCTATTTAGTGGTTTATTAGTTGGTAGTTTAGTTCTGAGTTATTCGTTCAGCACACCCAGTTGGGCTGCTACGGGTACTACAACAGAAAACCCAGCAACGCCTACTCAAACCCAAACACAACGCTTAGTTATTCAGATGAATAAAAAAGATGCAGAACTTCAAGACCATGTGCTTGCTAACATTGTCAATCTGCAAAAGCATTTCGGGATGGATAATATTGAGATTGAGTTAGTAGCTTATGGTGCTGGCATTTGGTTTTTGACCGATGACAGCGCTTATAAGCAACGTATTGAAAGCTTGATGCTGCAGAATGTCGTGTTTACTGCTTGCGGCAATACCTTAGACACTGTTGAAGCCAAGGATGGGAAGCGTCCGACGCTAATTAAAGGAGTAGAAGTCGCACAAGCAGGGATTGCGCGGATTATGGAACGTCAGCAGCAAGGGTGGAACTACTTAAGCCCTTAGCGGTTACTAAACCAGCAGTCTTTTCTTAGCCACTCGTCACAGTCTCTGTGTAAACTACGCAGAGACTGCAAATCTCTTTATTGACATCCTCCTCTCCCTAAAGGCATAAGTATCTACACAAATCCCCGGAATTTCTTGATAATCGGGGATATGAG
>NZ_CALMZC010000017.1 GCF_937873765.1 uncultured Thiothrix sp. | reverse complement strand
TATACTGGCTGGCTTTGGCGAAAAATACACGATAACTTTTGGATAATTACTTAGATGGTGCATCCGTTTGTATTCAGTCAGGTACTACTACTGAATTAAACTTAGCTGATTATTTTCGTGCCAATAACATGAAGTTTGAGCCAATTACTTACGAAAAATTGGACGAGGTCACCAAAGCTTTTGATGAAGGTCGCTGTGATGTTTTAACCTCTGACCAATCTCAACTTTATTCCAATCGAATTACTTTGAAAGATCCCGAAGGTGCGGTGGTCTTACCAGAGGTTATTTCTAAAGAGCCTTTGGGGCCGTTTGTGCGTCAAGGTGATGATGAGTGGCTAAAAATCGTTCGTTGGTCTTATTATGCAATGGTTGAGGCTGAAGATTTAGGCTTAACTTCTGCGAATGTGGATGAACAAGCTAAAGGCACAGATCCTGCCATCAAACGTTTCTTAGGAATGGAAGAAGGCGGTGACGCTAACTTACCATTGGATAAAAAGTGGGCTTATAACATTGTTAAAATGGTAGGCAACTATAGTGAGTCTTTTGAACGTAGTGTCGGCCAAGGCTCACCGTTGAAAATCAATCGTGGTTTAAATGCCCTGTGGAAAAACGGTGGTTTGCAATATTCTCCACCTTTCCGTTAAGACAAGAATTGAGTGTTTAACACAGTTATCTATCCTAGTAGATAGCTCTTGTTCCTAGACAGTTGCTAGTTTTCTCTAGCAACTGTCCACCACCTTAGCAAACTCGATAGAAAGGCTGGCTTATGGCAGATTCAAACCTCTCTGCACCACCACAAACTATCTCTACCATGCCTAGCAAAGCTTCTTTTTGGAATGACCCACAAAAGCGGGCGCTCGTTTTTCAGATTTTGTTAGTGATTGGTATTGGTCTTTTACTGTGGTTTATCTTTAGTAATACCTTACATAACCTTGATAAGCGCGGTATTAAAACAGGCTTTGACTTTTTAGATCGCCCTGCTGGTTTTGGGATTACTCAATCTTTAATTGCTTATACTGAGGCGAGTAGTTTTGGGCGTACTTTCTTAGTGGGCTTATTAAATACCTTATTAGTAGCTGGTTTAGGTATTATCTTTGCTACTATCTTAGGCTTTACGGTAGGCGTAGCGCGTCTATCCAAAAATTGGCTGATTTCACATATTGCTTTGGTTTTTATTGAGACTATTCGCAATATTCCCCCCTTGTTACAAATCTTATTCTGGTATCGTGCGATACTGCCTTTATTACCTGGGCCTAAAGACAGTATCTCACTAGCGGAATTGTTCTATTTGCATAAGCGTGGTTTTACCATTCCATCCCCTCTATTTGAACCAGCTTTCGTTTGGACATTTTGGGCGTTTATTGTAGCCTTAGTCTTAGCTTTTATTATGAGGCGTTGGGCAAAAGCACGCCGTGAAAAAACTGGTGAGCAATTTCCTGTATTCTGGACTGCGGTAGGCATTCTTATTGGTGTACCTCTAGTAACCTTTTTCTTAACCGGTAGCCCATTGAATTGGGATATTCCAGCACTCAGTGGTTTTAACTTCCGTGGTGGCTTAACAGTTATTCCAGAGTTAACGGCGCTCTTACTAGCCCTATCCATTTATACTGCTGCCTTTATTGCTGAAATCGTGCGTTCAGGAATTCAGTCTGTCAGCAAGGGGCAATCAGAGGCAGCCGCCTCTTTAGGTTTACGACCTAATCGCACCTTGCAACTAGTCATTATTCCGCAAGCGATGCGCGTTATTATTCCACAGCTCACTAGCCAATATCTCAACCTTACTAAAAATACTTCTCTGGGAGTAGCAATTGGCTATCCAGACTTGGTGAACGTATTCGCAGGTACGACTTTGAATCAAACGGGTCAGGCAGTAGAAATCATCTTTATGACAATGCTGGTTTATTTAGTCATTAGTTTGACGATTTCAATGTTTATGAACTGGTATAACAAACGCATGGCGTTGGTGGAGCGTTAAGATGCAGGCTTTTATTACTCGTGAAACTTTGCCTAGCTTGCCCCCACCCAGTACCCTGAAGGGGCCAATTGCTTGGATGCGGCAAAATCTATTTTCCAGTGTAGGCAATACGATTGTCACCGTGGTGTTAGTACTAGCGATTTTGGCGGCTCTGATTCCTTTTATTAACTGGGCTTTTATTAAAGCGGATTGGATTGGTAGTAGTCGCGATGATTGTACTAGTGGCGGCGCCTGTTGGGTCTTCGTTTATGTACATTTAAAGCTCTTCATGGTTGGGTTGTACCCTGAGGCAGAAACTTGGCGTGTGTTACTCGTCGGCATGATTCTAGTCGTGACTTTAGCTGGGTTAATGATCAAAGGCGTACCGTTTAAAAAATACCTTCAGCTTTTTGCCTTAATTGCTTTCCCTATTATTGCTTTTATGCTGCTCTCAGGTGGCTCGTTTGGTTTACCACATGTAGAAACTAATTTCTGGGGTGGTTTATTACTAACCCTAGTGATTGCAATTGTCGGTATTGTGGCTGCTTTCCCGCTAGGCATTTTATTAGCTTTAGGACGGCGTTCTTCAATGCCAATTGTAAAAGCAATCTGCGTAGTCTTTATCGAAGTTTGGCGTGGTGTCCCTTTAATTACCGTACTATTCATGTCTTCAGTCATGTTGCCTCTGTTTTTACCGGAAGGTATGGAGTTTGATAAGTTATTAAGGGCTTTAGTGGGGATTACTCTATTCCAATCGGCTTATTTAGCGGAAGTGGTACGGAGTGGTTTACAAGCGATTCCTAAAGGGCAATATGAGGCTGCCAATGCCTTAGGTTTAACCTTCTGGCAAGGCATGTATAAAGTCATTCTGCCACAAGCTTTAAAGATCGTTATCCCCGGGATCGTGAACTCGTTCATCTCCTTATTTAAAGATACCTCTTTAGTATTAATTATTGGTTTGTTTGATTTGTTGGCGACCATTCAAGGTGCCTTTGCTAGTCCAAAATGGCTAGGTTATGCAATTGAAGGTTATTTATTTGCCGCTTTGGTTTATTGGGTCTTCTGTTTTGGTATGTCCCGTTACAGCCAACGGGTAGAGCGTAGCCTAAAAACCACTAATTAAACCGCCTAGACAAGATTGAGGATTTGTATGGAAACTGCTACCCAAACTAAACCTGAAATTGCGATCAGCCTGCGTGATGTCAACAAATGGTATGGTGAATTTGATGTGTTGAAGAATGTGAATTTGGATGTTGAGCGTGGTCAGCGAATTGTTATCTGTGGTCCTTCTGGTTCTGGTAAATCCACCATGATTCGCTGCATTAATCGTTTGGAAGAACATCAATCAGGGCAGATTATTGTTGATGGTATTGAGTTAAATAATGACTTAAAAAACATCGACCAAATTCGCCGTGAAGTAGGCATGGTGTTCCAGCACTTTAACTTATTTCCCCATTTAACCGTGTTAGAAAATTGCTGTTTAGCGCCCATGTGGGTACGCAAAATTCCGCGTAAAGAAGCGGAGGCGACCGCCATGGAGTATTTAGAGCGCGTTAAGATTCCGCATCAAGCTAAGAAATTTCCGGGACAATTGTCGGGTGGTCAACAACAACGGGTGGCGATTGCGCGTAGTTTGTGCATGAAACCGCGCATTATGTTGTTTGATGAGCCCACGTCAGCACTTGATCCTGAAATGATTAAGGAGGTTTTAGACACCATGATCGAGTTGGCGGAAAGTGGTATGACCATGTTGTGTGTGACCCACGAAATGGGATTTGCTAAAACCGTCGCGGATGCGGTGATTTTTATGGACGCCGGACAAATTATTGAAATGAACACGCCAGATGAGTTCTTTAATCATCCACAGCATGAGCGCTCAAAATTGTTCTTGAGTCAGATTTTAGGGCATTAAGTTTAAAGCTCCACAGAAAAAGCCGCTGCTATGAAGCAGTGGCTTTTTTATTTGAGGCTGTAAGTTTTCCCAAGCTAAGATGTTTAAATTACTGAAAAATTTTAATTGAGATTCGTTATGGAAACTGGACGCTCTCGCCGCCGTACTGCAGCACGCCCTTTATTAGATAATACAGTCCCTTCACCTTGCATTGGCGTGTGTTGGCTGAATGATGAAACCAGTCTATGTGAGGGGTGCTTGCGTACTGGTGAAGAAATTCGCGATTGGATCATGATGACACGTGAGCAAAAGCTGCAATTGCTGCAGTTATTAGAGCAACGTAGCCGTGATGGGTTAAGCTAAAGCACTCATTGTTGGGAGAGAGTTAGCATGCACAGCATTGATCAGAGTCGCCGCCAAGCTTTAGTAAAATTAGTAGCAAGTAGTGTAGTTTTAAGTACAGGTAGTGCTTGGGCACGAAGTATCCCGACTTGTATTTTGACTCCTGAGCAAACGGAAGGGCCTTATTTTCTTGATAATAAATTAGAGCGCTCAGATATTCGTTCTGATCCTTACACTGGACGCAACAGTGCCGGTGTTCCCTTGTATTTACAGTTGCAAGTAACGGCGGTGAAAAATGGGCAGTGCCAAGCTTTGCCGGGGGCAATCGTCGATATTTGGCATTGTGATGCTATAGGTGTCTATTCGGGTGTGGGTGAGGGTGGTTCGGAGAAGGCTCAGCAACGCTTTTTGCGTGGTTATCAAATAACAGGGCAAACGGGCAAGGCCAATTTTGTCACTATTTATCCGGGTTGGTATCCGGGGCGTGCCGTTCATATTCATTTTAAAGTACGTACACCGACACGCTCAGGTAAAGCGGACTTACTGACTTCACAGTTGTATTTTGACGAAGCAGTCACACAAGAGGTCTACCAACAACAGCCTTATGCGCAGCATGCCACAAACTTTGATCGTAATGAGCAGGATGGTATTTATCGCTCAGGGCAGGGTAGGCAATTGTTGCTTAAGCCTGAAAAAGATCGGCGTGGTTATATCGCCCTGTTTAATATTGGTTTAAACCTTAGCTAGGGCGCACATTACCTGCTTCAGGATGGCGATGTTGTAGTTGGCTTAAGTCACTGCCGCTTAAGGCATAAGCTTGACCGAAGCCTGCGATATAATTGCCAGACTGTGGCTTTAAACAGAATAAATGAAAGTCGGGTAGCGTTTGTAACAGCTGCATAAATTTGCCAAAGCGTTTATGAAATAAAGTTAAAGCGGCTTGATAGTCGGTAGAATCTTTTTGTAGATGTTCAGCGCTACACTGTAAACTCACACGCTTACGGGCAAAGAGATTGTTCGCTTTATCTTCCTCTTCTATAAAGAGCAAACTACAGTTTTTGGTTTGAAGTAAATTCTGAGTATGTTGTGCTAATTCACTGATAAAAATAAAATAATTACCATTAAGTTCAATAAAAGGAGCATAGCTGGCTTCGGCTTGATGTGTAGCACTGGTACTAGCAATCACTACCGTTTTAAAGCTTGCTATAAATTGATTATAGGCTTGAAATAAATTGGCTGAGTCTTGGTTAAGTTTCATAAAGGCTTTCCTTGTTCTATCAGTAAGCGGCTAGCGATGGGCATCAATAAAGTAATCGCAACAATACGCGATAAATGATGGGCAGCGATATAGGCAGGATCATAGTGCAAGGCTAGAGCTAAAGCAGCCATAGCTTCAATGCCGCCGGGTGCGTAGGCAATCCAAACTTGTCCGAAAGGTAAATCTAAGGCAATAGCCATCAGAGTTGCCCCAAGCGCGGCAATCAGGCTGCTGAGTATGACACTGATCGTGGCAGCTAAGAAGAGAGTGCGTAATTTAGAAAGCTGCATGCCTTTTAGACGCGTACCCACCATGCAGCCAATAATCACAAAACCTAAAGTCACTAGGCTGCTGGGTAAATTTCCACTCAGCCAACCGTTCACATGCGCTGTACCACTTAAAACTAAGCCAGAGAGAATATAAGCGGCGGGTAATTTAATTTTCTCTAACATCAGGGCACTGGCAAACGCCGTGAGCAGGAGAGCAGGGACGCTATGCCAAGCTAAAGGCGCTTGCTGGGTCACATCAAGATGCACAGAACCTTGTAAACCTAGCGCGTGAATAATCAGTGGAAAGCTTGCCATCACTAAAATTAAGCGCAAACTTTGGAAGACTACTACAGTGCCCAAATCACCTTTACCTTCACTCGCTAAAGCAACCACGGTGGATAAAGCGCCGGGAGTTGAGGCAAGCAAAGCCGTGTTTTTGGTTTGCTGAAAATACTGTGAGAGTACCCAAGTACTGAGGGCCATCATCACGATAACGGTGACGGCTAAGCCCAGAAGGCTCAGAGGCCATTGACTGATTTTAGCGAGCATTTCTCCAGTAATACTGCTACCCATGGAGCAACCTAGAATAGTAAAGCCAATATTCCGCATTAAAGTTGGCATACTAAGTGGAAGGCGCGTAAAAGCAATAATAGCTAGTAAAATGCCACTACCTAATAAAGCCGGTACAGGTAAATGTGCCAGTTGGGCTAAACCAGCACCTAGATAACCTAAGCTTAAAGTAAAGAGTATAGTAGTAGCTTTAACTATAAGATTTTTATGATAATCACTGCTCAACGTTTGAAAAAGCATTCACTGAGTAGAAAAGTAAACATTATAGCAGTTTTCACTATAGCCGGAGAAATTGGCGTGAATCCTGAGCAGTTCGGTCGGTTTAGCTTCAGTTTTTTACCTTTTTAGTTTTGGTCTTGAAATAAATCTGCAGTTTCCAGTTGGCAAGTGCTAAACCTCTGACGTATATTCAATTAATTGGCTTGTCACAAACCATTGCTAGCATTTAGCTCCACACATAACTACCTGAAGGATGGGAGAGACCAACTATGATGAAATCAAATCTACGTGTTGCCCTGTTATCTGCTGCGGTCGCAAGCGCCTTGTTTGCTACCACTGCTTCTGCCGAAGATTTAGCAGCGATTGAAAAAGCTGCTAAAGCAGAAGGGATGCTCACTACGATCGCTTTGCCCCATGACTGGTGTGGTTATGGTGGAGTTATCGAGAGCTTCCAGAAAAAATATCCAGAGATTAAAGTGAATGAACTCAACCCGGATGCAGGTTCTGCTGACGAGTTAGAGGCCATTCGTGCGAATAAAGACAACAAAGGTCCACAAGCCCCTGATGTTGTTGATGTGGGCTTCTCCTTTGGACCTGCTGCGAAGAAAGAAGGTTTATTACAGCCTTACAAAGTCTCTAATTGGGATTCCATTCCAGAGAATGTAAAAGACGCGGAAGGTTATTTCTATGGCGATTACTATGGTGTGCTCTCGTTCGCAGTAAATAAAGATTTAGTGAAAACAGTGCCTGAAGACTGGGCTGATTTACTAAAGCCTGAATATGCGAATAGTGTGGCTTTAGCAGGTGATCCACGTGCGTCTAACCAAGCAATTCTGGGGGTGTATGCAGCCGGTTTATCCACTGGTGCTACAGGTGCGGAAGCGATTGGGCAAGCGGGCTTAGATTATTTCGCGAAGATGAATAAAGCCGGTAACTTTGTACCTACGATTGGTAAAGCCGGAACGATTGCACAAGGTGCTACGCCTATCGTAATCATGTGGGACTACAATGGTTTATCAGCGCGTGAAACGCTCAAAGGTAATCCACCCGTTGATGTCGTCGTACCGAAAACGGGCGTAGTGGCTGGTGTTTATGTGCAAGGAATCAGTGCCTATGCTCCTCATCCAAATGCTGCCAAATTATGGATGGAGCATCTCTATTCTGATGAAGGCCAGTTAGGTTGGTTAAAAGGTTATTGCCACCCAATTCGCTTTAATAGCATGGCTGCAGAGAATAAGATTCCAAAAGAATTGTTAGATGCACTGCCCCCTGCTGCTGCGTATGAAAAAGCAGTATTCCCCACTGTTGAAGACCAAGATGCCTCTAAGGCAGTTGTAACGGCTAAATGGGATGCTGTTGTAGGTGCAAACGTAAAGTAAGCGGATGGTAGAGCTGTGCAGCCTCTCAATTTAGAGGGGCTGTTGTATCAAGCGAGTTAAGTTCTACTTAACCCTGAACAGCCTAACTTGAGGCTTATTTTATGTCTGTTATTTCTGAACCAGTTGAAACCGCCGCCGCTACTGTGATCGCTAAACCTCGTCGTTCGCTGGCTTGGTTGGGGATTTTGCCTTTTTTAATCTTTGCTCTGTTATTTTTAATTCTGCCCACGCTGAATATCGTGATTGGCGCTTTTCAAAATCCTGCTGGCGAATTTACGTTAGCGAATATTCAGAAGCTCTTTCATCCTTCGATTCTCGCGTCCTATTGGATTAGTATTAAAGTTAGCGTTGCTTCTGCTTTGCTCGGCTGTTTAATAGGCTTTGCGATTGCTGCTGCAATTGTATTGGGCGGTTTACCGGCTTGGATACGCTCCCCCATCATGACTTTTTCGGGAGTTGCATCGAACTTCGCCGGTGTGCCGTTAGCGTTTGCTTTCTTAGCCACTTTAGGGCGGCTTGGTTTAGTCACTGTGTTGTTGCGCGAAGGGTTTGGCATCAATATTTATGCACATGGTTTCAATATCTTAAGTTTTTGGGGGTTAACCCTCACTTATTTATTCTTCCAAATTCCGCTGATGATTTTGATTATCACGCCAGCCTTAGATGGTTTGAAACGCGAATGGCGCGAGGCGGCTGCGATTTTGGGCGCGAATGGTTTTCAATATTGGACGATGGTCGCTTTACCGATTCTTTGGCCTGCTTTATTAGGGACGTTTGCTCTGTTGTTTGCGAATGCGTTTGGCGCAGTAGCAACGGCGTATGCTTTGACGGGTAGTTCCTTGTCGATTGTGCCGATTGTGTTATTTGCGCAAATTCGTGGCGATGTTTTACAAGATCCACACCTAGGCTATGCCCTAGCGTTTGGCATGATTGTAGTGACGATTATTGCCAATACCATTTATCTATGGATGCGGGCGCGTAGCGAAAGGTGGGTGAAGTCATGAGCTTTTGGCGTTCAAATCGCTTTTGGGCATGGATCGCTCTAAGCTTCGGGATTTTATATTTCGCGTTACCGCTGATTGGCACTTTTGAGTTTTCCCTGCGCATGAAGCGGGGTGAATATAGCTTTGAAGCCTATCGGGTTATTTTGGGTGATCCACGTTTTCAGGCAACCTTCCTGTATTCAGTGATGATGGCGCTGCTGACGATTGTGGTTGGTGTGCTATTAGTCGTGCCAACCGCTTATTGGGTACGCTTGAAATTGCCCCGTTGGCGGCCAGTGGTGGAGTTTATCACTTTATTGCCCTTGATTATTCCCGCGATTGTGATCGTGTTTGGTTATATCCGTATGTATAACACCTCTTCGGTCTTACCTCTGACGGGTTCGGCCTTTGGGACAGATATTTTAATGGTTTGTGGTTATACCGTACTGGCTTTGCCCTATATGTATCGCGCGGTGGATACCGGTTTGCGGACTTTGGATGTCACCACTTTAACCGAGGCGGCTGAAAGTTTGGGTGCTAATAAAGTCACGATTCTTGCCAAGATTATTCTGCCGAATGTACTAGTAGCGATTTTGTCGGGGGCGTTTTTAACCTTTGCTATCGTGATTGGCGAATTTGTGTTTGCAGCACTCCTCAATCGTCCGGCGTTTGGCCCCTTTATGCAGTTGATTGGTGCAAACCGTGCTTATGAACCCGCCGCTTTGGCAGTGATCGCCTTTAGTATTACTTGGCTGTGTATGGGCTTGATGCAATTAGTCACACGCTTACAAAAACATACCCAAGTCAAACAATTTAGATAAGAGCAGCGCTTATGGCCTTCCTTGAAATTAGCAATTTGCAAAAAGACTATGCGGGTAATCGTGTAGTTGAAAACTTCAATCTAGCCGTAGAGCAGGGCGAGTTTATTTCCTTTTTAGGCCCTAGTGGCTGTGGTAAAACCACGGTGCTGCGTATGGTCGCAGGCTTTGAAACACCCAGTGCCGGTAGTATTCGGATTGACAGCAAGGATGTAGTTAATCTAAAACCCAATCAGCGCAATATTGGGATGGTGTTCCAAGCTTATGCACTGTTCCCCAATATGACCGTGGCACAGAATTTAGCCTTTGGTTTAAAAGTGGCGGGTAAATCTAAAGCAGAAATAGAATCCACTGTGCAAGAAATGCTAGCACTGATTAAATTAGAGGAATTAGGGCAGCGCTATCCGTTTCAATTATCCGGTGGGCAGCAGCAACGAGTGGCCTTAGCGCGTGCCTTGGCGGTTAAACCCAAGCTCTTGCTGTTAGATGAGCCACTCTCTGCTTTGGATGCAAAAATTCGGGTGTCTTTACGTGAAGAGATCCGTGCAATTCAACGTAAGCTGCAAATCACCACTATTTTCGTAACGCATGATCAAGAAGAGGCTTTATCTATGTCAGACCGCATTGTGGTCATGCACAAGGGCAAAGCGGATCAATTAGGTACACCCTTCGAGATTTATAATCAGCCAAAAACGAGGTTTGTCGCATCCTTCGTCGGTACGATCAATGTCTTAGAAGGAATTGTTACGGATGCGCAAACAGGTAGTTTTTTACTCAATGGAACAGAACTGAGTCTTGGGCGGAGCTTAGCTAATCTGAAAACGGGTGACTCCATTGCTTTAGCACTGCGTCCAGAAGCAGCAAGTTTAGGATTAGTTGCAGGTAAAGTTGGGCAATTGCAAGGCAGTGTACAGGATGTAAATTTCTTAGGCTCAGTGATTCGAGTGCGAGTGAAGGTAGGAGATAGTGTACTGTCTTTAGATACTTTTAATCAGCCTGCGGTGGCTCCACCTAAAGCAGGCGATCAGGTCATTGTGACTTTTGCACCAGAAGAGTTATTGGTGTTAGCGGATTAAAAACTTTGGTCATGATTTAGAAGAGTTGAAGAACATCCGATTAATAAATTCACCAATCATTATCATGAATCTCAACCGACTTCGGCACATGGTTTTGCAGGCTAAGCGTTTAATACGGGTTATGATCTTCATAACGCTAGCTGACTTGAAAGCTAAGTTGACAACTTAGACAACGATAACACAGCTCCCCCCTCCGTGCATGACTCTGCTTGTATATTAACGCGCTTTCACAATAACGAAGGCCACTGGACGGTGATCGTAGCCATTGTTTCATCTTACTTGCATCGCACTAGGGACTCCTTAGTATCGGGTATATCTCTTTACACTTCAACTCTTCAAAATCACGACCGTGGTGTTATGTCTGAAGTGTTCAAATGTAGTGTAAAGCATGGTTCAAGCTAATCCTAATACAAACTAAACACGCTGCGGCTGTCCTACCCGTTGCCGACTTTGATACTCGGGGTCAATATAAACCTCTACCCCCGCAGTAGGCAGCATACCCTTGCCTTTAATCAAATCAGCAGCGCGCTCAGCGAGCATAATTGTGGGTGAGTTCAAATTGCCATTGGTAATCGTTGGGAAAATCGAAGAGTCCACCACCCGTAGGCCTTGTATACCCTGTACGCACGTATCTGGATCAACTACCGCTAAAGCATCTGTCCCCATACGACAAGCACAGGACGGATGATAAGCACTCTCGCCATTTGCCCGCACGAAAGCATCGATTTCTTCATCCGTTTGCACTTTTTCACCCGGTTGAATTTCAGAGTCACGATAAGGATCAAAGGCAGGCTGCCCAATAATATTGCGGGTTAAACGCACACAGGCACGAAAACCTTCAATGTCCTCCTGCTGTTGCAGGTAGTTAAACAAAATGGAAGGTGCTTCGCGTACATCCGCACTACGAATTTGGATACGTCCACGGCTCTTCGGTTTATTGTGCCCCACATGCACTTGGAAACCATGCCCATCAAAGGCTGAGCGACCGTCATAACGCATCGCAGCAGGCAAGAAATGGTATTGAATATCCGGCCATTCAATCCCCGGTTTAGAGCGGATAAATGCACAGGACTCGAAATGATTGGTTGCCCCCAAACCATCGCGTTTGAGCAGCCAACGAGCACCAATTAAAAACCTATGCCAAAGATCGAGTTGACCATTAAGTGTTATCGGTTGCTTGCAACGGAATTGGAAATAGAACTCTAAATGATCTTGTAAGTTCTTCCCCACTCCCGGCAGATCATGCACAACGGGTACACCGGCTGCTTGTAAAACGGCGGCAGGCCCTATACCAGAAACTTGCAGTAAATGCGGTGAGCCAATCGCACCCGCTGACAAAATCACTTCAACTCGTGCTTTAGCTTGTTGTTCTTGCCCATCTTGTAAGAAAGACACACCCACTGCCCGTTTGCCTTCAAACAAGATTCGCTGTGTCATAGCTTTGGTCACAACTTGCAAATTCGGACGTTTAAGAGCAGGTCTTAAATAAGCATTAGCCGTTGACCAGCGCAAACCATTTTTAACCGTCATGTGCATAGGCCCAAAGCCTTCTTGCTGCCGACCATTATAATCTTTCGTCGACAAGTACCCGGCTTGTACACCTGCCTCAATGAAGGTGCGGTACAAGGGGTTTTTCATTTGATTACCGTTATTCACTGAAAGCGGACCACCTTGAGCACGGTAAGCATCACTCCCAAACGCCCAATCATCGGCTTTTTTAAAATAAGGCAAGCAGTGCTGGTAATCCCAATCGGTTGCACCGTGCTCAGCCCACTCGTCAAAATCACGCGCATGTCCACGGACATAGACCATGCCATTAATGGAAGACGAGCCACCTAAAACCTTGCCACGCGGACAATGCATTCGCCGTTGATTCAGATAAGGCTCAGGTTCAGTGTGGAATTGCCAAGCAAACTTTTCAGTATTCATCGGAATCGATAAAGCCGTCGGCATTTGAATAAATAGATTGCGATCACTACCACCATACTCCAGCAATAAAACCTGTTTACTGGGATCTTCACTCAGGCGATTAGCTAACACGCAGCCTGCTGATCCCGCACCAATGATGATGTAATCGGCTTCCATAGTTCCTCCACTGTGGTCAATCAAATTATGTTTATGAGTCTACTCGCGTGATTCAGGAAGAGCTAGCGGGGCTTGTTGAAGATTTTTTTAACCGCTAAGCAAAAAAAGCTGGAAATTCCTCAAAGTTTTTATTAGTCTTAGCGGCTCTTGGAGAGCTGGCTGAGCGGTCGAAAGCGGCGGTCTTGAAAACCGTTGAAGGGCAACCTTCCGGGGGTTCGAATCCCTCGCTCTCCGCCATTACATAGGTCGACTAAGACCGAGAACACACGAAAGCCCGCATTCTAGCGGGCTTTTTTGTTTCTGCTAAGTTCGATAACTAACATTAAGAACGATAACAGCTAAGAGAGTTTTGGGGTATATTCGGGGGTATAACCACAAACCCTTGGAGCTTGTACCCCCAATGCCTCTAACTGATGCCGCTAAACCTAAAGATAAGCCCTATAAACTATTCGATAGTGGCGGCTTATCCGTACTGGTGCACTCCAATGGTTCAAAATACTGGCGTTTCAAATACCGCTTTGAGGGCAAGGAAAAACTCCTCCTCAAAGAGGCTAGAGAGGCTCACAGTAAAGCTCGTGCATTGTTGGAGGAAGGCTTAGACCCTAGCACTACACACAAAAATAAAGAACCATTAAATACCTTTCAGGTGGTTGCTGAGCAATGGCTAGAAAGCTATCTAAAGCGAGATGTATTCCCTGTGATCGGCTCGCGCACAGTGGCTGATATTAAGCCTAAGCCGCCTGACATTATCCCGATTATTGAAAGCATTCATAAGCGTGTAGTGCGTGATACACATTTACACACCCTGCAATCCATTGGGCAGGTTTTGCGCTACTCTATCGCCCTTGGTTTGCGTCAAGACCCTGACCCAACACCAAGCCTTAAGGGGTTATTCCCCGCAAAAGCACCTAAAAAGCCTTTTGCGGCGATTACAGACCCGCTTGAAGTGGCTAGACTCTTAAGGGCAACTGAGCATTACTCAAGTAATTTCATTACTAAATGCGCCTTACAGTTTTCTAGCATGGTGATGATGCGCCCCGGTGCTTTTATTCGGGCTGAGTGGAAAAACATTAGACCTCTTTCATAAATCAAATTTTAGCCGGTTCAAAGTTGTAAATACCGGCGATTAAGTTGAAACGCAAGCCAAGTCGTTGACGCCGATTCCGATACCGTGATGCCAGTATCCGAAAGCGTTTCAACCGTGCAAAGACATGCTCCACCCGAACGCGCCGTCGACGTAAAACCCGCTCAATCGCTTTCCAAAGGGCCGGCTTCTTCCGTGCATGGACACCCTTGGACGGCAGCACACAAGGAATACCCAGACGCTGCAGCCCTTGATACCCTTTATCGGCTAGAATGCGCACCGGACGCGGTAAGGTCTTCAATGTTCGTTTCAAGAGCTTAAAATCATGGACGGCTCCCGCCGCATAGGCCGTACTTAGAATCTGTCCCGTGCAGTAGTGAACCACGACTTGGTCTTTTAGCGTATGCGTTTTGTGTTTACCACTGTAGTAGCGGTTCTGTTTTTTTGGGGGCGTTCTATTTCAATGTTTGTGGCATCTACAAGCACCACGTCCCAATCAATGCCTTGACCTTAAGGGAGTTTCTTCGGTAAGGAAAACAAGCCCGACTGAATCAACTGATCGTCCACCGCTCGAATGATTCTTGAGGCATTCAGCTCACTCACACCGTAGCTCATGCCCACATGAAGTAAGGTACGGTACTCTCGCCAATAGCTCAAGCTCATCAGCAACTGATCAGCGAGGCTCAAGGTCGGCGGTCGGCCTTTACTTCCCTGATTCCCCTCGAGCACCTTTAACATCGCATGGAGCGTTGACCATTCGATGCCTACTAAACGTTTCATTTGTGGGTCACTGAGGGACTGGATTGATTCATACTTCATGCCTTCAGTAGGCCAAAACACTCACAAGCTCGTCGATACTTCTTGACCTTACGGCTTGCGGAGTTTTTGCATTATGATAGAGGTCTAATAATTGCTCTAATTAAGTTAATTTGAGTGTTGGTCATGCACCAGAAGAGTTGAAAAACATCTGATTAATGAATTCGCCAATGA
>NZ_CALMZC010000016.1 GCF_937873765.1 uncultured Thiothrix sp. | reverse complement strand
ATTCATAATTCATGTGCTTAGTATAAAAATAAATCTTACTTTCGCAAGAGATCTAATATACTCTTTTTATGCATAATCGCTCTGAAGACATTTTAAGCACTCATAAGCTATATCAACAATTAATTAAGCTTGATCCCAATACAGCTCTAAATTATTATAATTATGCACTTTTCATGCAATATCGACAAAACAACCTTGATCAAACTGAAGCCCTTTATGCAAAAGCTTATGAGTTAGAATCTGATAATGAAAAATGGTTAGATACTTATGTAACTTTTATGCATAATCAACATCGAAATCTAGCATTGACTTAAAATTTATATAGACAATTAACAACTCTTAATTCTAACAATGGTAGATATTTTTATAATTTTTCTTTATACATGCAACATGATAAAAAATATTTTGATCAGGCTGAGAAGTTTTATACCAAAGCCCATGAGCTAGAGCCAAAAAATGTTCTATGGCTAGATAACTATGTAAGTTTTATGCACAGCGAGCAGCGTGATTTACATTTAACGAAGCAGCTTTACGAAGAGCTTATAGGTATCAATCCTAATAACTCTAGGTATCTATATAACTTTGCTTTCTTTCTTCAATATCAAACCAACGATCTAATACAAGCTGAAGCTTTATATAACCGAGCTTATCAGCTAGAGCCAACTGATATAAATGGATTAGAGAAATATGTCTTTTTTATGCAGGATCATGGTCAAAATATACAAAAGACTGTGGAACTCTATCAAGAGCTAATCCAACTCAATACGGATAACTCACTCTATCACTATAATTATGTACTATTTCTAATGAAATTTAAGAAAGACTTTAGGCGAGCAGAGCTATTTTTTAATAAAGCTATTGAAATAGATCCAAATAATCTTGAGTATTTAGGCAATTTTTCGACTTTCTTGCACACCCATTTAACTAACTACTCAAAGGCCAAAAAACTTTATGAGCATTACCTAGCATTAAAAGCTGATGATGCAAATATTCTTGACAATCTAGCTCAAATTTATCTACTTGAAGGCAATGAAAATAAAGCTAGCACACTATTAGATCAGGCATTCGCTCTAAAACCAGATCAACCTGCTTTACAAATGGAACTACGATTTTATAGTTTGGCCTATTTTCCTGATAACCATCCTCAAGCTTTCTCTGAGTTAAAACAGCTACTTGATACTGGGGAAAGAGATCTTGGCTGGAACCTTTTAATTAGTGCTGACGATGCTTTACAAAAAAATCCTACACATCCCTATGCCGTAATTCTTTCCCACTTGGCTAAAATAATCACTGGAGAGCAAGACTTAAGCAGTTTAAACAGGGAGGTATCAGCTAAACTGCCTTAGAAAACTCTATCTTGACACCAGATATTCTACGCTTTAAAATATTTAACCTTACTTTAACTATGGAGACTCAATACATGCTCGCTCATTACCCTCATGGAAATTCAATGAAATTTTAGTCTCCTGCATTTCGCCCGGAGACTGCTCAAGCGGTTATCCGGCCAAGTGTGACACCATGGTGTTGGCATGTATTCAAGACCCGGATGGCGCAAGTCTCCGGGTTTTTTTACGCCCGGACTATTTAGTTAAAGGATGTTTATGCCGATTAAATTAATGCTCAATAAGGGCAAAGTTCCGGTCAAAGTATTTACTGAAGATATCGACCAAGGCTCGATTGACCAACTGGGCAATATGGCGCAATTGCCTTTCATTCATTCGCATATTGCCGCGATGCCAGATGTCCATCATGGGATTGGTGCAACCGTGGGATCAGTGATTCCGAGCAAAGGGGCAATTATTCCGGCTGCCGTGGGAGTGGACATTGGCTGTGGGATGAATGCAATCCGCTTGTCCTTAACAGCCAATGATTTGCCAGACAACTTACATACAGTACGTAGCACGATTGAAAAGCGTGTACCAGTTGGCTTTGAAGAACATGCAACAGCCACTGTACAAGGTGCGACCTTGAATAATATCGCCAAGCACCTAAAAGTGATTACCGATAAGCATCCGGGCTTACTCAAAATGCAACGTAATTTTGAGCGCACTTGGGGCAAACAACTTGGTAGTTTAGGCGGTGGTAATCACTTTATCGAGCTATGTATTGATGAAAGTCAAGCTGTTTGGGTGATGCTCCACTCCGGTAGCCGTGGAATCGGTAATGTAATTGGGCGCTACTTCATTGAAAAAGCCAAGAAAGAGATGGGAAAAGCCTTAGGGCAACTACCCGATCACAACCTCGCTTATTTCAATGAAGGCAGTCAGCATTTTGATGATTATGTACAAGCGGTGAACTGGGCACAGGATTACGCGGTGCTCAATCGGCGTGAAATGATGCGCTTAGTGCTGGAGGCGTTGCAAAGCCAGTTAAAGCCATTCACCACCACGCGAGAGGCGATTAACTGTCATCACAATTATGTGCAAAAAGAAACGCATTTTGGTGAGGAAGTCTATCTAACTCGTAAGGGGGCGATTAGTGCGCAAGACGGTGAACTGGGGATTATTCCCGGTAGCATGGGTGCTAAATCGTATATCGTGCGGGGCTTAGGCAACGCGCAATCCTTCTGCTCTTGCTCGCATGGCGCGGGGCGGCGGATGAGTCGCACGGAAGCCAAACGCCGCTTTAATACGCGGGATTTAGCGGAACAAACTACAGGCATTGAATGCCGTAAAGACAAAGCTGTGGTGGATGAAATCCCCAGTGCTTACAAAGACATTGATGTAGTGATGCAAAACCAAACGGATTTGGTGGAAGTCATACATACCTTAAAACAAGTTGTCTGTATTAAAGGCTAAGCCCACTTATTCAATGGAGAACATTAGATGTCAAAGAAAAAACAGTACCTGAAATTGCTGAAATTACCTGGTCGAACCAATCCGGTCGCCCGTGCGCCGATTTTAAGTAAAGGCGGGGCACATCAGAAAACCCGCTCGGCTGAACGCCAAGCGGATAAACGTCAATTACGCAAATTAGTTGCTAAGGTTGGGGCCGATCACGGCCCTGCCGATTTAATTGCTTGAGTTAAGGGTTTTCAACTTATCTCTGGCAAGCTGACGCATTCAACTCAGCTAAACCATTTGATTCTATAGCAAGGGCATGAACATCTGTTACATCAACTATAGTAGATCAAAAACCTAAATTTCGTTTTCTTTCGTAAAAACTTCAGGACAAATAACTTTAACCATAGTTAATCTAGCTATGTTCATGATAGCGGTAACGGTTTCTTGACACCCTTATAAAGGAGATTAAATATGGATATCTTATACAAATTAGCTGTCATTATCATAATCATTAGCTCTAGCCTAAACCCTAGAGTTGTTGCAGCATTTGACTCAAGCATTGTGCATATGCAAATTGTTGCACATCAAGACGATGATTTTCTTTTCATGAACCCAGATATTCAAAATGATATTTCTCAAAAACTTGGGATTGTAACCGTTTATGTTACTGCAGGTGAAGCAAATGGAGCTGGTCCATGTCAAAATCAGAATATTGAAGTAGCTCGCCAGAAACATGCAACCGCAAGACAACGCGCTATTAAAGCTACTTATGCTCAAATGGCAAATCCTAAATTAACACCGCTAGAAGCTGATAATGCAGCTTGGATACGTGAATTAATTACTCCAGATTTAGGATTTGCATGGCCACATACTGTCGAGCGCTTACCCTAAAGGATTTTCCACAAATTCGCTTAATCTTTATGAATCTACGAGAAGCAGGAGAAGATCCCCAGCAAGGTCAGACACTTTGGAATATGCTAAGTAACCACAACCTTCAGACTAACACTATTGTACCCTCATGCGGTCTATATAACCAATGTTCTGACTCGCCAAGCTGTAACCCTAATATTCCATGGCAACATTACAAACAAGTAGACGTTGTTAATGTTCTTTCAAAGTTAATTCATATGTATCAACCACTTGTAATTCGTACACTAGACCCACAACCTTTCCAAAAACTTGGAAGTGATAACCTATGTCCAGGTGATGGATTTTATGATGTTTGCTTTGATAATTTGGATCATACAGCAGTAGCTCGTTATGTAAATCAAGCATTAGCCAGCTATCATGGACCAAACAGTAGCAGTCGTAGTACTGTAGTCTATTATAAGGGTTATTCTTTTATAAACTACCCAAGAAATCTAGGCAGCGAAGCCTATAAAGGCAAACACCTTGCAGGAGAAGCTTATCGCCTTTCTATCCCTGGCGATCCATATTACTCAAATGAAATTTATGAACCTTATTATCGCGTAGTTTACGAGAGATATCCTGGGAGTACAAAATGGCTGATGAAAGCGAATAATGGAAGGCTTGTTGCTATCAATGTTCAGAATCGCCAAGTCAAATTTTGGTACGAAAAAACTGTTGGTGGTTCTTGGCAAGGCCCTGTGAGCCTAGGTAGTAGAGAACCAATAGCACCGCACGTAACATTAATAAAGCGTAAAGACGGTCGCTTACAAATTTTTGCCATGCAACTACCCTTAGGAATGGAGCGTGAATCTCCTGTACCACCTTATCAAGAAGTAATCACATCAGTTCAAAGTGGAATGTCAATGAGCTTTGGTGCATGGCAGAGTTTAGGGAGTCCTGATAAGAGTCAATTCAATGGAGTACCAACTGCAATAGTTGCTGGAAACGGTGATATTTTTGTCTTTGCAAGAAACTCTCTAGGCAACATGAGTTATACTTATTTTTCAAAAAATAAATGGTCGTCTTGGAAAATTATAAATCCTCAGGCAAAGGATATTATGGATGGAATTACTGCAGTAACACGTCATGATGGTAGCATTGAGATTTTTGCCACATCACGTACCGGTGAAATTCAAAACTACATCCAAGCTGGAACATCATTTGTTCCATCATCTGACCTTAGCTTTCTAACTGCTGCAAGCCCACCTACAATTGCTAAAAACCAAAATAATCGCCTCCAAATTTTTTATCGTGAAATAGTAACTGAAGAACCAGAAAAATATGGTCGAGTACTAACTTCATGGGTAGGAGAGGATGGTAAATGGACGAATCCCACAGTTCTTTATGGAGATGCTGGAGTTGGGCCAATTACAGTGGTTCGGCATGATAGAACAGGCCATCTTATGATATTCCAACGAAACTCATGGGGTGGAATTTCCACAACTCAACAACAAACTCCTAATAGTACTTTTCAACTTCAATGGAATTTACGTGGTGGTCTTTTTGATGAATACCCAACTGCGGCAACAGATAACCAAGGGCGTGCAGTTTTCATGGCAAAAGGAGCAGATGGCAAACTCTA
The DNA here is from genome assembly GCF_937873765.1 of uncultured Thiothrix sp. GTDB lineage: Bacteria > Pseudomonadota > Gammaproteobacteria > Thiotrichales > Thiotrichaceae > Thiolinea. The sequence goes on along the minus strand of NZ_CALMZC010000016.1, from coordinate 64,111 downwards.
CTTTCAACGCCAAACTTCAACCAATATAATTGGAAGCTATGGACAGTGGACTATTGTTGGAGACTAGGAACTGACATACGAGCTTATGTAATTAACGAATAAAAACTTTATTTGATCTGATGAGGGCTTGAAGCAACTCATCGGCTTACTTATGTGGTGCTTATTCTAGCTGTATAGTTTTTTCCTAATTAACCTGAGCTCAACGTAACCAAGTAGCAGCCTTTTGTGGAATACTTTATGGAATAACCACATCCTAAAACTACCCACACAAAGCTGCTACGATTATGTTAACACGACTCTATCAGAGGTTTTGTGATCACTCCAAAGCTTCATTTAAGCCGCTCTCTTGGTCACTAACTTTCCATTGACTAACTAGTCAATCAATGATATTTCATAGGCAATTTTAATACCCAAGAGGCATCACTATGAAATCTCAGGCCAAGGCGGTCGTAATCGGTGGCGGTGTAGTGGGCGTTAGCACGCTCTACCACCTCGCGCGTAAAGGATGGACGGATGTCGTTCTGATTGAACGCAAAGAACTGACTTCTGGCTCGACTTGGCATGCTGCAGGTTTATTACCCCTGTTTAATATGAGCTATTCAGTCGGTAAGCTGCATCAATATTCGGTACGCTTTTATCAAGAGTTGGAACAGGAAACCGGTTTATCAGTTGGCTTTAGCAAAGTCACTAATATTCGCCTCGCCTGCACTGAAGACCGCATGGATGAATACCGTTATTATTCGGGTGTTGCCAAAACCGTTGGTGTCGATGTGAAATTCCTTACACCCAATGAAGTAAAAGCCATTTGGCCGATGTGTAATACCGAAGGCTTAATTGGCGCGATTCAGCACCCAGAAGATGGCTATATCCAACCGAATGACTTAACGACCGCTTTAGCCAAAGGGGCGCGGGCGCGTGGTGCAGAAATCTATCGACATACAGCCGTCACGGGGATTGAATCGCTAGAAGATGGACGCTGGTTGGTCAAAACCGACAAGGGTGATATTACTTGTGAACATGTGATTTCCTGCACTGGTAGCTTCGCCCGCAAAACTGGCGAAATGGTCGGCTTAGATATTCCAGTCATTCCGGTTGAGCATCAGTTCATTGTGACTGAACCACATCCAGAAATTTTAGAACGTAAAAAGCAAGGACTGCCCGAACAAGGTGTGTTACGCGAATCCGATGCTGGCTACTATTTACGTGAAGAAGCTGGTGGTTTATTACTTGGCCCTTATGAAAAAGGTGCACCTTGCTGCTATGTCGATGGCCCTGCTCCTGATTGTGAAAATGAGCTATTCCAAGAAGACCTCGACCGCTTAATGCCACATATTGAAGCTTGTATTAATCGCGTTCCTGCCTTTGGTGAAGTGGGTGTTAAATATGTTTACAACGGGGCAATTGCTTATACCCCAGACGGCAACCCCATGGTGGGGCCTGCTTGGGGGTTGAAAAACTTCTGGTTGAATGAGGGGCATAGCTTCGGGATTACTGCCGCTGGTGGTGCAGGTTGGCAATTAGCTGAATGGATAGTAGATGGTGAGCCGACCGTTGATATGATGGGCGTCGACCCACGGCGCTTTGGCCCTTATGCTTCACGGGGTTATTTACGCAAAAAAAATGAAGAAGCCTATAGCAATGTCTTCACCGTCCACTATCCGAATGAAGAGCGCCCTGCTGCACGTCCTTTAAAAACCACACCTTGCTATAGCCGTATGCAAGCTTTGGGTGCGGTGTTTGGTCAAACCTATGGCTGGGAACGTCCCCAATGGTTTGCCCCCGCAGGTTACCAACTCACCCAAGAAGATTTGGATCCCCCTGATGTACTGCTGAATGAAAATCACGGTGTACCCTTAGCGGATGGGCGGATTGTTGAAAAATACTCTTTCCGTCGCTCAAATTATTTTGAATTTGTCGGTCAAGAATGTCGGCATGTGATGGAAAAAGTCGGCATTTTAGATATGAGTGCGTTCGCTAAATATGAAGTGACAGGACGTGGTGCAGAAGCTTGGTTGGAATTCTTATTCGCTAACAAAATCCCGCAAGCGATAGGACGCATTGGCTTATGCCATATGCTCACTAAACAGGGTGGGGTACGCGCTGAATTCACCGTGTATAAAACGGGTAAGCAAGCTTATTATTTAGTCGGCGCAGGGGCATTTGAACGTCACGATTATGACTATTTAGAAAAGCTCTGCCCTGAGGATGGTAGTGTCAAACTGCAAAAAGTAACGACTCAATACGGTGTATTAGTGATTGCAGGCCCACGCTCACGCGATTTACTGCAAAAACTGACGGACACTGATTTATCGAATGCCAATTTCAAATGGCTCACCGGCAAGAAAATCAACGTGGGTGCAGCCCAAGCCCAAGCTTTACGGGTGAACTTCGTCGGTGAGTTAGGCTGGGAATTGCACCACCCGATTGAAATGCAAAACTACATTTTCGATCAAGTGATGGCAGCGGGTGCTGAATTTGATATTAAACCCTTCGGGATTCGTGCGATGGACTCTTTACGTTTAGAGAAATCCTATCGTTTAATCCCGCGCGAAATGTCGATTGAATACTCTGCTTTAGAATCGGCCTTAAATCGCTTCGTGCGCTTAGATAAACCTGATTTTATTGGCAAACAAGCACTGATTGATTGGCAGGCACGTGGTTTCAAAAATGCTTTCGTTACCCTTGAAGTGCAGGGTGTAACCGATGCAGATGCACGCGGTTCGGAAGTTATTTTCCACAATGGACAAGTGGTTGGTCGGACAACTTCCGGTGGATACGGCTGGCGGATTGGCAAATCCTTAGCTTTGGGAATGGTAACACCCGGTTTAGATGCTATTGGCACGCAATTGGAAGTAGAAATTCTGGGTAAGCGCTATGTTGCGACGGTGATCATTGAATCACCGTATGATCCAGAGAATGAGAAGCTGCGGGCTTAACTTACTTTAAAACTTAGGGGGCTCATTGCCCCCTAAACTTTTACTTAGCTTAAATCACCCCACCCAAACCCGCGCATTTCTAAACATCCGTAACCACGGGCCATCCTCCAACCACTCATTAGGCCGCCAAGAATGCTGAACCGCACGGAATACCCGCTCCGGATGCGGCATCATGGTGGTGAAACGTCCATCTTTGGTAGTTAAACCCGTAATGCCTAAAGGTGAACCATTCGGATTTTCCGGATAGTGTTCAGTCGCTTGACCGTAGTTATCGACATAACGTAAGCCGACTAAACCTTCAGCCAAAACTTGTTCAGGGTTTGAGGTATCAAACACTGCGCGCCCTTCCCCGTGCGCTACTGCAATCGGTAGAATCGAGCCTGTCATGCCTTGTAGGAATAGAGATGGGGACTCTAGAATCTCTACACTTGCCAGACGCGCTTCAAATTGCTCAGAGGCATTCCGATAGAAACGCGGCCAATGTGCAGCCCCCGGAATCATCTCGCGCAGTTGGGATAGCATCTGGCAGCCATTGCAAACTCCTAAACCAAAGGAATCAGCACGTGTAAAGAAAGCGGCAAATTCATCACTAGCGCGTGGATTCAGCAGAATCGTTTTCGCCCAACCACCGCCTGCACCGAGTACATCCCCATACGAGAAACCACCGCAAGCCACTAACCCTTTGAAGCTTTTCAGGCTCACCCGACCACTGATAATATCGGTCATGTGCACATCCACCGCTTTAAAGCCTGCCCGATCAAAAGCTGCCGCCATTTCAATTTGCCCATTCACGCCTTGCTCCCGCAAGATCGCAACACTTGGGCGCACACCGGTATGAATAAAGGGAGCTGCAATATCATTATCCTGATCAAAGCTCAAGTTAACTTTTAAGCCCGGATCTTGGGCATCGGCAATCCGTTCAAACTCTTGAGTAGCGCAGTCTGCATTATCCCGTAAGGCTTGCAGACGGTAGCTGGTCTCAGACCACAGTTGCTGTAATTGTGTGCGTGGTGCACGCAATACTTCATCGTGCCCAAAGGTCAGCACTAATTCATCCGTATCATTCAGCTCGCCAATCACATGCACATGGTGGCTCAAACCCATTTCACGGAAAACCGATAGTACGGTATCCGTATCGCAATGGCAGACTTGTAGAACCGCACCCAACTCCTCACTAAATAAAGCTTGTAAAGCATTATCCGCCAAATCCCCCAAACCTGCGGTGACCCCGACATGGCCTGCAAAGGACATCTCCGCTAAAGTGGCTAATAAGCCTCCATCAGAACGATCATGATAAGCCAGAATCAGTTGCTCGCTGCGCAAGTCTTGCATCGCCTCAAAGAAATCCTTCAAGGCTTGTGGGTCATCTAAATCCGGTACGTAATGCCCGACTTGACCATAGACTTGGGCTAAAGCCGAGGCTGCTAAACGATTTTTGCCCTTACCTAAATCCACCAGAATTAAATCGGTGTCCCCGCGATCTGTACGCAATTGTGGGGTTAAGGTCTTGCGTACATCTTGGACTGGAGCAAACCCAGAAATAATCAACGATAAGGGCGCAGCCATTTCACGTGCAGTTTCGCCTTGTTGCCAAACCGTTTTCATTGATAGAGAATCTTTACCGACCGGAATCGCAACCCCTAAGCGCGGGCATAGCTCCTCACCGACAGCACGCACGGTATCAAATAGTGCTGCATCTTCACCTTGATAACCTGCAGCGGCCATCCAGTTGGCCGAGAGGCGAATGTCACCAATTTTTGCAATATCAGCGGCAGCCATATTGGTAATCGCTTCGCCAATCGCCATTCGCCCTGAAGCTGCTGGATTGACTAAAGCAAGGGGAGTACGCTCGCCCATCGCCATCGCTTCGCCGGTATAGCCCACATAATCAGTTAAGGTCACCGCAACATCCGCGACCGGCACTTGCCAAGGTCCGACCATTTGATCACGCGCAACCATGCCAGTAATGCTGCGATCACCGATGGTGATAAGGAAAGCTTTTGAAGCGACGGTTGGTAAGGTCAAAACACGCTCTACCGCTTCACGCAGCACAATCCCTTCCAGCTTCAATTCTGGCTTATGGAAAGTCTGATGATGCACATCGCGCAGCATCTTTGGTGGTTTACCCAAAAGCACATTCATCGGCAGATTCACGGGGTAATTATCAAACAATGAATCCCCGACTAAGAGCTGCTGGTCAACCGTTGCCGTGCCCACTAGCGCATATACAGCCCGCTCCCGCTCACACAACTCACGAAACACGGGTAGACGCTCTTCTGCAATCGCTAATACATAGCGCTCCTGTGCCTCATTACACCAAATTTCCATGGGAGCCATTCCCGGTTCATCATTCGGCACGGTACGCAGTTCAAACTTACCCCCACGCCCGGCATCATTGATGATTTCAGGAATCGCATTAGAGATACCGCCCGCACCCACATCATGAATCGACAGAATAGGGTTGTTTTTACCCATCGCTACACAACGGTCAATAACTTCTTGGCAACGACGCTGCATTTCAGGGTTGCCACGTTGTACTGAAGCGAAATCCAGATTCTCGCTACTCGTACCTGAGGCCATTGAGGAAGCAGCACCACCTCCCAAACCAATTAACATCGCCGGACCACCTAAAACAATAATGGGTGTTCCTTCGGGTAAGGGCTTTTTCTCCACATGACCGGCACGAATATTACCCATACCACCGGCAATCATGATGGGCTTGTGATAACCGCGTAACTCTAAACCTTTCGCACCCGGCACTTCTTGCTCAAAGGTACGGAAATAACCCGCAAGATTCGGGCGACCAAACTCGTTATTAAAAGCGGCTGCACCAATCGGCCCCTCCAGCATAATGTCTAAAGCGGACACGATACGTTCAGGCTTACCAAAGTCACGTTCCCAAGGATGAGTGAAGTTGGGAATTTTCAAGTTAGACACTGAGAAGCCACACAAACCTGCTTTGGGTTTAGAACCAATACCAGTAGCCCCCTCATCCCGAATTTCCCCACCTGAACCTGTAGCCGCTCCGGGGAAGGGCGAAATTGCGGTTGGGTGGTTGTGAGTTTCCACCTTCATGAGAATATGCACGGGCTCGTGCGTATAATGATACTCATGGCCTTCGCCATTCGGCATAAAGCGCGTGGCATCAAAGCCTTCAATCACAGAAGCATTATCTTTGTAAGCCGACAGAATACCATTAGGCGCATGTTGGTAAGTATTGCGGATCATCGCAAACAGTGACTTTTCCTGCTGCTTGCCATCAATAATCCAATCCGCATTAAAGATCTTATGGCGACAATGCTCTGAGTTGGCTTGTGCGAACATCATTAACTCAACATCGGTTGGACTCCGTGCTAGCTCCGCATAATTGGCCGCTAAATAATCAATTTCATCCGCCGATAAGGCTAAACCCCAGTCTTGATTGGCTTTGGCTAAGGCAGCCCGCGCATCAGTGGAAATATCCACATGACGCAAAGTTGCAGGCTCAGCGGTACTGAATAACACGAGCGCATCTTGATAATCGTTTAATACGGTTTCGGTCATGCGATCATGCAGAGCTTGGTAAATTTTAGTTTGCTCAGCGTTACTAAAAGACTGACTTGCTTCGATGCTATACGCAATCCCACGCTCAACGCGCTCAACTACTTTTAAACCACAATTATGCACAATGTCTGTGGCCTTGCTCGACCAAGGCGAAATGGTACCGGGGCGCGGGGTCACTAAAAATAAGTTGCCATTCGGCAAGCCAGCACCCAGCTCTTCTCCATATTCGAGTATGGTTTTTAGCTGAGTTTGTTCGACTTGGGTCAGTTCACGGGTAGTCCGCACAAAATGGACATACACAGTTTGAATCGCAGTTATGGTCGGCACAAGCGCTTGGAGGGCAGTTAAGAGCTTGTTTCGACGGAAATTTGAAAGGGCAAGACTACCGGGAAGGATCAACATGGGATCAAATCGCCTGTTATTTCTAAAGCAAATATGATACCGAAAGACGGAAGCACATGACAGAGAGAACACAAGCGCATATAATACGCGCTTCCACCAGTTGGGTGATCAGTGGGGGCGACATGGCTTCGACGTGGGTTACAAAACTTGGGGAGCATGCAGTGGGTGTGGTGACCACTTAAACACTAGTCACAAAAAATAGTCGCAAACGACGACTCTTACGCTCTCGCAGCTTAATAACCTGCCGATAGCTGTCTGACCGAGGCCGTGCTTATGCGTTCGAGTTTCAGGCATCATCTAACATAAGATCGCGCTTACGTTTGTTCAGGGCAAAAGCGCTAAACCCAAACTGAAACAGCCTGCAAGCCAGCCTGTCAATCGGCGGGATGCGGGTTAAACAAAAGATTGAATAAGCATGTAGCGCCTTCAAGCAGCGGATTTGCGGACGGGGGTTCAATTCCCCCCGCCTCCACCACTTTATAGATTCAGTAAGTTTCAGATAGACCCAAGACCCTTTACAGGCCGCAATCTGTAAGGGTTTTTTCGTTTCTGGTAGTCCCATAACGTACCTAGTAAGCCCTGAAATAATGCGGTATATGTAACGGTATAAACCAAAAGCTAAGGAGTCTATACCGTGAAGTACAAGCTTACAGATACCGCAATCAAAGCAGCCAAGACCAAGCCAGACGGTAAGCCAGCCAAGCATACCGATGGAGGCGGCCTATATTTGTTTGTCATGCAGTCCGGCAAATATTGGCGCTATGACTATACGCATGAAGCCAAAAGGAAAACCCTTGCCCTTGGCGTATATCCAGACATTAATCTAAAGACAGCACGAGAGAAGCATCAAGAGGCTAGGGAGCTGTTAGCGCGTGGTATAGACCCATCCGAATACAAGCAGCAAGCCAAGGCCGAACAAATCGCTATCACTGAAAATACCTTTGAAGCGATTGCGCTAGAGTGGCTAGTGAAGATGAAGCCAACATGGAAAAGTGATCATGCTGACAAGCTAATGAGTCGCTTTGTAAATGACGTATTCCCTTGGCTAGGTAATCAGCCTATAGCCACGATAGAACCGCCTGACATTCTGAAATGTTTGCGACGGGTCGAAGAACGTGGGGCAGTAGAGACAGCACACCGCATCAAACAAACCATTGGACAAGTATTCCGCTATGCCGTAGGAACAGGACGCGCCCAACGTGACCAAACAACCGACCTAAAAGGCGCTTTACCTGCTTATAGAGGAAAAAGCTTTTCAGCCATTATTGAGCCGCTGCAAGTAGGGCAGCTAATGCGCGATATACAAGGCTATGCAGGCCATTTAGAGACACGCATAGCCTTACAGTTGTCGGCCTATCTATTTCAGCGCCCTAATGAAATTTGCGCGATGGAATGGGCTGAAATTGATGTAGATAAAGCAGTCTGGAGCATACCAGCCAACAAAATGAAAATGGGACAAGCTCACCTTGTACCCTTGCCTAAGCAATGCCTCGACTTATTGGCTGAAATAAAGCCACTAACAGGCCATAGGCGCTATGTTTTCCCATCCATGACCGATAGCACTAAGCCCATGAGTAATAACACGGTTAGACAGGCTTTAAGGCGCATGGGATACGATAACGCCACTATGACCGCGCACGGCTTTAGGGCAATGGCTAGAACGCTCTTAGATGAAGCGCTAGAAGTGAATCCTATCTATATAGAGCAACAGCTAGCCCATGCGGTTAAGGATGCAAACGGTACAGCGTACAACCGCACCAAGCATTTAAAGCAGCGTATAGCCATGATGCAGCAATGGGCGGATTACCTCGACACGCTAAGAGCGGGGGCGCAAGTCATACCGTTTAAAGCTAAGGCAGGATAAGCCAAGGCAGAAAACCACATTAAGCAGGCTTAGACCTGCTTTTTTTATGCCTGTGTTCCACCTGTTCCACCTGTTCCACCTCTAAATCGAACATTAGAAAGTAGTAATATAGGCAGTAGAACAAGAAAGCCATAAAAGATAAATACCCTTTAATATCAATTACTTAATCAATAAAAAACTACTCTACTTTGGAAAATGCATTTTAGAGGTGGAACAGGTGGAACAGGTGGAACAGATTAAGAAGTAGAGTTATATAGTATTGTTTTTATTAGTATTTTTATTTTTGGCTTAAGCTCTTAGCTGTTCCACCTCAAAAAAACATAGGTGGAACAGGTGGAACAACTCTAAGCAGCTTTACCCCTTGGCTATGCTCTGCACCATCGCAACCAATGGAAACGGCAAACCGAACAGCTAACCGAACACTTAATGAACCACGAAAGCTAAGGCTGGCAAGGGTTTGAGGTGTGTTACTGAACCCTTGAACCTTTTGGCTAGATGGAAACGGAAACACCAGCGCAATAGTAAAAGGTCGGATTGTCGACATTTAACTACGCTAAGTTTTCAGCGCAGCGGCTGCTAAGTTTTCAGCAGTCCAAAGCCCTTCCCCATTGGCTTAACCTCCTAAATTTTCAGGAGGATAGCGCCCTCCCAAATATTCGGGACGGTGAGTCAAGCAACACCCTACCCTTACCAATCATAAGGCCGTACAAGCCTTTGCAGGCGCTTACGATGGGTTAAGCAACCTTTTGCAGCGGTGAGTTAAGCGACCACGTATCCTCAAAAATTCTGAGTAAATACAAGCCTTTGCAAGCGCTTACAGTGAGTTAAGCGACCGGTTACAGTGGTGAGTTAGTGAACACCTCTACCACGACTAAACCTAAGCCAGATAAGGCTTTATCAGCATTAGTGAACAGTTAGTGAACCCTATCCGTAGCGAATTATTCAACCCTTGGCATCGCTTGAAACCTACACCAGCCAAGGCTTAGGAGACTATGGGCAGTGAATTATTCAACCTCCTAAATATTCAGGGGGTCATAGTCCGTTAATTCCTCATATTCGAGGAGTATCTAAGAGCTAGGTATGCAAAATATTTTACCTACCCGCTAACTCCTCGAATATGAGGAGTATCTATTGTTGGTGTTGGCTACCTGCAAGATGTGTCCAGTTTTGGACTGATCGGCTCACTTTTGAGCTGATCTAGTGCTTACGTAGGTGAATGGAGCATCTACGGAAACCTCGTACATGGTCAAAAGCCTATCTAGTGCTCACGTAGGTGAATGCTTTGGGTGATTCCCCTCACCTGTGCAAAAGCAAGCGCGTACAAGTGAGGGTAATTCATTGGTTTTCTGATTATTCCGGTAATTCTCGGAGCTTAGTAGGTCGCCTCAAGTTGAGGAAACCGACCTACTTCGTTACGGAAATTCCGTAGTAGAAAAAATGATCAAACAATGTTCCAACTCAGATTTGAAATCTAAGTTAGCTATTCCCTGCCCTTGGTTGCCCTTAGCTCTTCCCTGACTATCTGGCGTACTTGTTCCGGTGTGGCGTGTGGTTGCGCCCTACTCATACCGATTTGCAGTAGATACAAAATTTCAGCGTTTAGGCTTCTAAAGTTGCGGTCTGCTGAATCCTTGAGTGCCTCTAAAACATCCTGCGGGATGCGTACTTGTGTTTGAGCATAGTCTTTTTGCTTTGTCATTTTTCTTTATTGCCGTTTATCTAAAGTACTGCATTATGTTGCTATTTTAGTTGCATGTCATAAAAACAACTGATACAGTTTCATTATGTTGCTGAATCAGCAACAAAGAAAAAGAAAGCTCACTTACTAATCAAGAGGTTTTAAATGCACATACAAACACAAGTACGCATGAAAGAAGAGGTTCACGCATGGCTAAGACAGCAAGCCAAAGCCAATAACCGAAGTATGAACGGTGAAATTAATGAGCTGTTACGCCATGCCATGAAGTTGGCAGAAAAGAAAGCCAAGCGCACCGAAGAAACAGCCTAACCACTATTAACCACAACGAAGGAAACACCAACATGATGAAACAAATTATTAACGGCAAGTTATACAGCACTGCGAGTTCAACACTGTTAGTTGGATTCGATAACGGATTAGGGGAAACCGTAGAGGATGCGGATAAGTTCGAGGCGGAAACGCTCTACAGAACCAATAAAACGGGGGAGCTTTTCTTATGGGTTAGCCACGCAGGGGGCGCAAATGAATTGATAGACCTTGATAAACAGGAAGCTCTTGATTGGCTGCTATCGTATGACGCAGACGATGAAATGATTGCCAAAGCCTTAAATGTAGAAATCGCTTAATTAACTTTAACAATCGCCCTTCCTAAGTGGTGGAACACGAAGGAAGGACTTCACCAAACCGACTAAGTAGGAGTCGATAAAATGCCACACAATCGTAACAGTTCTTACAAATTCGCTGCAATCTTCGCTACTGCCTTAGCAGCCTTTACTTTCATGGCTAGCCTTGACGCACGAGCCGACGCGCAAACTCGCACCGGCTTTGAAGGATTAGCCGAACAATCCGCCTTCTTGACGCTGGGCAGTAACCGCGCCCTGACTTATTTAACCGCTTGCGACCTCACCAGTATCGGCATTGGTTCACGTGTGGGAGCGACTGCTATTTGTTCAGTCCGTGCTTATGCGGGGGAGGCTGGCAACTTCAAGGCGTATCAAGCCACGGTGCAAACGGTTTGCACTGAGTTCCAAGGCTGCAAGGTAGGTGGTTAATCATGGAACTGACATTAGGCCGACTAGCAGTGTTTGCAATTGCCCTTCTGTGGCTCTATAGCGCGTTCTTTGGTGTAGGGAGTATCTAAGCCATGCACCAGCAATCAAACGAAGCCAAGGGCGTAAATTCGCGCCCTAATCGCCTCCCTACCCTATCCCGTGAACAAATTAACTTCGCCCTTGATGCAGCCGCTGAACACTTACCCACGGCGGTGAATGCTTTGGTCAAGTTGATGGCCTTTAGTGCCTTATTTTGGGCAGTGCTCAAAGTGTTTTTAGTGGCAGATAAAGCCGGTGTTTTGTATGCCTTGCTCTTTTCTGGAATGCACCTGCCCTTCTGTTTATTCAGCGTCTTATTCGTGCTGTGGTTCTTTGATGAATACCAAGGTATGGGTTATTTCGCGCTGTTTTCCGCCGTCATTAACGCGCTTTTAATTTAAGGGGATTAATCATGTTTAAAAATGAAAATGAAGCGGTTAAAGCCAAGCAATTAGAGTTAATGGAACGCAAGTTAGAAAAGCATAAAAAGCACGAGATCAGAGGTACAACTCTATTGCATCTTGGCTTTCTGCTGACCTTCCTGCTGTATCTCTTGTTCAATCAGCATCTTTACTTAGGCGATGCACTAAGCTGGAGCGCTTACTTTAAAGACGCGGCGGCTATCTTTGGCTTTAGCTTTACCGTGGTGATTGTCATTCTGATGGCTTTATTCTTGGCATGGGTCAAACACCATGCCTATCTACATTTTGGCTTCTTTGGGGGCGCGGCCTTAATTGTGACCACTGTTATAGGCTTTGCTTTGTTTTCTGAGTTCTTTAGTAGTTCAGCAAACCAAGACGCTAAGGCTAATGTGCTAGTGGAAAATAACAGTGCCTACCAAGCCACGCTAAAAGATACTGCTAGCATTAATCACGCGCCCAATACCGGATTAATTGAAGCAATCGCCAATGCGGAACAGAAACTCGCACGCTGTGAAGCTAATTTAAGAGCCGGTAAGGAAAAGCATTGCAATGGTGATAAAGCAAAAGTCGAGGCATTGCGTAATTCTGAAAACGCTGCTAATCAAGCCAATGCACAAGCGAGTATTGAGCGCGATAAACTTAAATATGAGCGTCAAGATGAATTAAAGGCAGGCTCTTATAATCCGGTGATTGTCATGCTGGCGCAATTCATGGCTGCTATGAATGGCAGTGACTACAAAGACTTTTTAAAGTCGGCTGTGGTTATTGTGATGTTATTCGTGGCTATCTGCTTTGAAATACTTCACCACTTTCTAAGCAAAACCAATGCAGATTCTTTAAATGCAATTGAAGCGCTTGAATTAACTATTGCTAAATATAGCGCGGGTACTCAAGTTATTAATCACTCCCCTATTCCTAATGGATCCCCTGCTGATTTAAAACTAGAGACACCCGAAAAGCAGCCTATAGGCTTCGGATTGCCGACCCCTAGCACTGCTACGGCTAGCACTTTTTTTAAGTATCAGCAGCCAAAAATGGAAGCCGTCGAGTTGCCTAAACATCGCCCTATCGGCTTCGTTGACTACACCGCGCCAATGGCTCAAAAAACCGTTTTAGACACCGTACACGCACGGTCAAACGGTCATAAAACGGTTATCCCTGAAACGGTCTTGGAAAAGCGTTTTGACACCGTACACGCACGGTCTGAAACGGTGGAAAATCAGAACGGTTTAAGCAGTGCAGCGGAACGCTTAGAACGGGACTTGTATCCGCTGTGGGTGGAAGCGCTCAAGGCTGGCAAGATCAACCAAGGGGCGCGAGATCATAAGCAATTTGTGCTAGGGCATACCTACACCAAGGGCGCGGATTTGATCGTGTCTATGGCTGAAATTGAGCGTATCCGCAAGCTATGGAATGCACGCGCATTAGAGGCGGGGATACTGATTCCTAACCCTAATTACACCAATGGGAAGGCTAAGTTTATTCTGGCTTAGTTTTGGCAGTCGGGCGCTTACTAACTGAGTAGGCGCTCATTAAAAAATAACAATGCTTAATTTTTATTCTAATCAAAATGATTAATTTTGATCGAAATAATAATGATGTTGATTTATCGTAAACAATAGCAAAAAAAAACCGCAGAATTTCACCTAAAGCGATGTTGACTAGTAGATCAAAGACAAGAAAGCGTGGTACAAGATGGGCAGGTATCAAGCTAACAGAGGCAGCCTGATACTTAGTGTTAATATGATATATTTTTTTATTAAATTAATATAGATTGAATTTTAAATAGGGGTATTTATGCGATTTTTAAAATTAAGAGATGTTATTCAAATGACTGGAATTAGTAAAACGACCATTTACCGATTAATGGACGCTGGATTGTTTCCAGCTCAATACTGCATTGGTGAAAAGATTGTTAGATGGAAAGAAGAGGAGGTGCAAGCATGGATGGAACGCCAGCCAATGAAGAAGGCTGTTTGATAAGGGATAAGGCTTTATGTATGGATGCTGAGGCACAAATGAAAAAACCCATGTTGGCGCATGGGTTTCTAAATATTGACTGCTATTTTTGTTGCTTAAATTCTTATTTCCAACTCGACTTAAGCAAGGCAAATTATAAATGAATATTAATCACTTTGATATAGTTGCATCCTTCAAAGATGCAATACATAACTCGATTGGTTGCGCCCCCGCGCATATCGAACCAGAAAAGCTAATCCGCTTCGGTAAAAACAAGACGTGCTATTGCAAGCTTTACTCACATCAAGCTGTTCCTGCTGGCTTCTACGGCGATTATCGAACAGGCATTAGGGAAAACTGGAGTTTTAGAGACTCTAATCAATCACGTCTAAGCCGTGCTGACTATCTAGCACAAAAACAGCAATGGGAAGCATCAGCAAGGGCGCGTATCCAGCAAGAGCAAGCCAAGGTAAAGCAGGCGCAAGATAACGCTTATGCGGATTGGTTTAGCGCTAGTCCCGCAAGTCATGCCCATCCCTATTTACTGAAAAAACAGATTCAAGCGCATGGCGTAAAGCAGCTAGGCGATAAGCTCATTATTCCCTTGGTTGACTTCGACGGTGTGTTGCATAGCCACCAAACCATTGCACCGACGGGTGATAAGCGCTTTCTAGCAGGGGGACGCAAGAAAGGGCTGTTCTATGTCATGGGTAGCGAACATCTTGAAAATGAGATTGCCATTCTTTGCGAAGGCTTCGCTACGGGCGCTAGTATCTTTGACTATATGCATCAAGGTAAGCGGCCTGTGCTAGTCGCTTTTGATGCGGGTAATCTGTTGGCTGTAGCTGAAGCATACCGCGCTAGATACCCCTATACCGCACTGCATATTTACGCCGATGATGACAGGTCAAAGCCAGTCAATACGGGATTAAATGCAGCCGAAGCGGTGAAACGCGCTGTTTCTAATGTCCAAGTATTTACGCCAGACTTTCCACCTGATGCACCGCTAGAGCTATCAGATTTTAACGATTTGATGGTGTTTGAATCGCGTAAAGCAGTAGCAGGGGTAGCAGCATGAACCATGCGTCAATTATCCCGCATCTAAAAGCAGTACCAACGCCACCAGTGACTAAAGTCACGAGTGACACCGGTACATTCACCCTTAAACCGGATGGCATTTATTACGCTGGCTTTGGTAAAGACGGGCAACAGCTACCAGAGAAAAGAATTAGCTCTTTGCTCAAGGTGTTAGCGTCAACAGCGGATGAAGGGGGTTGTAATCATGGCGTTTTGCTGGAATGGCGCGATAACAGAAATAATCTGCATAAATGGGCAATGCCTAAAGAGCTATTAGGCGGCGATGGTGTTGATATTGCTAAAAGCCTTTTGGGTCGGGGTCTGGATATTAAGCACGGCTGCAAAGGTAAATTATTGGACTATATCCAATCGTCTACACCAGACAAACGCCTAACTAGTGTGAGTCGCACGGGCTGGCATGATCGTATTTATGTCACCTCTAATAAAACCTACGGTGAAGGTGCAGACGATTACATCTATCAATCTGACACAGCCATTAAAAGCGCTGGCAAGGCGGGAACACTTGAAGAATGGCGCGAGCATGTAGCTGCTTATGCATGGGGTAATTCGCGCTTAATACTGGCTATCTCTTCGGCCTTCGCTGGCACATTAATTCATTTGGCTGGCGCTGAATCAGGTGGCGTTCATCTTTTTGGGGGTAGCTCTTGTGGGAAAACAACTTTATTAGAGCTGGCTTGTTCTGTATGGGGTAATCCAAAGCAATACAAGCGCACTTGGCGCGGAACATCTAACGGCCTAGAAGGTTTAGCAGCCGCTCACAATGATGGTTTTTTACCATTAGATGAAATCAAAGAAGCTAAAGCCAAAGATATAGCAGAAGTGGCGTATATGCTTAGTAATGGGCAAGAAAAGGCGCGGCTAGCTAAAACAACCAACCTTAGAGACATAAAAACATGGCGTTTAATGATTCTCTCGACGGGCGAACTTACCTTGACCGAATACCTTAAAAGTGAAGGTATCCGCGTCTATGCAGGCCAAGAGGTAAGGCTAGCCAGTGTTCCAGCGGATGCAGGGCGCGGATATGGTCTTTTTGAAGAATTGCATGGTATGACGGGCGGGGAACTATCCGAACACATTAAAGCACAATCCGCAAAATACTACGGGGTAGCGGGTGAGGCATGGCTTGAGCATGTCACCGCTAATTACGACGCTATTACTAGCGAAATCCATGACAAGATTCAGCAATTCAAAGACTTGGCATTGGATGCACAATCCAGCTCACAAGCCGGACGGGTTGCCAATCGTTTCGGTTTAATCGCTTATGCGGGGGAGCTAGCCACTCAATACGGTTTAACCGGCTGGAATGCAGGGGACGCAACCAGTGCAGCGCTCACTTGCTTTAAAGCGTGGCTTGCTGAATTTGGCACGGGCAATCGTGAGGAAAAGCAGATTCTTGAGGCGGTGAAGTCGTTTATTGATCGTAACGGCGTAAAGTTTCAGGTTCACACCGTAGACCGTGAAGGCATAAACATAATGGATGTACCCGATAGAGTAGGGTTCAAGACAAAAGATAGCGACGGAGACGGCTTCGCTTATCTGGTTTATAACAGCCAATTAGAGCGATTAGCAGAAGGACATAGTAAAACAGCCATTATTGCAGCGCTAAAGAATGCTAACTGGTTAAGATTAGACCGCGAAGGTAAATCATCCATCAAGAAGAGAATAGCTGGACAATCAGAACGCTTTTTTGTGATTGTCCCTAAAGACTAAGCACTAATCACACGCACAAGAGCCGGACACGTTCCGGCTTTTTTTATGTCTGAAAATAGCTAAGTTATTGATTTTGGCTCTGTTCCACCTGTTCCACCTCTGTTTCTGAAAAAACTCTAATAAAATCAACGCTGTTCCACCTGTTCCACCTGTTCCACCGAAAAAACGGTATATCTGAGTAGAAGTAGAAAAGCACAGATGGATAGCCCGTTAATAAAATAATTATCTTTAAATTCATTTACTTACGAAAATACACTGGTGGAGCTGGTGCAGGCTATCCCTGAAAATCTGCATTTTTCAGAAAAAAAGGTGGAACAGGTGGAACACGTAGAACAGCACTAACCATTTGTCTTAAAGAAAGCCATTCATCAGCACAGCTAAAGAGCTAAAAGAAGGGTCAGTTTTAAGCTGGTTTTAGGGGTCAGATTAAGAAAAAACGGTATATTTCACGGTACATACAAAAACAACAATAAAATTAAATTATATAAATCAATTACTTAAGTAGTATTTTCAATAGTCCCCGCCTCAGATAGACCCAAGACCCTTTACAGACCGCAATTTGTAAGGGGTTTTGTATTTCTAGTGGTTCTATTCGTTCTAACAGAAAATGCTTTTGAAACTATCGACCATGAACAGTTTTTGAAAGCAAAACAAGCATGGGAAACTAATCATCTTGACGAGAGTATACTTTCCTTTAAGAGCGTTGATAGGCTTCCCACCCATACAGCACAGGTGAACTCTAAAGAGATTCAATAGAATCACCAACTGTTTCAGGCGCTCCAAAAAACCTGCCATACAAAGAAGAAACCTGATATAAAGAAGCTTGGTTAAATAATAGCTTATTTGCATGACTAAATAATGCAACCGAATAACCAAATGGAAACTCCTATGATCCAACGTCTCCACAGCGGAACTCGCATGAGCCAAATCGTCATTCACAATGAAATTGTCTATTTAGCCGGACAAGTCGATGAAACTGACAGCCGTGGTTCAGTCGCTCACCAAACCAGTGTAATTTTAAAGCAAATTGATCAACTTTTAGCTGAGGCGGGAACCCATAAATCTAAACTTCTAACCGCTACTATCTATCTGACAGACATGAGTCAATTTGATCTAATGAATCAGGTGTGGGAGGCTTGGATTAGTCTGGGCAATGCACCAACCCGTGCTACCGTAGGTGTGACTGAATTAGCAGGTGATGCTTATCAGGTGGAGATTGTGGTTTCCGCAGCGCTTTAGACTATAGGCAAAGACTCGCTTCCGCTTAAGCGCTCTTATTTTGCTCAAATTTATAAAAATATTCCCAATAGCAATATATTGCTGCGCCTGTGGCAATCATAGCCCAGAATGAATTTTGCCCATACCACTCAAAGGCTGCCCAAGTAGTGCAAAATGCAGTAATGGCTACACGTCGCCATTTAGGTTGGAAGAAATGACGGTCGCGTTCGCTGAGCATAAACAGTTCCTATTCCATACAATTCTCAATAACCCTAGTACGCCCTTTTGCCCTAGTCACATACTCTTAATCACATTTGATCGTGTACAAACACTATTTGAGACTCACTGGCTTACTACTGGCTAGTACATGTTATTGCTAATAATCGAGCAATAGGCGTTAGTAGTTTATAGATAGATAATAAACCTCTTTCACAAAAGAAACTAGGCAGTTCAACGTTGTAAATCACTGTGATTAAATTAAAGCCTCACGCCAATTGTTATCACTGATTGTGATCGCGTGAGGCAAGCATCCGAAAACACTTCACGTGGATAAAGATAGGGTCGACCATAATACGGCGTTGCCGTGGTTCGCGCTCATTTGTTCTGCTGTTTCGTGCCTTTACTAGGGAGCACACAGAGAACCCCATCTGTTGTAAGTCTTAATCATCCTTATGTAGTGGAGGCAGGCGAGGCAATACCGAAGGTTCGTGTAAACAGATTGAAGTCATGTAGTACTCCACAGCATAAGACGTACTCAGCCCGCCCGCTGCAGTAGTGAACTAGGGCTTACGCTTTGACGGTATGCGTTTTGTGCTTGCCGTTGTAGCAGTGATGCTGTTTTTTGGGTGCATCCAATCGCCCTCTCGTTAATAACTCACGATATCGGATCATGAGCAATGGTCGTATGTGGGCAAGAAATCCGAACCCTGTTGGCTCTGGTATGCTGGGTCGCCTCACCTCAAACGTGTCTTTGCCTATGCCTTTGGACGGCGCACCGATGCAACGCTAACGCTCTTGTTATAATGGTGCACCACCTGATTACTCAACGCTATTTCCAAAGCATTGAGCGCTAGAACCTGATGTTACGCAGGCACATCAAACGACTCATGTGACGAACTCTATGCTTTCCTAAATCCACTGCGTTACACGATAAAATCATTGGTAAATTCATCCACCGTTACTCCTTTCAAATATAATCAGACATGATCGAAATTACTTAAGTTTCAAGTGCCCATCCCCACCCTGCCTTAAACCTACACCTATCACCTCCCATTTCTGAAACCACTGTTTTAGGAAAGCATGCTACCATGTGCGAGTGCCAGTTCATCGAAAACAACTGCAGCTTATAACTACTGCATTTAATCTCTGTAAAATAATGATTAGCTAGAGGGCTAGAGTTTTGAAACAGTCGGTGTTGCCAGTATGGATACGTGTCATCAGTCTAACGCTCTTAATCCTGCTGTGCACGCATACCCACGCGGCGGGTAAATTATTCCCCTTTGCTACCAATAGTGCCAATCAAGAAACCACTCAGCAAGATGATCCACTCCCACCCGAGCAAGCTTTTGCTCTGACCTCGCCTTTATATGATGGTAAACAGTTGCTATTACGTTGGGAGTTGCCAGAAGCGAAATTCTATTTATATAAAGAAAAATTCAAAGTTCGGGTATTAACGCCAGAGCTTAAAGTCGGTGAACTGCAATTACCGGCTGGAGAACCTAAACAAGATGAGTTTTTTGGAAATGTGCATGTACTTCACCATTCGGCTGATTTGAAACTACCGATTGACTTGAGTGGTAAAACCAGTGGCAATCTCCAAGTTGAAGTCGGCTGGCAAGGCTGTGATGGTGAGTTGGGGGTTTGCTATCCACCAGAATTAAAATATTACAGTGCAAGCATTCCGAGTGACCCGACAAAGTTAGCTCAAGGCTTTATTTTAGAACCTAGCGAACCACCCGCTACCGGTACTGTAGCTAACCCCAGCCAAGCAGCCCCTACCAACTTACCACCGGCGGTGATAAAAGCAGAGCAAGATCAAATCGCGGATACGCTAGCTTATGGTAATTGGGTTTTCACTTTGGTGAGCTTCTTCGGTTTTGGGCTATTACTGTCTTTTACTCCTTGCATATTCCCAATGATTCCAATTTTATCAGGTATTATTGCTGGGCAAAAAAATCTAAGCACGCGCGGTGCTTTCTTGTTGTCCTTGGTCTATGTACTAGCGATGGCTGCCACTTATACCCTAGTAGGTGTCTTAGCCGGTTTATTCGGCAGCAACTTACAAATCCTCTTTCAAAATCCTTGGATCTTAGGGATTTTTAGTGCTGTGTTTGTGTTACTTGCTCTCTCCATGTTTGGCTTTTATGAGCTACAAATGCCTGCTGCTTTCCAGCAGCATTTAACTAATCTTAGCAATAAACAAGCAGGTGGCAACTTAATCGGTGTCATGATTATGGGTATGCTGTCTGCCTTGATTGTTGGCCCTTGCGTAGCTGCTCCTTTGGCGGGTGCTTTGATTTATATCGGGCAAAGTGGCGATGCACTGTTAGGCGGAGCAGCTTTATTCATGCTCAGTATTGGTATGGGTATTCCACTCCTGATCATTGGTACTTCGGCGGGTAAACTGTTGCCACGGGCTGGTGCATGGATGGAAAGCGTTAAAGCCATTTTCGGGGTCATGCTGTTAGGTGTGGCACTTACGTTGCTGGAGCGTATCCTACCTGAAATGGTGAGTATGTTCTTATGGGCAGCCCTCATTATCATTTCTGCAGTTTACATGGGCGCACTTTCGCCCTTGCCTGCTCATAGCACAGGCTGGCGCACACTGTGGAAAGGATTAGCCGTCTTATTCCTAATTCACGGCAGTTTAGTAGCCATCGGAGCTGCTGCTGGTAGCACTAGCCTGATACAACCCTTAAAAGGGGTATTTAGTAGTGAGCAAGCCAATGAGCTGAGCTTCCGTCCAGTCAATAGTTCAACCGAACTCAATCAAGCCTTGGCTGAAGCGAAAGGTAAACCTGTCTTATTTGATTTCTATGCAGATTGGTGTGTGAGCTGTCGTGAAATGGATAAATACACCTTCACTGAGCCAACGGTAAAAACAGCTTTACAAAACTTTGTACTTTTACGTGCTGATTTATCCTCGATTACTAAGGCGCATCGCGAATTATTAGCTCAATTTAATCTGTATGGGCCGCCCGGCATTATTATTTTTGATACGCATGGGCAAGAGCGTAAAAATTTGCGGATAGTCGGTTTTATGCGCGCTGAACCATTTGCCAAGCATGTTAGCCAAATTCAAGCGCCTTAATCTTATGAAGCACCAATAGCCAAGCTGGCACTGCATTACAACTTGGCTAGCCATAACGCTCTTCCCCTTGTTTACGATAATCACTCGGCGTTATACCTTTCAACTCCATAAAGCGCCGATTGAAATTAGCAATATTATTAAAGCCGACGCTATAGCAAATCGTACTCACATATTGATCGGTTTCCATCAATAATTGGCAGGCACGATTTACGCGTAAGCGATTCACAAAATCGGTAAAGGTATTTCCCGTGGCACGTCGGAAATAGCGCGAAAACCGACTTTCACTCATCCCTACTCGCTTGGCAATATCAATCAGGGCAAACTGATTGGCATAGTTAGCTGTAATATAATCGACGACCTCACTAATCTGCCGCAATGAGTCATCATCATCAAAGCTTTGTAACTGTACATTGGAGAGCAACCGATAATCATAGTGGCGCGCTAGCAAACTCAATAAACCTACGAATTCGCTGAAGCGTTGCAACCCTGATGATTGCCTAATTTTTACAATCCGCTCATAAGCTTGTTCACTTAAGCCCATGAACTCAATCCCGTGCTTAGCACGCTCTAACAGCGGCAAAGCCTCACGTAGTTCAGGTAAATGCTCAGCAGCTTTGCGTAAAGGT
Organism: uncultured Thiothrix sp.; assembly: GCF_937873765.1. Classification (GTDB taxonomy): domain Bacteria; phylum Pseudomonadota; class Gammaproteobacteria; order Thiotrichales; family Thiotrichaceae; genus Thiolinea. The sequence continues at coordinate 42,233 of NZ_CALMZC010000016.1, read as the reverse complement.
TCATCAGAAAACTGCAGTACCAAATCGCGCACCTGCACACCGGCTGCCGGTAACTCACTAGAAATCCAGTTATGCGGCAAACGTGGCCCCGTCAGCACTAGATGACCAGGCTCAAAGCGGCCAATATAGTCACCGACAAACACTTTGCCGGTGGTTTCAACGATCAAGTGTAATTCATATTCTTCGTGATAATGCCAGCGAATCAAGGGATTCGGTGCTCCATGCTCAAGGCAACGAATATAGCCGTATGAACCGGCTGGCTCATAGCCCAACACAGGGTCGCGCTGAAAGTCGCGCTCAAGCTCCGGTGAGCGGGGCGAAATTTTTTGCCGAGCTAAACTACCCATTATTTTCTCCTACACATTCGCTACGACATTACATTGCCGCCATCAACATTTAGCGTCTGTGCTGTAATATATGCTGACTCATCGCTTGCTAAAAATACTGCTGCTCCAGCGATGTCTTCCGGCACTCCCATGCGCCCTAAGGGCACTGCTTTGCCCACCGCGATTTTCTTTTCGCCAAGCTTTAAGCCCTCGTATTGAGCAAACAAACTATCCACTTGCTCCCACATGGGCGTATCAATGACTCCAGGGGAAATACCATTCACACGAATTCCATAGGGAGCCATGGCTAAGGCAGCCGATTGGGTATAGCTAATCACAGCAGCTTTGGAAGCACAATAATGTGCCACTAACCCTTCGCCACGCCGCCCTGCTTGCGAGGCAAGATTAATCATACTACCCGTCTGACCAGCATCAACTAACCCTTGCAACACAGCTTGCATGACAAAGAACATGCCTTTGACATTTACTGCAAAGAGCTTGTCATACATGGCTTCATCTGACTCTAGTAAGGGAGCCATATCAAAGATCGCTGCATTATTAAATAAAACATTAATTACGCTAGACCGCTGATTGACTTGAGTTACTAGAGCCTTGACTGCAGCCGTATCCCCCACATTCAAGCTGTGATACTGCAAACTAGGAAATTTTTGTTTTAAAGCTCTAAGTTCAGCGCTTGGCTCAGCCGCTAAATCAATCGCAGTACACATAGCACCTTCTGTTAAGAAAGCTTCCACCACTGCTAGACCAATGCCACCACTCGCACCCGTTATCAGCGCGTGTTTACCTTGTAGACGTTGTAACTTCATTAAGTTTTACTCACAAATTCATCCACGACTGGTACTGCTTTACGTAAGGCCGCTATCAAACGTTCATTACCTGCAATTGACCCGAATAAAACTTGCTCATTAGCAAAAGTCGCTATCGGATCACTGGATGTGCAAATCGCTTGGGCACTAGCAGGGTTCATTGCTTGATCTTCATACTTGAAGGGTATTTCTCCACGCTGTTGACGCTGCAAGAAACGTAAGAACAACGCAGGAAGCCGTGCGACTGCATCAATACTTCGATTGGCGTCTAAAGCTTCCCGCAAAGTTGGCTGAATAAAGCCCGGAATTTTAGAAAACCCATCCATCGCGACGCGCTGATTAGTATCGAGGATATTTGGATTACTAAACCGATCCAACACCACATCCCGATACTTAGGCAAATTGAGTGGATACGGTTTCGCAGTATCCTCTAAGCAAGGAATTACATCCTCGGTAACATAGGCATAAGCCATTTGGCGGATTTCAGGATCAAGCGTACCTTGGTGAATATATTGATAGCCGCGCAAAGTACCCGCCCACGCAATACAACTATGCGTTGCATTCAGCAGACGAATCTTGGCCTCTTCATAAGGCATCACATCTTTAACCATCTCCACGCCGACCGTTTCCCATGCAGGGCGACCATTCGCGAAATGATCCTCCACTACCCATTGAATAAAAGTTTCGCCCATTAAAGCGGCGGGATCATCACGTCCAGTAGCTGCTTTAACCCGTTCACGAATATCGGGAGTAGGCCGTGGGGTAATGCGATCTACCATGGAGTTAGGTGCAGTGGTATGCGCAGACACCCAAGCTAATAAAGTCTGATCATCATGTTTTGCTAAAAACTGCTTTAAACCACTCAAGAAACGCTCACCATTGCTGCGCAGATTATCGCAATTGAGTAAGGTGACTTTGCCTGCCCCTGCTTGCATGCGTGCATGCAGAAGTTTGCTTAAAGCACCATAAATCGTCGAGCAGGTTTGACCCGCTAAATCAGAGCGCAAATCAGCAAAGTTTTCATCTAAGTGATTATGCGCATCCAGATAATAGCCCGCCTCGGTGACCGTAAAAGAAATAATGCGGGTGTTAGGGTCAGAAGCGACTTTTACGAGGCCGCTCAACTCTTGATCCCAACTAATTACTGCTTGGATCGCCGTAATATATTGATAAAAGCGCTCGCCAGCCGTGTTCACCGTTTCTAAGGTATAAGCACCGTGACTCGCTTGGAGTACGGCCACGGTTTCAAGCATATCAGGGCGTAAATTGCCCCCAACAATCCGCCAAGTTTGCTCACCTTGATCGTGCAGGGCTTGCATATACACCGCTTGATGGGCGCGATGGAAAGAGCCTAAACCTAAATGCAGTTGAGTTAAAATAGCGGCGCTCATGCTGCCACTCCTGAGAGTTTATTCAGGCCAAAAATTGCCTTACCCTCTTTATCGAAACGATGCAAATGCATAGGGTCAAACTGCACACCAACTTGCTCACCAAGCTGTAAGAGAGTACGTTCATACAGACGCACAATAATCAGGGTGGTGCCTAAATTCACGTGAATCAGGGTTTCATTACCGAGTGCTTCAATCAACTCTACCGTACCGTGCAATTGCCCTTCATTCGCAGCAACAATGCTTAAATGTTCAGGGCGGACACCGATTTCGTGTGCTTGGCCTGCTTTGGGAAACATGCTAGCTGGCAAGACATTCATTTGCGGCATACCGATGAATTGCGCCACGAAACGGTTCGCAGGACTGTCGTATAACTCTAATGGAGTGCCTACCTGTTCAATCATGCCATCACGCAAGACCACCACGCGATCTGCCAAAGTCATGGCTTCTACCTGATCATGGGTAACATAAATCGTAGTCGCACCCAATTCGCGATGTAATTTAGCGATTTCGACCCGTGTTTGACCCCGTAAAGCTGCATCCAAATTGGATAAAGGCTCATCGAATAAAAACACTTTTGGCTGGCGTACAATCGCCCGTCCAATGGCCACGCGTTGGCGTTGACCACCAGATAAAGCTTTGGGGGTACGTTGCAAATAGCTGGTCAAATTAAGCTTTTCTGCCGCTTTGCTGACCTTCTCTTTAATCACTTCGGGAGCAACTTTCGCGAGACGCAGCGCAAAGGACATATTCTCTTCCACTGTCATATGGGGATAGAGCGCATAAGACTGGAACACCATGGCCAAATCGCGTTGTGAAGAAGGAGCATCAGTAATATCTTTGCTGTCTAACATGAGCTTACCACCATTAATGGTTTCTAAGCCTGCAATCATGCGCAGTAAGGTCGATTTGCCACAGCCAGAGGGGCCAACGAACACAATAAACTCACCCTTTTCAATCGCTAAGTCGATACCTTTGATTGCACGGAGTTTGCCGTAAAATTTCTCAACGCCTTTTAATTCTAAAAATGCCATCACTTATCCCTTCCCTTATTTCACTGCGCCAAAGGTCAAGCCTTGTACCAACTGCTTCTGACTGAACCAACCAAAGACAATAATCGGAGCTATCGCCATTAATGAAGCAGCCGATAATTTTGCCCAGAACAGTCCTTCAGGGCTGGAGTAAGAAGCCACTAAGGTGGCTAAAGTACCGGCCTTAGCAGCACCCAAGCTCAAAGCCCAGAAAGCTTCATTCCAAGCGAGAACTAAGCACAGTAAACCTGTTGAAGCCAAGCCACCCATGCCTAAAGGTAATAAGACATGACGGAACTCGTCCCATAGGCTTGCCCCATCCATGCGTGCGGCTTCAAGAATTTCGTGGGGAATATCTTTTAAATGGGAATAAAGCATCCAGACCATAATCGGCAGATTGCTCATGGTGAACAGAATGATCAGGCCAAACTTGGTATCTAATAAACTAGCGTATTGGTAGAGTACATAAATGGGTGCTAAAGCCCCTACAGCCGGCATCATTTTGGTGGAAAGCATCCACATCAAAATATCTTTAGTGCGTTTCGTAGGGCTAAAAGCCATGCTATACGCAGCAGGTGCGGCAATTAGCAAGCCAAGCAGAGTCGATACCACACTGGTAACAATAGAATTCCAAGCATAAGTGAGATAATCACTACGAGCTTGTACTTCATAAAAGTTTTCTAAGGTTGGGGTAAATACCCATAAGGAAGGGACTGCGATAGCTTGTCCCTCCGTTTTGAAGGCGGTCACTGCTAAAAATAACAGTGGGAAAAATAATAATAAGGCTACAGCCCATGCAACCAGCGTGCGAATCAGCAGGCGAGTAGTGTTAGTATTAGGTGAGGATTGCATCGTCTTAGTCCAAGTTTTTGCCAATCATACGAATCAGGAAGAAGGCCACGATATTGGCAAGTATCACTGCCAGTAAGGCACCTGCGGAGGCGACTCCAATATCAAAGCTTAAGCGGGCTTGCTTAAAGATTAGGAAGGCTAAGTTAGTACTCGCGTTACCAGGACCACCACTGGTAGTGGTGTAGATTTCTGCGAAAATACTCAGTAAGAAAATTACCTCAATCATCACTACCACAGAAATTGAACGTGCCATATGCGGCAGGTACAAATACCAGAGTTTTTGGAAATAAGTGGCGCCATCCATGCCTGCTGCTTCGAGTTGTTCACGATCCATCGACTGCAAAGCTGTCATGAAAATTAAGCACGCAAAGGGTAACCACTGCCAACTGACCATGATAATGATTGAGAACAGTGGATAATCCGTGAGCCAATCAATTGGCTTTAAACCCAAAAAAGTCCAGACTTGTGCTAAAACTCCATACACAGGATTCATCATCATGTGTTTCCACAATAAGGCATTCACCGCAGGCATGACGAAAAAGGGGGAAATCAACAGAATGCGTACCAACCCTTGTCCGGGGAAAGGGTCATTAATGAGGAGCGCAATCGCTAAACCAAATCCCACAGTAATCAGCACAACACTGCCAAGTAAAATTAAGGTATTCCAAATAGATGGCCAGAAATCCGGGTCTGTCAAAAAGTAGCTGTAATTCTCGAAGCCTACAAAGCCAGTCTGCTCGGGTTGCATCAGGTTGTAGCGCATTACCGAAAAATAAAGGGTCATCACCAGCGGTACGATCATCCACAGAAATAAAGTTATGACTGCGGGTGACATCAAAAGGCGGGGTAACGACCGAGAACCTGCACGTGTATGTTCTGCCATAACGATACCTGTCTGTGGTGTTAACTAATTAGTGTCAGAAAGGCCGCCACTTGGACTTAGCAGAAAGTGGCAGCACTTAACGGGTAACCATGGTGCTATGTTGCTACCCTATTTGGAGGAACTTTGCTGTTACTTGTAGTAACCTGCTTTACGCATTTCACGATCTGCCGCTTCTTGACCTGTTTTTAAGGACTCTTCCACTGTTGTCTTACCGGCTAACGCTGAGCTCATTTGCTGGCCTACTGCTACCCCAATCGCTTGGAACTCAGGAATAGCGGCAAACTGTACACCGGTATAAGGTGATTTTTCTAAAGTCGAATCGGCTGGATTGGCACTCTTAATCGCTGCTAATTCAGCATCGGCAAATTTAGCGGCTGCTTTGAAATCAGGATTGTCATAAGTAGATTGGCGAGTACCGGTGGGCACATTACCCCAGCCCACCTCTTTACCCACTAAATTCACATAGTCTTGTGAAGTTGCCCATTGAATAAACTTTTGTGCTTCAGCCGCTTTAGCCGAGGATTCTGGAATCGCTAAGGCCCAAGCCCATAACCAGTTCGCACCTTTAGGCGTTTTTGCAGTCGGCGCTTGAGCAAAGGCTACTTTGTCAGCAACTTTACTTTGCTTGGGGTCAGAGATGAAAGATGCTGCAATCGTCGCATCTACCCACATACCGCATTTACCTTCGTTGTAGAGGGCTAAGATTTCATTGAAGCTGTTGTTGGCTGAACCTGGAGGGCCATATTTAGTTAATAAATCAACGTAGAAACTAATCGCATCTTTCCAAGGTTGGCTTTCTAACTGAGGTTTCCATTCCATATTGAACCACTGGCCGCCATAGGTATTTACTAGGGTGCTTAAAAAGGCCATGTTGTCCCCCCACCCCGGCTTGCCCCGTAAGCAGATACCGTAAACCCCTTTATCTGGATTATGAATTTTGGCAGCAACTTGGGCGACATGCTCCCATGTAGGATTATTCGGCATTTCCATACCAGATTCTTTCACTAAATCAGCGCGATACATCAACATGGAGCTTTCGCCATAGAACGGTGCGGCATACAGTTTGCTATCAGCAGAAAGACCATCACGCATCGCGGGTAATAAATCATCTACTTTGTAGCTATCATCGAATTTCAGCTCTTTCAACCAACCTTTTTTGCCCCAAATCGGGGTTTCATACATCCCGATGGTCATAATGTCGAATTGACCACCTTTGGTGGCAATATCGGTGGTGACACGTTGACGCAATACCCCTTCTTCGAGGGTCACCCATTTAAGTTTAATATCGGGATTGGCTTGTTCAAAATGCTTGCTGAGTTTTTGCATTTCGATCATATGACCGTTATTCACGGTAGCGATCACTAATTCGGTCGCTGCTTGAGTAGTAGCTGTTGCACACAGAACGATGCTGCCCGCAATAGCAGCTAACATACGGTTCAATTTCATCTCTCATCTCCTCCAATGGATGGGCTGGTTGCCCACAAATAACTAGCTTGAGGAGAGAATGGTATTTTATTGCAGAATTAACCGCTTTCCCCCTCTCTCTTGTGAAATAGAGTAGCACTAGCTATTTAGAAAGGACTATACCAATTCGATTAGATCCGATACTTTATTGCAGTTTTAATAGAAAAAACCTATAAAAACTTGCATTAAACTATTATTTTTTTCGAAAATAATATAAAAATCAGAAAATTCCAGTTTGCACTGCAGCAAAAAAGTATTAGAGTAGCTGATTTAAGCCGTAAAAATAGCGCGGTGACCGCAGTAGTTAGAGGAACTTAGCTTGAATAAAATGACGCAGCATTAGACTGAGAGAATCATTATCTGCTCAGCAATAGTAGGAAAGATTTAATCAGGGCTTCAGGACAAAGCCTTGCTCTGTTAATTGCATGCGCTCTAAAGCTAAGCCATTGGCGGCCGCACCTTGGCGTACTGCTGCTCGCACCGCTGCTTGACTGCCCTGATCCTGACCAGCACGACTCATGGCTGCTTGGTTTAAGAGAGCTTGAATGAGTAAAGCCTCAGCTAAGGCTTGCTTATGCGTATCAGTCGCTTGCGCAAGCTTTGGATTAGACAACCAAATCTTGACAGCTTGTTGTTTAACCGCTTGGGCAGTTTGTTTATTTACATAGAAGGTCCTGCCTTCAGAAGCTTGCCAAGCGGTGATCCACCATAAGGTATAAGCATCCGCAATATTGTTGATTTTCAAACCGAATGGCTCAATGGTCTGCTGAACTGCATCAATAATCTGTGGCGAACTTAACAGTGCTTCTAGCTCTTTAGCTCCGTTTAGATGACTCACTTGGCGTTGTTCAGCCAATTCACTTAAGTTGATTTGGCGGCGCTCTAAGGATGGCGTGTATTCGAGCTGCGTCAGCAGGTTTGCCGCCTCCTGTACGAATAAAGGAGTACTTGAGTTCATCGCTAGCCCCTGCGTCGCCTTGAGGGTGTTGGCAATCACGGCACGATCTGCCGATTCATGGAGCGCTAGGGTTAGCTCTGCAGCGTTATTGGCTAGTGCGGTAGAAGAAAAACAAATAGCGGCTATCCAGCTCGCCCATACGTTGCGCTTCAAGAATTTCATCAGCATCCCTTTAAACGATTAACACTCGATGCGCCTGATACTAGCTAAGCTTGGTTTTGTCAGTATGTGCTTAGCTAGACGAAAGCATCTAAAATCCTGCTAATACTAAGACTTGCTAAATTCACTCCTATCTGTCTTTCACAAGCTTGTTAATTCTTGACACGTTTGAGTCCAAACTCAGAAGATGGGAGCTTTATTAGCAGTTTCTTACTGTTTAGTGCGTTTAAAGGTTTGAGTTCTATGTCCGCTTTGCCTACGCGTTATCAGCTTAAACTAGTCGAGACTATGCTATTAGCTTTACCGTGTTATGCCCGCTCTACTTGTCGAGGGTCTTTTTATCCCAAGTTTGAAATGACACAGAAGATAAGTTATTTCACACACAAGGCATTAATAACCAAACAAATAACGTATTGATAATAAATTACTTTTAACTTTGGCATTTAACTTGCTCTAGCTCATAAGCTTTAAAAACTTGTCAATATCCCAAATGGAGCTATGAGCATGAAACTAAAAACCAAAATCTATATTGCTATCCTCAGTTTAAGCGCACTAAGCAACTTAGCTCAGGCGCATGTTGGTGTGGTCAACACTCAACTACCGTATGCGGTTGCAGGCAAAAGTTATGAACTAGTCCTAAGCATTCCTCATGGTTGTACTGACCCACAAGACAGCAATAAGCATCTTGATACGTACAAGGTTCACTTGGTAACTCCTTCAGCTTTCACTAGCCCACGTCCAATTATTGATGGTGTATTTGGTAAACCTAAACAAACAATTAATAGTGATGGCTCAAAGACAACACTAGTATGGACTAAAGATGCTAGCCTTAACGCTACTGAGGACAATCAAAGTTATCGGGTAGGCGTTCGTGGATCAATAGCTGCTACTGCAGCACTTAGTAAACTTACTTTTAATATCAAGCAGTTTTGCAAAAATCCTAATGGTGGTGCTGATATTGTGGTCAACTGGGCACAATATGTTGCTGCAGATGGTAGCGTCAGCAATCAGTCTCCCACTGTGAAAGTATTTCCAGCAACTCGGCAGCTAGGTTGGAATAAGTTCAATCTCAGCAGTACAAATGAAAAACATACTCAAGCTGATGTGAAAACATTTATGAGTGATTTTTTCAGTGACGCCGCTATTGTCTGGGTTGGCAAAGGTGCTTATAGCGCCAACAACGATACCACCACAAAAATTCAAAATCTTATTAGCACAGACAACTCCTATTTTGAATTAATCAATAAAAGCGACATCATGCTTCACTCGACTGATGATATTTGGGTTAAATATTAAGGAGGCCATTTATGCTCAAACGCTATGCTTTACTACTATTTGTATTTAGTATCAACTTTACATCTACTCAAGCAGATAGTAGTCACGACGCTACAGTACAACCACTCAGAACCGTTACTAGCAGCTTAGATGAAGAGTTATTACCTCCAACAGTGAATTCTAGTTTACCAACTTCTTTACTGCCGCCTACCATTAGTACTAGCTTACCTGATTCTTGGTTAGCACCTAATTAATTGCTATTTTCTAGAAGGTTTCTGTGTACCTAGTGCATAGAAACCTCAAACTTGATCCTCACTAAAATCCAAGTCATGACTTAGACTTTACCGCATTCTTGCTTGCGCAGAATCCTGTCAAGGCTTAACATTTCGGCCTTTGCTAAGACATATCAGATTTCAGGAATAATAATTATGCGTAGTCATTATTGCGGGCAGGTTGACGAGTCCCTGCTGGATCAGGAAATTACCCTCTGTGGTTGGGTCAATCGGCGGCGTGATCACGGTGGAGTCATTTTCGTTGACCTGCGCGACCGTGAAGGGCTAGTACAAGTAGTCTTCGATCCTGATCGGGCTGAAGTTTTCGCGACCGCTGAGCGGGTGCGGAATGAATATGTCTTACAAGTCAAAGGCCGGGTGCGTAGCCGTCCGGCTGGCACGACGAATGACAATTTACGCAGCGGTCAAGTCGAGGTTTTAGGCTTAGAACTCACCGTATTGAACGCTGCAGAAACCCCGCCCTTCCAATTAGACGAAACGGGTGTGGGCGAAGAAAAGCGCTTGACCTATCGTTATATTGATCTGCGCCGCCCTGAAATGCAGCAGCGTTTACAATTACGCGCCAAAGCTACAGGTTTTATGCGCCGTTATCTGGAAGAAAACGGCTTCCTCGATATTGAAACGCCAATGCTCACGAAAGCCACCCCCGAAGGTGCGCGTGATTATTTAGTTCCAAGCCGCACGCATCCGGGTTCATTCTTTGCCCTCCCCCAATCACCGCAATTATTTAAACAATTGCTGATGATGTCTGGCATGGATCGTTATTATCAATTTGCGCGTTGCTTCCGCGATGAGGATTTGCGGGCAGATCGTCAGCCAGAGTTTACCCAGCTCGATATTGAAACTTCCTTCATGAATCAAGATCAGATCATGAACATGGTGGAAGCAATGATTCGCAATATGTTCAGCAGCTTGTTAGGTGTCGAGCTACCCACCCAATTCCCTCACATGACTTATGAAGAAGCCATGTTCCGCTTTGGCTCTGACAAACCCGATCTGCGGATTCCATTGGAATTTGTAGAAGTCAGCGATTTAATGCAAGCGGTGGACTTCAAAGTCTTCGCAGCGCCGGCCAAGGACCCCGATAGCCGGGTAGTCGCTTTACGCTTACCACAAGGTGGCGATTTAAGCCGCAAAGAAATCGACGACTACACCACTTTTGTAGGGCGCTACGGTGCAAAAGGCTTAGCGTATATCAAGATCAACGATCTGGCCGCTGGCTTAGATGGTTTACAATCACCGATTCTGAAATTCTTACCCGAAGCGGTGGTGAAAGGCATTTTAGAACGTACGGGCGCACAAACGGGTGATTTGATTTTCTTCGGCGCGGATAAGGCCAAAGTAGTCAACGATGCGCTGGGTGCTTTACGGATTAAATTAGGCCATGATCGTCAATTATTGACGACTGAATGGGCAGCCTTGTGGGTCGTGGATTTCCCAATGTTTGAATACGATGACAAAGATAAACGTTGGGTGGCTTTGCATCATCCCTTCACTGCACCTAAATGCTCACCGGAAGAATTAGCCACGAATCCGGGCAAGGCTTTATCGATTGCGTATGATATGGTCTTGAATGGTACTGAAGTTGGGGGTGGCTCAGTACGGATTCACCGTCCTGAAATGCAAAGTGCCGTGTTTAGTTTATTAGGGATTAGCGAAGAAGAAGCCGAAGAGAAATTCGGTTTCCTCCTCAATGCCCTTAAATACGGTTGCCCTCCACACGGTGGTTTAGCCTTTGGCCTAGATCGCTTAATTATGCTGATGACCGGTAGCCAATCCATTCGTGACGTGATGGCCTTCCCGAAAACGCAAACAGCCGCTTGTCCATTGACCAATGCACCTGCACCGGTCGGTATGCGGCAATTGCGTGAGCTGAATATTCGGGTGAAATTGCCGGAAAAAGAAGGGGCTTAAGTCTTAAGTAACCTTATCTAAAAGACCAAAGCCACCTAAGCGGTGGCTTTTTTATTTAAGTATTGGATACGCATGAATATCGATGTTGCCATAAACTCCTATCGTAAACCTGAATCACTAATTTATACCCTGCTGTCTTTAAAAAAAAGTGATCAACATCAGTTAATTGATACGATCTATATTAATGATGATTGCTCGAATGATGGAACAACAGTTTTCTATCAAGCCCCCCTTTTTATAGAAGCCATGCAACCTATTCAACTCAAACTCAGAACGAATCGAAAAAATACGGGTTATGGTAGGAAAATCGTTACACCTGAGATTTTCTTCTCACAGTTAAATAATTTTCGACTAAGTAGAATTAATTATAAGCAAATTCGTCGTCACGGATTCTATGTCAGCAATGATGTCCGCTATCAATGGGCGATCAATAGTACTGATAAGGACTATTTACTCATTATTCACGATGATATTTTATTTAAACAGGATGTTTGTAAGCTGTACTTAGATAGCCTTATGGCTCTACGTAGAGGTGCTATTGTTGGGGATTTAGGCCAATGTTGGATTTGCAGAGAAAAAGAGCTTGCCGACTGCACTCCCGATAAAGTCAATCGGGGAATTTATCCTAATCCCTATTTCCCCTTAGCGCGTAGTGAGCAAGGCTCGTTGCCATTAGCGTTTGAACGACGCTGCCGTATTAATGAATGGTGTTGCATGCTCAAGGTTGAGGTAGCAAGACAAACTAAACCCCATTACTTTGGAAACTATGAGGAAAAAGGCGATGTAGGCGCTTATTGGTTTAGTGAGATTATACGTAAGGGCTACCGCTTTTGCGAGCCACTGCCCACACAAGCACAACGCGACGCTTATTATCATCACGGTTGGCAAGGCCACACTGGACATGCAGTCTGGCTAAGCAAAGAAAATACGCATCAGGATATTTACGACCGCGCCTTTATTAGACAGCGTTTGGAATCCGATTTTGGCTATAAGCTCGCAGTGCATTAATCAAGGCATTGTCCGACTCAATAACCTAGCTTCGCTGATACCCTGACTTAGTTAATGATGTCTAGAAACTTTATGTTGTCTATGATGCGAGCGTTTGGATCTATTTTCAGGGCTAGTATCCGGCTCAGGCTCAACACGCTCTAAATTATTCTCTTCAAACATATACGCAATCGAAGCAGTAGGTCGTGGGCGAGGTGCTATTAGAGTTGCCGGATTTGCTGCAGTAGGCATCGCTTCAGTAACTGAGGGGGCTTCTAAACTTACCGATACCTCTTGTTCTGTAACTGCTGGTTCATCCATCGACACGAAGGTTTGTTGAGTAAGCTGCTTTTCACGTGGCTTCTTGCGCTGTTCACGCTCGTGGCGCTCTATTGGCACGCCTGAACGGGTTGAATGTCCCCGTTGCGGGCGTTGAATTTCGGGCAATAAGTCGGGACTAATCGCAATCACAGGCAAGGTTTTTCCAGTGTAAGCTTCAATCTCCGGCAAATAAAAAGCGGTATCTTCACAAGCAAAACTATGCGCCTCACCGGAAGCACCTGCACGCGCTGTTCGGCCAATCCGATGTACATAATCCTCAGCGAGCTGTGGCAAATCGAAATTGAACACATGTGATACTGCGGGAATATGCAAACCACGTGCTGCTACATCGGTTGCAATCAAGACCTGATAACGCCCTTCGCCAAAATCTTTCAAAAAGCGCTCACGCTTATTTTGGCGCACATCGCCAGAAATCATGGCCGTTTTGATTTGATTGACCTTTAAATAAGCTTCAATCCGCTCAGCATTATGCTTAGTATTCACAAACACAATTGCACGTTGTGGCTCCAGCTTACGAATGAGGCCAACCAGTAAAGGAATTTTCTCAGCATTAGCCGGAAAATAGATAGCTTCGCTAATATTATCGGCACTGACTGAATCGGTTTCGATTTTAACTGGCACGGGATTATTCATATGCTCATAAGCCAGCTCTAACACTTTTTGTGAAAGTGTCGCTGAAAATAGCATATTTAAGCGCTCAGCAGGCTCAGGTAGGCGTCCCAATAAGAAACGAATATCTTGAATAAAGCCCATATCGAACATGCGATCAGCTTCATCCAAAACCATCACTTGGGTATGTTTAAAATCAAACACACCCTGCTTCCAATAATCAATCACACGCCCCGGCGTACCAATCAAGACATCTACTGCTTGAGTAAACTGCTGACGCTGCTTTTCATAAGCCGCCCCACCATAAACTAAAACATTATTTAAGTCTGTGTATTTGCCTAAGACTTCGGCATCGCGGGCAATTTGGATGGCTAGCTCACGCGTCGGTGCTAAAATCAAACAGCGTACCGAACCTGCGGGCGCATCAAGCAAAGGTTGCGATAAGAGGCGTTGAAAAGTCGCGACTAAAAACGCTCCCGTTTTACCAGTCCCCGTTTGTGCTTGACCCGTGATGTCTTGCCCATTTAAAGCAATCGGCAAAGTTTCTGCCTGAATGCGCGAACAGTACTCAAATCCTGCTGCATGGAGAGATTTTAGGATTCGCTCATCGAGCTTAAATGAGTCAAAACGTGTTGAGCTTAAATATTGATTTTCCATGTCGTAAGCATACCACAAACCTTAAAAAAACAACTAAGTAGGCGTACAGACTATTCTCTGAGACGACTAAAGCACTGTTTAGTGGTACAGGCTGGCCAAATCCACAAGCTGTAGTATTTATTTTACAAGTCGAAATAACAAAAAACCGCTTAAGAAGGCTTATACTACGCTGCCCTACTGAAAGCCTAGCTCGCTTAAAAATGCTGGCTTCAGTCAAGTTGATTTTTTTAGCATGGAAAACATCATGACGGTTAACACCAAGCTCTCATCACACCTAGAGGCTACTTTAGGTTTGGCTCAACTCAAGGATATTTTTTGGAATCAATCCGCGCCTGCCCTGTACGAAGCAGCGATGCGTCGCGGTGAAGCCCATGTCGGCCAAGGTGGCACGCTAGTAGCTTATACAGGTTCATTTACTGGCCGCGCCCCGAATGACAAATTTATCGTTGATGAAGCCAGTAGCCATGACAAAGTGTGGTGGGGTGAGGTCAATAAAAGCATTAGCGAAGAAAACTTTGATAAAGTTTTAGCATCAGCACAAGCATTTTTAAGTGGCAAAGAAGTCTTCGTGCAAGATTTATTAGCGGGCGCTGATCCGATAACTGAATTGCCGGTGCGGGTAATTACTCAATACGCTTGGCATGCACTATTTGCGCAAAATATGTTTATCCGCCCAGCGGATCTCAAGCGTAGTTTAGCGGTGGATGAACCCCGTTTCACCATTTTGCATGTACCTGATATGCAAGCTGATCCTGAGCAACACGGTACACGCTCAGGTGCATTCATTCTGCTCAATTTCGCCCGCAAATTAGTCATCATTGGCGGCACGCATTACGCCGGTGAGATTAAGAAATCGGTATTCTCCATTATGAACTACCTCTTGCCACAGCAAGGTGTCATGTCCATGCATGCTTCTGCGAATGTAGGCAAAGCCGGTGATGTGGCGATTCTGTTTGGTTTATCCGGTACGGGTAAAACCACTCTATCGGCTGACCCAGAGCGCTTATTAATTGGTGATGATGAGCACGGCTGGAGTGATCAAGGTGTCTTCAATTTAGAAGGCGGCTGCTATGCAAAAGTCATTAATTTGTCTGCTGAAGCAGAGCCTTTGATTTACGCAACGACTCACCAATTCGGCACTGTATTAGAAAATACGGTGATGGATATGGATACGCGCGAACTCGATTTAGATGATGGCAGTCTCACCGAAAATACCCGTGCCAGCTACCCAATCACCCAGATCCCCAATGCACTCTACCCCGGTAAAGCCGGACATGCTAAGCATATTATTATGTTAACTTGCGATGCGTTTGGGGTGTTACCACCGATTTCTAAGCTCAGCACTGCACAAGCCATGTATCACTTTTTGTCGGGTTACACCGCTAAAGTCGCTGGTACTGAAAAAGGCGTGACTGAACCAACGACGACTTTTAGTACTTGTTTTGGTGCTCCCTTCATGGCCTTGCATCCTTCTGTCTATGCCGATTTATTGGGTGAAAAAATCAATGAGAATAAAGTATCCTGTTGGTTATTAAATACCGGCTGGAGTGGTGGCCCTTATGGAGTGGGGAGTCGGATGAAAATTCGCCATACGCGTGCCATGCTGAATGCGGCTTTACGCGGTGATTTAGATAATATCGACACCCGCACTGATCCAATCTTTGGTCTGAATATTCCAGTGAGCTGCCCCGATGTTCCGAATGAAGTGTTAGATCCAGCGTCTACTTGGGAAGATAAAGCTGCTTATCAAGCAAAAGCGAATCAATTAGCCGCTGCTTTCCATCAGAACTTTGCACGCTTTGCGGATTATGTCACGGAAGATGTGCGTAAGGCGGGGCCTTTAGCGGGTCGTTAATAAAGCTGAATTCCTACGTATCCCCTCTCTGCTAAATGTTCAGAGGGGAATCTTGTCTCAAAAAAATTTTATATCTAAACAGCAAGCAAGGCAGTAGCTTTTTTGCACTTCCTCGCAGCTATGTTTTGACGCTACTCTGCCACCCTGCTACAGCTCAATGACCTAGGGCTAAACGGAAACCGATATAATTGATGCGATCATCGGGCGCGTTGCGGTTGCGATAGGCAGAACGCACGTTCCTACCGCTATTGAACCACGACCCGCCACTTAGCACACGGCGAAGCGCCCCACTGGCAGGCAGGCGAGATACAGTGCTCTGAAAGGGATCAGTGGCCTCTTGAATGCCTAGGCTCAACTCCCAAACGTCTTCACACCATTCCCACACATTGCCATGCATGTCGTATAGGCCGCATGCATTGCAAGGATACCTTCTGACCGACGTGGTGGCTTGCTTTGCACCCGTGCCAAACCTTTGATAATCATCCCAAGTACCACAATAATTGGCTAAATCCAAATTAATCTCATGGCCCCAATGAAACGCAGTAGTTGTGCCTGCGCGACAGGCATATTCCCACTCTGCTTCCCACGGTAGGCGCACTGTTAAACTGGGATGGAGGCTGTTCACTATTTTTATAAATGCTTGTGCATCGTCCCACGAGACTTGCTCGACAGGTAAACGAGGTTTCTTGAAATAACTCGGATTCTTTCCTGTTATCGCTGCATAAAGAGCTTGAGTAACAGGTGTTTCACCTAACCAAAAACTTTGACTTAAACTGACTTGATGATAATCCTCATTATCGTATCGGCCTTGCTCATTTTCTGGTGATCCCATCATAAAACGGCCTTTCGGAATCCAGCGGAAGGTATAGCTTGCATCCTTGTATTGCAAGACTTGATAGAGACCATAACGATCTTCGCCCCACTCGGCAGCCCACGGGTAGGGGAAGATAGATGGGGATAGCGGATGTTTAGGCATTACTCACCTGCAAGGTTCAGAGTTTCTTGAATCACGGACTCCGATAGAAAAATGCCTGCTTGTTGAATGGCTGTTAAAGCGGGGCGAATAGTCTTGATATAGTCTTGCTGTTTTGCCCAAAGCACAATACTTAAGCTGCCAATCGTCTTCAGTTGGTTCAAATGTGCCACTTTACGAGCACGTCGATCGTCTATTAACAAAGCATCGGCTTGCAGTTGGCGATACAAAGTCATAGCTTCCGTTTCGCCTAAGCCTAAACCAGAGGGTGTGATTAAGGCCATCACTGGGTTAACTTCTATGATTTTGTCAATAAGGTAAGTATGTAGCACAGTGGCTTGAGGTTTATCTGCAATCGTACATTCCTGAAAAACAGCTCTAGGCACACGCACTTGCTCAAAACGAGCATCAAGCCAAGCTAAACCTTCACAAGCTGCCAAAGCGACCAAGGCTGAAGAATCCGCTACGACCAGCATTAGCAAGCCTCTTTTAAGAAGGCCAACTCGTCTGCTAGCTCGCCTTGATCATAATCAATCATAGCGATTTGATGCTGCTGACAAGCTGCAATAAAACTAAAACGGTCAACCCCTGCAAATTCACAAGCCGCACCTGCAGAGAGATGCCTACCTTTATACATGGTCAACGCGGCATATAATTTGATTTGCTTAGCCAATTCAGCAGGCGAAAAATCTATGCCAAATTGGTCAGGTATATCGAGAGTGATTTGCATAGCAACTCCATCAAACTAGCTATTTTAACAGCCATAATAGACTGTTTAATATTTCATTAGATAGCTTAAAACCCCATCTCGTTCAAGTTTGAGCTAAGCCTGCTTGTTTTACGGAAAGGTGGGTGAATACTTATCAGACTTGCCTTTCTTGCGTCTTTTTTTAGTAGACCTTTGTTGAGTTGGCTCTACTTCTAAAAGCGCCTTTGATAATGCCAAATGTATATTAGTATTACTGAATACATCCTCACTAATCTGATCCTGCTCCGCGACGCGCCTTAGCTCAATATGATCTAGGGCCAAACGGAAACCATAATCGTAGTAACGAGAGGCAGAACGCACGATCCTACCGCTATCGTACCACGACCTACCACGCAGTACACGGTTGGGCGTCCCGTTTGCAGCGCCCACAGGATCAATCACCGCCGCATCCCCTAAGTTGTCTTGATAAATATCCTCACACCATTCCCAGACATTGCCATGGATTTCGTACAAGCCCCACGGATTCGCAGCTAAAGATTTTACGGGTACAGTTTTTTCACGGTAAAGGCCTTTTTTTCCATCATGGTATGGATAATTACCATCATAATTGACTTGCTATAGGGTGATATTCTTGCCAAACGAAAAGGGAGTGGTCGTACCTGCTCGACAGGCATATTCCCACTCAGCCTCTGTCGGTAAGCGTAAGGGGAGATTTGGCATTAAGTCTTGGATAGCTTGGATAAAGCGCTGTGCACCTTCCCAGCTTACATTTTCAACCGGATTTTGCTCAGAATCTTTAAATGTACTTGGATTGTCGCCCATCACCACCTTCCACAAGGCTTGTGTGACTGTGCTATCCGCTAGCCAAAAGCTTTGACTTAAAGTAACTGGGTGCTGAGTTTCATCACTCGATCGTTCAAGCTCGTCTTCGGGTGAACCCATCAAAAAGGAGCCTGTAGGGATAAAGCGGAAGCGTTGGGCAATGGCTTTAATTTGTAGATCGACATAAATTTGTATCGGTCAAACTTACTCCCATCCCCCCTATTTTCAGTTACAATAGCGCCCTTTCGATCATTCCCCGATAGGATCTGCTATGGAACTTTCAGCCCTCACGGCCCTTGCCCCCGTTGATGGTCGCTATGCCAGCAAAACCGCTGAGCTGCGCCCTTGGTTTAGTGAGTATGGTTTAATTTATCACCGCGTGTTAGTGGAAATTCGCTGGCTGCAAATGCTGGCGCGCCATCCACAAATTACCGAAGTTCCGGATCTATCAGCAGCAGCGAATGAGTTTTTAGAAAAGCTCTTACAAGACTTTGATGAAGAAGATGCACGTCACGTCAAAATGATCGAACGCACTACTAATCATGATGTGAAAGCGATTGAATACTTCCTCAAAGATAAAGTTGCGGCTCAGCCTGAACTGAAAGCCGTCAGTGAATTCATTCACTTTGCTTGTACTTCTGAAGATATTAATAATCTGTCTTATGCGCTCATGCTACAAGGCGGCATGCGTCAAGTGATTGAGCCAGACATGCAGCGTACGGTGGCGGCAATTCGTGAGCTAGCTCAGCGCTATGCAGACCAACCGATGCTTTCACGCACCCATGGACAACCAGCCTCACCCACGACTTTAGGCAAGGAAATGGCGAATGTAGCTTATCGCTTACAGCGCCAACTCGATCAAGTCCAAACTTGTGAATACTTAGGCAAAATCAATGGTGCAGTCGGTAACTACAATGCACATTTCAGTGCTTATCCTGAGGTCGATTGGCAAACCACGGCAGAGCAATTTGTCACTAGCCTTGGCTTAAATTGGAATCCTTACACCACCCAAATCGAACCGCATGATTACATTGCAGAAATCTTCGATGCTATTGCACGCTTTAATACCATTCTCATCGACTTCAACCGTGATATTTGGGGCTATATTTCTTTAGGGCATTTCAAACAAAAAGTCGTGGCGGGTGAAGTCGGTTCTTCGACTATGCCACATAAAGTGAATCCGATTGATTTTGAAAATGCCGAAGGTAATCTGGGCATTGCCAATGCTTTACTCACTCATTTAGCACAGAAGCTCCCTATTTCGCGCTGGCAGCGTGATCTAACCGACTCCACTGTGCTACGTACTTTAGGGGTGGGTTTAGGTCATAGCTTAATTGCTTATCAATCGGCTTTAAAAGGTATTTCTAAACTTGAAGCTAACCCAGTGAGTATGCAAGCGGATTTAGATGCGAATTGGGAGGTACTTGCCGAACCTATCCAAACCGTGATGCGCCGCTATGGGATTGAGCAACCTTATGAAAAGCTCAAAGCTTTAACCCGTGGGCAACGCATTACGCCTGAAGGTTTACGCGAATTTATTAAAAACTTAGAGATGCCCGAAGCTGCTAAAGCTGCACTCAGTCAGCTCACACCCAGCACCTATCTGGGTAATGCAGCCGAACAGTCTAAAAAGCTATGAGTTTGATTCAACCTAATCAGATTCTCACGCAGTTAGGCGAGCTTTCCACCGAGGAATTCTTGCGCGATTATTGGCAGCAAAAACCCCTACTGATTCGCCAAGCCTTTCCCAACTTCCAATCCCCGCTGAGTTCCAATGAATTGGCGGGTTTGGCTTGTGACACCGATACTGCGCGTTTGGTGCTAGAAAAAGGGGGTAGCAGTCCTTGGGAAGTACGCCACGGGCCGTTACGCAAAAAGGATTTCAAGAAGCTTCCCGCCACCCATTGGACGCTCTTAGTCAATGATATTGAAAAACTCCTACCTGAGTTTGCCGAGATTATCGAACCTTTCCGCTTTATTCCCGATTGGCGGATTGATGATCTGATGATTAGTTATGCGGTTGATGGAGGTTCAGTGGGGCCGCATGTGGATGCTTATGATGTCTTTCTCTTGCAGGCACTGGGTAAACGCCACTGGCAAATTAGCCATCAAGCCTGTGCGGAAGATAATTTCATCCCCGATATTGACCTACGGATTATGCGTGAGTTTGTAGCCGAAGCAGAATGGACTTTAGAACCGGGTGATATGTTGTATTTGCCCCCCGATGTGCCGCATTACGGAGTTGCCGTTGGTGAATGCATGACCTACTCAATTGGCTTTCGAGCGCCGAGTCGGGCAGATTTATTGGAAGATTTATTAGGGCAGATTTTAGAGCAACCGGACATGCAAGAGCGTTTCCGTGATCCTAAGCGCTGTTTACAAGCAGATTCGACAAACTTAGCTGAAGCTGATTTGGAGCGTTTAACCGATTTTATCCTGCAAGCACTGCCAGATCGGGACGCGATTCGCCGTTGGCTACAGGAAACTTTAGGCTAAGATTTCATTCCTATCCCCATTTGGAGCTATGGCAGCTTGCAGGCTAAGCAGCCGATAATATTGGATGAATCGAAGTAGTCTGTCCGTTTGAAGCTGGCTGCTTGCAAGCTTCAATTTAATTCAGCCTATGTTACGAGGTAAACATGCCTTATTATGTGTTTCACATCACTCAAGCGACTGCAGTTTTAAAAACATTAGAGCATCAAGGGACACATGAAGCCTATCAAGATGCACGTAATCAAGTCCGGACTCTACGTATCAATGCAGCCCCCTCCGATAAAGGTAGCTACAAATTAATCTTTGCTGCTAATCAATTAGAAGCGGAAGAACGCTTGCAGGAGCAGCGCGAACAACCTGTGTTAATGGAATGGGAAAAGTAAGCTATAACCACGCTAATGGATGAAGATCAATTCCGTAGCCTTTACCATGCAATGAATCAACAGCGCTGCGTTTTTGAAAAAGCGTTGCTGAATCGTCGCTGTGATTGTCGACGTAAACAAGCCTTTTTAATTGCCAATCGTGAAGGCATCGCCTGCCAGTCTGCTGAAAGCTTAGTACGCTGTGAGCTATTCCTGAATACACTGCGGCAAGCAGCTCGTTTTGCTTTACATGAAGTGACTATTGATGGCCCTTTACCCCATAATAAAGAACTCAAAGTACAAGCTGGCGGTTGCCTCGCACTGCAAGCGCATCTACTCCCTGAAGACAGTCAATCACTTATGGTGGATATTTACTCGCTGCTGAATACAGCTTTAGCCCGCTATCCACAACTAGCAGACTTGCCCTATAGCGAATTAGTACGCGGTGTGGTGCGCTATGTCAGCCGCCCCTCTGCTAGGAGATCTTAGATTGAAACACTATCCCATTTTTATGTGCTTACAGGATCGCCCCTGCTTAGTGGTAGGCGGTGGCAAAGTAGCCTTACGAAAAGCGGAGTCTCTCCTAGCCAGTGGTGCACGACTCACCCTGATTGCACCTGAACTGGATGATGAACTCGCTAATCTCCTCTGTGCATATCCTGAACAAACCAACTGGCAGCAGCGTGACTTCCAAGACACAGATGCTACTACTGGTTATTACTTAATTATTGCAGCGACTAATAATCGAGTGGTCAATGCGCGAGTTGCCGAGCTTGCCAACGAACAGCTAATCCCTGTCAATGTGGTTGATCACCAAGCGGCTTGTAGTTTTATTCTGCCTTCGGTGGTGGATCGCTCACCGGTGATGATTGCGGTCTCTACAGGGGGTGCTTCGCCAGTCTTAGCCCGTCAATTGCGGATGAAATTGGAAACGATGGTTCCTTCCTCCTGTGGGCAACTAGCCGCGATCACTGAAGAATACCGTGAAAAAGTCAAACAACGCTTTGTTGACCCCGAACAACGCAAACAGTTCTGGGAGCAAACTTTGCGCGGCCCGTTTGCCGAATTAGTGTATGCAGGCAATGTGAGCGCCGCACGACAACTGCTAGAGGAACGACTGGCTCAAGCAGATTCGGTCTCCTCGATAGGTGAGGTTTATTTAGTAGGTGCAGGCCCGGGCGATCCTGATCTGCTCACCTTTCGTGCCCTGCGCTTAATGCAACAAGCCGATGTTGTCGTCTATGACCGCTTAGTCGCTAAATCGATTTTAGAGATGGCAAGCCAAACCGCCGAACGTATTTATGTGGGTAAAGAAAAAGCTAAGCATGCTGTTCCCCAAGAAGGGATTAATGCGCTACTGGTGCGTCTAGCCAAAGAGGGAAAACGTGTTTTGCGCCTCAAAGGGGGGGATCCTTTTATCTTTGGACGAGGTGGCGAAGAAATTGAAACCTTGGCTGAAAATGGCATTCCTTTCCAAGTCGTTCCCGGAATTACCGCTGCTTCAGGTTGTGCTGCGTATGCCGGTATTCCGCTGACGCATCGCGATTATGCGCAATCTTGTACTTTTGCCACCGGTCACCTCAAAAATGGCACGATTGACTTAGATTGGGAAAAACTCGCTCAACCGCACCAAACGGTAGTGTTCTATATGGGGCTAACTGGCATTGAGGTGATTAGTCGCGAATTGATTAAGCACGGCACTCCCAGCACCCTGCCTGCCGCTTTGATTGAGCAAGGCACGACACGTAATCAACGGGTGCATATCGGTACCCTCGCAAGCTTACCGGAGCTGGTTAAACAGCGTTCAGTCCGTGCACCTACTTTAACTATTGTAGGTGAAGTCGTGCAACTCCACGAAAAACTACATTGGTATCAACCGGAACGCCATGTAGCGGCTAGCGAATTCAGCCGTAGCCCTGAGGCCACAGGAATAAAGTATGACCCGCTTTAAAGACATAAAAATTACGGTTGACGATAGCTTTAAACAAAACATCAGTGATGAAGGGAGTAGTTGTTCCGAATCTGAGCCCTTTGCGCTGCAGGTGATTGATCAGAGCATGGAACCAGAATTTGAGCAAGGTTGTATTATTATTATCGATCCAACGGGTATTGTGCGGGATGGTGCTTTCGTATTTGCGAAAGACAATCAAGACGAGTATATTTTCCGCCGCTTACGCATCAACGCAGGCCGCTATTATTTAGAGGCTTTGCAAACTCAATACCCGAGCTTGGAAATTCGTCCTGAACAAATTCAAGGGATTGTCACGCAGCGTGCTGGTAAGCGCCGTTCTTATCACAAATGGTATGATTAATGATCATTCTGTATGGAATTAACAATTGCGATACTGTACGCAAAGCACGTCAATGGTTAGCTGAGCGTGCTATTGCTTATGAATTTCATGATTTCCGCCAAGATGGCCTAAATCCGGTGCAATTGCGGACTTGGGTAGATGAATGGGGTTGGGATAAACTCATCAATCGCCGTGGCACAACTTGGCGCAATTTGCCAGAAACTACTCGGAATACGATGAACGAAACTTTGGCTTTAGCGGTTATGGAAGATCAACCCAGTATTATTAAGCGTCCTTTATTAGACTTAGGGACACGTCGTGTACTCGGTTTTGATGCTGAACAATGGAAAACTCTGTTCCAAAATTAACTTAAAATCCCTCCTCTACTTTAACGCTAAGTGGCCATCATGTCAGATACTTTAGCACTTACCCAGCAACTGATTGCTTTACCCTCCGTGACCCCTGTTGATCATGGCTGCCAACAGCTCATCGCCGAACGCTTAGCACCTTTGGGGTTTAAGGCTGAATACTTAAATTTTGAAGATGTCGAAAATCTCTGGCTACGCCGTGGCACGGAAGACCCGGTATTTTGCTTCGCGGGTCATACTGATGTGGTTCCAACCGGCCCTTTGCATGCTTGGAACAGTGCACCGTTTCAACCGGAAATTCGTGATGGCCTGCTGTATGGGCGGGGTGCTGCAGATATGAAAGGGAGCATTGCTGCTTTTGTGATTGCTACTGAAAATTTCGTGCGTAATCATCCTGAGCACCAAGGCTCGATTGCAATGCTGATCACTAGTGATGAAGAGGGGCCTTCTAAATATGGCACGGTAAAAGTAGTAGAAACCTTAGAAGCTCGTCATGAAAAAATCACTTGGTGTTTAGTCGGCGAACCCTCTAGTTCGAAGCAACTGGGTGATATCATTAAGAATGGTCGGCGTGGTTCACTCAATGCTAAATTGACCGTGCAAGGTAAGCAAGGTCATGTCGCTTATCCCCAACTGGCCGACAATCCGATTCATCGGGTTGCACCCGCTCTAGCCGAGTTAACATCTGAGGTTTGGGATAACGGCAACGAGTTCTTTCCACCCACCAGCTTTCAAATTTCCAACTTAAATGCGGGTACGGGGGCTAACAATGTTATACCAGGAAGTTTAGAAGCGTTAATCAATTTTCGCTTTTCTACCGAACTCACTGAGGCGGAAATTAAACTCCGTACTGAAACTATCTTAAATAAATATCTAAGCAATTATTATTTAGATTGGAGCCTATCAGGCTATCCATTTTTAACCGGACGCGGAAATTTAGTGAGTGCTACCGTTAAAGCCATTCAAGAAATTGTTAATATAGAAACTGAATTGTCAACCTCAGGTGGAACTTCAGACGGGAGATTCATTGCACCGACTGGCGCAGAAGTTGTAGAACTAGGCCCTTGTAATGCGACGATTCATCAGATTAATGAATGTGTGGCAGTTGATGATTTAGAAAAGCTGACTCTGATCTATCAGAGGACACTAGAACACTTGCTCCTCTGACTCTAGGCAAAATAATCACTATATTTATTTAAGCGTTTTACGTGGCCTACCGCGTTTACGCTTATCAATCTGTGCTTCTGCAAGCTCCGCTTCACCCCAAGTTACCAGAGTGTCGTAAAGATGCTTGGCCACTTCTTCCAAACGCACCCCTAAAACTTGTTGATAATAAAGCTCTCGTTTTCGCAACAAGTCTAACTCTTGCTCTAACTGCAAAACAGTTGACTCATAACGCATTTGCAATTGATCAATTGTGGTTTGCAATTGTTCAATTCGCTCATGATATTCACTTTTTAATTGTCTCTTTTCTTCAGCGGCTTGTTGCCTAACTTCTGAAATGGTCGCTGAAATAGCACCTTTAGGCCGCCCTCGCTTTTTTAACGGCTGTTCATTCATCACACCAGACTCACCATTATTGTCGGACACATCGAAATTATCATCGAAAAATGACACCATACCCAATGCATTTTCCATAACACCCCCTTTAATTTGAGCTTATACAGAACTCATCTGTAATAACACTGAATAAATATTACACAACACATTTTTATTTGTAAAATTTATTATACAATTTAAATTCTTATTTATTTTTTATATTGCTTATTTCTCAACAGCTAAACCCCTAGACTCGCTAAACATTGTCTGTTCATCAAGAGTATGCGATGTTATGCGCCTAGAACAGAGCATAAAATCAAGGAACTCCATGTTTTTGCTATCTCAAGCGAGGTTACTCGTGGTGAGCTTCTGCTGTAGTCCAAGTTTGCTGTATGCCCAAAACCCTTGGGAAACTTGCCCCATACCTGCTCAAGCGTTTAAGCCCGCAAAACCTTTGCGCCCGGCAGATTTGGATAAAATGGCGATCTATCTAGAAGCTGATCAAGCGCTGTTTCGCGAACAGGGCGACTCAGAACTGACAGGGAATGTATATATTAGCCAGAATGATCAAGAATTGCGCGCAGCGCAAGCACTTTATAATCGCCAAACAGGAAAAGTTTTAGCTCAAGGCGAAGTGATCTTTAAAAGCCCGACGGCTAATGTCACCAGTCAGCAACTTAAATACAACTTGAATAGCGGCTTAGGTAGCCTCACGGATGTAGCTTATTTATTGAATGGTAGTGAGGGACGAGGTGCTAGTAGTGAGTTGATTCAAGAAAGCACTCAAGTGACACGCTTAAAAAATGCAAGCTACACGACCTGTCCTGTGGGAATCAATAGCTGGAGTCTAAAAGCAGAGGAAATCAAGTTAGATCGCAGCACTGAGCAAGGTACTGCACGCAAGGTCACCTTACAGATTAATGATCAAGCCTTTTTATATTTACCTTATTTTTCATTCCCATTGACTGACCAGCGTAAATCTGGTTTTTTAATACCTAACTTCGGTACTAACGAGCAAAGTGGCTTGCGCGTGAGTGCACCTTATTATTGGAATCTTGCTCCTAACTATGACTTGACCACTACCATTAATATGTTTAGTAAGCGTGGTCTACAGTTAGAAAGCGAATTTCGTTACTTAACTGAACTACAGCGTGGAGTTGTGCAATACGATGTTTTGCCCAGCGATCAAGAACGCAATAACGAATTACGCTATCACTTTGACATACAGCATTTGAACCAGTTTGATGAACATCATCAACTCAAGCTGCAAGCGGCTGGGGTTTCAGATAAAAATTATTTTGATGATTTAGGTAACTCACTCGCAGTGAGTAGTATTGTTAATCTGGAACGCACACTTAGCTATACCAGTGATAATGAAGAATGGGATTTCTCTGCGTTAGCACAAAGCTATCAGATCTTGGATACTAGCTCCGAAAACTACGCACGCTTGCCACAATTACAAGCCACTTGGACACCACAATCTGTTGAGAATATACCTAAACTCAGTGCTAGCAGTGAGTACACTTATTTTTCTCGGAATAAAGGTGATAATGGGCATCGCTTAGACACTCAAGTCACTCTTAAACAACGCTTTGAGAATTCAGCTGCTTTCCTTGAGCCTAAACTTAAGTTCGCTCAAACCAGCTACCAGTTAGAACAAGCCACTAAGAAAAACATTACCCGCAGTTTACCTACGATTGCAGTAGACGCTGGCTTATTCTTTGAACGCCCTTTAAAAGATGCTAAACGCCTGCAAACCCTCGAACCACGTATTTACTACACTTATACACCCTATCGTAATCAAGCAGCTATTCCAGTCTTTGACTCGTCGGAGCGTACCTTAAGTTATAGCCAGCTATTCACCGATAATGATTTCACTGGGAAAGACCGGATTGCAGATAATAATCGCTTGTCCGTTTCAATGACGACACGGGTTCAAGAGCTAGACAAAGGCCGGGAAGTTTTCCGTGCGAGCATGGGGCAAATGTATTATTTTGCAGACCGCCAAGTAAGCTTGCCAAATGAAACCGCCAAAACCGGTACGCGTTCTGAATTAGTGATGGAAATGGCTGGGGAATTGAATGATTCAACAAAAGTAGCTGGGACGGCTTTTGGTGATATAGCAGCCAAACAGGTGTCGGCTAGTCAGTTCAGAGTAAGTTATCAAGATCAAAAGCAGCGAATTTTGAATTTAGGTTATAGTCAGCGCAAAGGTGAATACGAATCAGCCCAAATTGCTTTTGCCACCCCGGTCACTAAAAACTGGATCTTAGTCGGTGCGCATGAGCAAGATTTAAAAAACGAGCGCAGCCTAGAAACCTTAGCGGGACTTGAGTATCAAAGCTGTTGTTGGAAAAGCCGCTTAGCGGTACGCAATTATTTATTATCAGACAATACCACTTATGATGATGCCGTGTTTGTGGAGCTTGAACTGAAAGGCTTAGGTAGTTTCGGCAGTGGTACACGCAACTTGATGGAAAATCGAATTTATGGCTATAAATAGCACCCAATCTTTGATGACAACTTGGCGCAAATGCTTACCCGCTGCACTGTTGATGGGTGCTTTGGTGGTTGTAAGTCACCCCCTTCAGGCTGAAGCCCTAGATCAAATCGCTGTCGTGGTGAATAGTGAGGTGGTTCTCTACAGTGAAGTACAACAGCGTATGCAAATGCTACGTGCTAGCAAAGCAAATAAAAATTTAGCGGGTGCTGATCTAACCCGCGCTGCGGTTGATGAACTCGTCACCGAACGCTTGCAAGCACAATATGCTAAAGAAAATGGTATTAGTGTCGATGATGCGATGGTGGATCGCGCGATGGAAAGTATTGCGCGACAAAATCGGATGGATATGCGCACTTTTCAAGCGGCTTTGCAAAAAGCGGGGATTAGTATGACGGCTTTACGCGAGCAAACCCGCCGTAAAATCACCGCTGATTTATTGCGTAAACAAATAGGCGGTAGCAAAGTCGCGGTCTCTGATCGAGAGGTAAATGACTTAATTGCTAGCCAAAGCCAGAAGATTACTGCCGGCGAGCGCTATCGTTTACAGCATATTTTAGTCACTGCCCCAAATGGGGCGACGATTGAGCAAGTGAATGCAGCACGCAATAAAGCGGAAGATTTAAGAAAGCGCGTAGCGAATGGTGAGGATTTTTCCAATGTCGCTAAGCAATTTTCTGATAATAATGCTGCAAATAATGGCGGTGACTTAGGCTGGCAAGCGGCTGATGCTTTGCCAAGTTCCTTTGTGCGTGCTTTATCTCTAATGCAAGTGAACGATATTTCACCGGTAGTACGCGATCAGAACGGCTTCCATGTTCTCAAATTATTAGAGCGTGAAGGGGGTAAGCGCGCGCTTGCTGCTGAATCCCGTGTGCGACATATTTTAGTCAGCACACAGAAATATCCGCCCGCTGAAGCTAAGCAAAAAATTGATGCGATTTATCAGCAGTTACAAACTGGCGCTGAGTTTGCGCAACTAGCCAAAGCAAATTCAGACGACCCCGGCAGTGCAGCACGTGGCGGGGATTTAGGTTGGGCAAAAGCAGGGCAAATGGTGGCAGCTTTTGAGCAAGCCATGAACACGCAAGCGCTCCATACCGTGAGTCAACCTTTTCAAACCCAATTTGGCTGGCATGTTTTAGAAGTATTGGAGCGTAAACAAGCTGATCAATCCGCTGACCAGATCCGTGAAAAAGCCACTAGCTATTTAGGTGGACGCAAGGAAGAAGAACAATATAAGGCTTGGTTGCAAAGTTTACGCAA
The DNA here is from genome assembly GCF_937873765.1 of uncultured Thiothrix sp. Classification (GTDB taxonomy): domain Bacteria; phylum Pseudomonadota; class Gammaproteobacteria; order Thiotrichales; family Thiotrichaceae; genus Thiolinea. The sequence continues at coordinate 13,090 of NZ_CALMZC010000016.1, read as the reverse complement.
TGGCGCTTATATTGATTATCGCATGCAAGGTGCAGCACCCAACTTACAACTAAAGTAACTCCTCAAAGGATGCTTATGCATAATAGGTTAAGACTGGCTCTGACCACTGGCGAGCCTGCAGGTATTGGCCCTGATTTAGTCTTGCAGTTAGCTAGTCAAACGCATTGGGCAGAAGATGTCATTGCCCTAGCTGATATTGAAATGTTGCGGGCGCGGGCGCGTTTATTAAACCTATCAGTACGTTTACGCCCTTATACACTGGATCAAGCACAAGAGCCTTGTAAACAAGGTGAGCTATTTGTCCTGCCTATCCCTTGTGCTACGCCTGTGATTCCCGGTAGTTTGGATAGTCGCAATGCCGCTTATGTGCTAGAACTGCTAAAGCGTGCTACCTTGGGTTGTCAAACCGGTGAATTTGCTGCGATGGTGACTGCCCCCTTGCATAAGGGCATTATTAATGAAGCTGGTGTTCCTTTCACTGGGCATACCGAGTTCTTAGCAGAACTTACGGATACACCACTACCCGTGATGCTGCTGGCTAGTGGTAATTTACGCGTTGCCCTAGCGACTACGCATCTACCTTTAAATAAGGTCAGTGAAACGATTACTGCCCCTTTATTACGCAAGGTATTAAAGATTCTTGATCAAGACTTGAGGACTAAATTTGGCATTAAACAGCCACGCATTTTAGTCTGTGGACTTAATCCGCATGCCGGCGAAGGTGGCTATTTGGGGATGGAAGAGATCGAGGTACTGATTCCGACCATTCGTCAACTACAACAACAAGGCTTGCATCTAACTGGGCCCTTACCCGCCGATACTTTATTTACTCCGCGTAATCTGCAACAAGCCGATGCGGTCTTAGCCATGTATCACGATCAAGGCTTACCCGTACTTAAGTATGCAGGCTTTGGTAAAGCAGTGAATATTACCCTAGGTTTGCCGATTATCCGTACCTCAGTCGATCATGGTACAGCCATCGATTTAGCTGGAACGGGCAAAGCAGAAACTGGAAGTTTGAAAGCAGCCATTCAACTAGCAATTGGCTTAGGACGTGCTCAGCACTAGATGCTGACGTTAAAAAAGGGCATCTTAATGATGCCCAACCGCTAGGAGGATATTGAAGCGTAAGACGCTTCAGGATCAATAATAATTTAAAAGATACTGCACTGCAACATATTATCAACCTATAAACTTTCTACTTATTTTAATTATTCTTTGCTTTCGATTAAGGTTTAACAGCCTAACTATGGCAAAATACGCGCGCTTTATCCTTTAGAACACGCAGAGCTAGTGACTGTAGATCATGACTGATTACTTGCTGATTATTGTTGGCACCGTTTGGGTGAATAACCTAGTCCTCTCCCAATTCCTTGGCCTTTGTCCATTTATGGGGGTATCGCGTAAGCTTGAAACCGCGATTGGCATGGGTTTAGCCACAACTTTTGTTTTAACCCTATCTTCTATTAGTAGCTATCTAGTAGATACTTGGTTGCTAGAACCTTTGGGCTTGCAGTATTTGCGTACTTTAAGCTTTATTTTAGTGATTGCCGCGATTGTCGGTTTTACTGAAATGGTCGTGCGTAAATCTAGCCCCGTTTTGCACAATGTGCTGGGTATTTATTTACCATTAATTACCACCAATTGTGCAGTCTTAGGCGTAGCTTTACTTAATGTGCAAAAGCAGCATGGTTTTATTGAATCTGCTCTCTATGGCATGGGTGGTGCTTTAGGTTTCACCTTAGTCATGGTCATGTTTGCAAGTATCCGTGAGCGTTTAGTAGTGGCTGACATTCCCTCTGTATTCAAAGGCAATGCAATTGGTTTAGTCACAGCAGGTTTGATGGCACTCAGCTTTATGGGCTTCTCTGGTTTGGTGAAACACTAACATGTTAACCGCTTTGTTAGTAGTAGGTGGCTTAGCGGCTATTTTTGGCTTGTTGCTTGGGTTTGCAGCTATTCGCTTTAAAGTCGAAGGTGACCCGCTTGCAGATAAAATCGACAAGTTGCTTCCACAAACACAATGTGGACAATGTACTTTTCCGGGCTGCCGTCCTTATGCGGAAGCAATTGCGAAAGGTGAGGCTGACATCAATCAATGCCCACCGGGTGGCAAGCCAACTATTCAAGCCCTCGCAGAATTACTTGGGGTTGAAGCTAAGCCCCTCAATGCTGAACATGGCGAAGCGCAAACCACACCTTTAGTTGCGATTATTGACGAGAATACTTGTATTGGTTGCACCCTATGCATTCAAGCCTGCCCAGTGGATGCGATTGTGGGGGCAGCTAAACACATGCACACAGTCATTGAAGCGGAATGCACGGGCTGTAAACTCTGCTTGCCCCCCTGCCCAGTTGATTGCATTTTAATGACTCCAGTGAAAACCAGTCCTGCCACTTGGAAATGGCCTTATCCGCTCATTTCACTGAAAGAGGTAGCCTAATGTTTAATCTACGTAAACTATGGCAAAGCAGCGGGGGCCTTCACCTCACGGATTATCACAAAGAACAATCCACTCAACAGCCAGTACGCAAACTGTCTGCTGCTAGTGCACCTGAATTGGTTATTCCTTTGCAACAACATTCAGGACACAAACCTAAGATCATCGTTAAAGCAGGCGATTGGGTTTACAAAGGACAATGTTTAGCGGAAGCGGAAGGTATCATCAGTGTACCGGTACATGCGAGCACTTCGGGCAAAATTCAAGCAATTGAAGAACGACCGATTGCCCATCCTTCTGGTTTAAATGATGTCTGTGTGATTCTAATTCCCGATGGGCAAGATAACTGGGGAGATCAGCGCCTAGCACCCATTGAAAACTATACTGAAGCCTCTGCTGCAAGCTTATGTGAGCGCGTGCGTGAGGCAGGTATCGTGGGTTTAGGTGGAGCGGTTTTTCCCTCTGCGATTAAATTAGATATTCCTACACCGGTACAACTCACAACCCTAGTGCTCAATGGCGCTGAATGTGAGCCGTATATCACCTGTGATGATATGTTGATGCGCGAACAGGCGCGTGAAATTATCACCGGTTGCCTGATTATGCTTAGAGCTTTGCATGAGCATGCGCCTGCAGATGGCTTAACTTGCTTAATTGGGATTGAAGATAATAAGCCGCAAGCTATCCAAGCTATGCAAGTTGCAGCACAGCAAGCTAAGGATAGTCGCATTAAAATAGTACCTGTGCCTACGCAATACCCTACGGGTGGTGAACGACAACTGATTCATATTTTGACCGGACGTGAAGTACCTAGTAGTGGTCGTCCAACCGATATTGGCGTACTTTGCCATAATGTCGCCACTGCTCGAGCTATTTATCAAGCAATTGTTTTAGGTCAACCCCTGATTTCGCGCTATGTGACCGTAACCGGCAAAGGGGTGGTGCAACCACAGAATTTCGATGTGCCGATTGGCTTGAATATGCAGACCCTTATCCAAGCAGCCGGTGGTTACACCTCTAAGGCTAAACGCTTAGTTATGGGTGGTTCGATGATGGGCGTAGCTTTGCCGACTGATCAAATCCCCGTAGTTAAAGCGACTAACTGTTTATGGGTCAGTGAACAAGTAGCCGAAACTACGCCCCTTCCGTGTATTCGTTGTGGACGCTGTGCAGAAGCCTGCCCCGTGCATCTCTTACCACAGCAACTCTATTGGCATGCACGCGCCCGTAACCTCGAAAAAGTCGAACAACATCATATTTTTGACTGCATTGAATGTGGTTGCTGTGCTTATGTTTGTCCTAGTCATATTCCGCTGGTGGACTATTATCGTTATGCCAAAGCCGATATTTACGTCCAACGCGAAGCCCGTGAAAAGGCTGATCTAGCCCGTGAGCGCCACGACTTTCATCAAGAGCGGCTTGAACGGGCTAAACGTGAAAAAGCTGAAAAATTAGCTAAGCATAAAGAAGCATCGCAAACCAAAACTAACCCTTCAGACGATAAACAGGCAGCAATTCAAGCGGCTTTAGAGCGTGCTAAAGTTAAAAAAGCTCAGCAAGCTGTAGCTAGCCCTACCACCACAGAGGATAAACCAGCATGATGTTTGGCACTAACACTTCGCCGTATATGCATGCGCCTCAAGGTGTTGGTCAAGTCATGGCGCAAGTCATTTATGCCCTAGTGCCGGGAACTTTAGTGCTACTGTGGTTTTTCGGCTGGGGGGTGATCACGAATTTATTGCTAGGCTTAGGCTTTGCTCTACTGCTTGAAGCGTTGATGCTTAAGCTACGTCAGCGCCCTATTCTACCTTTTTTGACTGACTATAGCGCTGTGGTTACTGGTTGGCTGCTAGCCGTCGCACTTCCGCCCTATTCGCCTTGGTGGTTGTTGTTGATTGCACTTATTTTTGCAATGGTGATTGGTAAACATCTTTATGGTGGTTTAGGCTACAACCCTTTTAATCCGGCAATGGTGGGTTATGCAGCCATTTTGGTGTCTTTTCCTGTCGAAATGACGAGTTGGCCCGCACCTGAGCTTACAAGTATCGCCAATATCAACTTGAGTGAAGCGCTGCAGCAAGTCTTGCTAGGTGGAGCTAGTACTTGGGATGGCCTCACTCAAGCTACTACCTTGGATACTATAAAAACACATTTAAGGCTAGGCGAAACAGTCGAGCAAATCAGTCAAGGCCAAGCCTTCGGTTGGATAGCAGGTCAAGCTTGGGAATGGGTGAGCTTAGCTTGGCTAGCAGGCGGCTTATGGTTGATCTATCGCAAAATTATTAGCTGGCATATTCCGTTTGCTTTAATGGCAGCTCTGGCTGGAATGGCACTTATTTTTTGGCTGATTAATCCGCATACTTACAGCTCGCCGCTTTTTCATTTGGTCGGCGGTGCGACTATCTTAGGCGCTTTTTTTATTGCCACCGACCCAGTTTCTGCCAGTACCACACCGCTAGGAAAAATTCTCTATGCAGGTGGAATTGGTTGTTTTACCTATATTATTCGTGTTTGGGGTAGTTATCCTGACGCGATAGCCTTCGCTGTGTTAATTATGAATATGGCCGTACCTTTACTAGATGCTTATACCCAACCGCGGGTTTATGGCACTAAAGGACGATTTGGCCTATGAATGATTTAATTCGGGAAATTAGCAAGCCTACGCTCTTATTAGCCGGTTTCGCTTTAGCGGGTACTTTATTACTCGCTGGAGTGCATACCCTGACCGCCAAACAAATTGCTCAAAGTGAACGGCAAGCCTTACTAACACGGATTAATACTTTAGTCGAAGCCAGCCGCTACGATAATAATCCATTAGAAGATACCCTAAGCCTAGCACCATCTGAGTTGAATAGCTCTGAACCTGTGTTAGTCTACCGCTTGCGCAAACAGCAGCAACCAGTGGCATCGATTTTCACCATCACTACTCCAGACGGTTATAGTGGTAATATTCGTTTAGCGGTTGGCGTCAATGCAGATCAAACCTTAGCAGGCGTGCGTGTCTTAGCACATAAAGAAACCCCCGGTTTAGGTGATTGGATTGAGGTGGAAAAAAGCGATTGGATCTTAGGCTTTTCAGGTAAATCCCTTCAAAATCCGACTGTAGCCACTTGGGCAGTTAAAAAAGATGGCGGATATTTTGATCAATTTACAGGAGCAACCATTACCCCACGGGCAGTCGTTGCAGCCGTCAAGCAGGTACTGGTTTGGTCTGAACAGCATACTGAGACTTTATTTGCACCTAGCACAGGAAAGCAGCCATGAGTGCAGAACATCCTTATCGTGAAATTATCTTTAATGGTATTTGGCAAAATAACCCCGGCTTAGTCCAGCTCTTAGGTTTATGTCCCTTGATGGCGGTCACCACTAATCTTGTCAATGGCCTCGGTTTAGGAATCGCTACTTTGATGACTTTAGCGACCACTAATTTATTAATTTCTTTGTTACGCCCTTTCATTCGTGAAGAAATCCGCATCCCTGCTTTTGTCTTGATTATTGCCTCCACGGTTACCGCGATTGAATTACTGATTCATGCCTATTTCAGCGAACTATATGCCGTGCTAGGGATCTTTATTCCTTTAATTGTCACCAACTGTATTATTATTGGTCGAGCTGAGGCTTACGCAGCGAAAAATCCACCACAATATGCATGGTTGGATGGTTTAATAATGGGGATTGGCTTTACTTTAGTATTAGTTACTTTAGGGGCTATTCGTGAATTTTTAGCCCATGGCAGTTTATTTTCCCAAGCGCATTTGATGTTTGGAGAAGCCGCACGTGGCTTAAGTTTACAGATTAGCGATCATTTCACCGGTTTATTATTAGCCGCTTTACCACCCGGTGCCTTTATTAGCTTAGGCTTTCTAGTAGCCGGCAAAAACTATATTGATCAACGGCGTGCAGCGCATACTCAGCAACAAGCTTTACTCAAACCCGCGAGTGATGCCCTGTGAAACCCGAGCAATGCCTTGAACTATTTCGACGCTGGCAAGCAGCGAATCCAAATCCACGCACTGAACTTAGCTATGCTTCACCCTTTGAACTCTTAGTAGCAGTAATTTTATCAGCTCAAGCCACCGATAAAAGCGTCAACAAAGCCACTGAGCAACTCTTTCGCATTGCAAATACACCTGAAGCAATTTTAGCTTTAGGTGAAGAAGGCTTGCGCAGCTATATTAAAACCATTGGCCTGTACAACGCTAAGGCCAAAAATATTATCGCGACTTGCCAACAGCTCATTGCACAGCATCAATCACAAGTCCCCGATAATCGCGCTGATTTAGAAGCCTTACCCGGGGTTGGCCGCAAGACCGCTAATGTTATTTTGAATACTGCTTTTGGTCAGCCTACAATGGCGGTGGATACGCATATTTTTCGCCTCGGCAACCGCACCGGCTTAGCGCCGGGGAAAAATGTGCTGGAAGTGGAAAAAGGTCTACTTAAGCATATTCCTTATGAATACCTGCAAGACGCGCATCACTGGCTAATTTTACATGGTCGCTATATTTGTACAGCGCGCAAGCCCAAGTGCCCCGCTTGTTTGATCGCGGATTTATGTGAATACCAGGAAAAAACTGTTGCATGATCTCTGCCCAACGTGAAAATTTACGCCGTTATTATTTAAACTGCTGGCAAAAGCAACAAGCCGGACAATTATTGGAAGGTTTGGAGAAACAAGTCGCTGCCGTCATTTTGGAACATCCAGAATATCATTCCCTGCTTGCGAATACTGATCAGGCTTTGCAGCAAAACTACGCGCCAGAAGAAGGTCATACTAATCCCTTCCTACACATGGGTTTGCATTTAGGCTTGCGGGAACAAGTATCTACTGACCGCCCGGTAGGAATTCGCGATCTTTATGAAAATCTAGCTGAGCGCTATGGGCAACACGACACTGAGCATCTAATGATGGAATGCTTAGTTGCTAATCTCTGGCAAGCTCAACAGCAGCAACAACCACCCGATGAGCATGCTTATTTAGACTGCTTAGTGAAACTCGGCTGAAAGCTGCATACCCTCAGCATCCACGCGCAAAAAGCTACCCTGACTGTACCAATCACCCAGCACAATGCGCTTAGCAGTTTGACCGTCTAGCGCAAATTCATGAATTGCGGGGCGATGGGTGTGACCGTGAATTAACTGCTGCACTTGAGCCGCACGCATTACCGCTTCAATAGTGGCTTGATTCGCATCAAGAATCTCTTCACGCTTCGTTTGCGCAGTTTGTTGGCTTTGCATCCGCAAACTCTGTGCATACTGTAAACGCTCAGGAATACTCTTCGCTAAAATTTGCTGTTGCCATGACGGACTACGAAATAAAACCCGCGCTTTTTGATAATCCACATCGTCGGTACACAGTAAATCGCCATGCATAATTAGCGTTGGCTGACCGTAGAGATCAATGATTTGTTGCTCAGGCAAGATTGTTAGAGAACTTAACTCAGCGAACTGCTCTGCTAATAGAAAATCACGATTCCCATGTTGTAAATAAATGGGTGTGCCCTGCGTTGCCACTTGTTTGAATGCTTGCAAAATCGGTAGAACCTGCAGCCCTGCTGGGGTTGCGAGAATATCATCACCGATCCAATATTCAAATAGGTCGCCAAGGATATATAAAACTTCAGCTTTCCCCTGAATATACTGCAAAAACTCAAACAACAAATGCGTGCTCGCCGGACGGGCTGGCTCTAAATGCAGATCAGAAATAAACCAAATTGCCATTTAAAACCGCTCCCAGTTCAGTTAAGCCGCCAAATAAGTGGGTGACTGCATTTCATTTAAACGGCTAAAGGCACGCGCAAATTCAAATTTGAGCAACTGCCCTTGATACAGCTCTTTAATATCGTAACGGGTGGAGATGATGAGTTGCACTTTCCGGTCATACAATTCATCAATCAAATTCAAAAAGCGCCGCGCCGCATTCTCACTATCCTGATTCATAATCGGAATATCAGAAAGAATAATCGTTCCATAACGTGCGGCTAACTCAATATAATCACTCGTAGAGCGTGGGCCATCACAGACCGTTTTGAAATCTAGCCAAATAATATTATCCGCCATTTTTTTCACAGGTAGACGACGACTATTTAGCTCCAACTCCACATTTTCATAGACCCTGCCTTTAGCTTCTTCACGGAAGCGCTGCTCAAGTTCGGGGTCTGAATGAGTAATATTATCAGTCTGTTCATCCAAAGGCATGACATAGCGCATCCGGTAGTCAATACCATTATCTAGCTCAATCACTTGCAGATTTTTCTTAATCAAATCAATCGCTGGCAAGAAGCGCGCACGTTGTAGACCATTCTTGTATAAATCATCGGGTGTACGATTTGAAGTGGTCACGATAGTCACATCGTTATGCACCAGACCTTGCAACAACCCGGCTAGAATCATCGCATCGCCAATGTCTAAGACATGAAATTCATCAATACAGAGCAGCTCAGTATTAGAGGCAATTTTCTTAGCCACTAACTCTAATGGATCTTTTTGATTAGTCCCTAACTTGCGCAATTCTTCATGTACCATCAGCATAAAATGGTGATAGTGATAGCGGTTTTTCTCAGCAATGGGTACAGCCTTAAAGAAATAATCCATAATCCACGTTTTGCCACGTCCTACGCCACCCCACATATAAGCACCTTTCACGCTAACTTCCGTGCGCGGTTCAGGCTTAGAGAAAAAGCGGAAACCCTTGACCGGTAGTTGAGGTTTAGGATTGACTAAGCCATCCATAATTCCTTGTAAAACTTGGATAGCACGTTCCTGTGCAGGGTCACGTTGGATATTGCCAGCAGCAACTTCGGAATGATACAGAGCAAGCAGTGTCATTTGGTGGATTTCACGATTAGCGAATAAGCTCGCGTATTGTCGGTAATCGCTTTCAGATCGTCAACCAATGTACCGATAAATCCGCCAATTTTCAGTCTTTAAAGCAGTAAAATTGTCGACAATGTGCAATTGCACATTAGTTCTATAAAGCCTGAATCCTTTAGGAGAGGCTGTTTTATAATCAGAAACATGCTACAACTACATTTAGTGTAAAAAGGTAGAATCTTATGATGTCGACACTTCCCTCCGCGCAGATCTTGAGCATTGCTCAGCAAGGCGAGTCTGTGCTGACTCAATTAGCCCAAGTCGTCAGTGCTCCGCTTGATCCCGAAGTGCAAATGCTGATTCAAAATATGCATGCCACTCTACTAGCTGCGAATGGTGTGGGGATCGCTGCCCCACAAGTATTCAAATCATTAAGAATCATTATTGTTGCCTCACGCCCGAATCCGCGTTATCCCGCTGCACCCTTGATGGAAGCAATCGCGATGATTAATCCAGAAATCATTTGGCAGTCGACTGAAACTTGTTTAGGTGAAGAAGGCTGTTTGAGCGTACCCGATACGCGCGCACCCGTTGCACGCGCTGAACGCTTAATCGTGCGCTATAGCAACCAGCAAGGCGAAACGGTTGAGGCTGAATATAGCGGTTTTGTCGCACGAATCATTCAGCATGAGGTGGATCATTTGAATGGGGTATTATTTGTGGATCGGGCGGAGGATGTGTAGGGGTTAGCAGCAGTTACCGCAGAACTCATACCAATGTATTCAAGATTATTCATTTTGAATAGATTGCAAAATGCGTTACCGTTTATCGATGAACAGTAGCAGCAAAAACACCGTTGATTAGACAAGTATCCTGCTGTACGGCATGATTTTAGTCATGCTCACCGCCTTGACCCCAACAATAAGCAAGCCACGTACTTTGCCAAAGCCGCAGGCACGGCGCGATTTGCCTACAACTGGGCATTGGCGGAATGGCAGACCCAATACCGCGCATGGCAAGAGGACAACAGCCAGCCAAAACCCTCACAGTTTTCGTTACGCAAACAACTGAATGCCATCAAACGCGAACAATTCCCGTGGATGCTAGAAGTCACCAAAAATGCTCCACAAATGGCGATTATCCAACTGGGGAATGCCTTCAAAAACTTCTTTGCCGGACGAGCCAACTACCCGCAATTCAAGAAGAAAGGCAAAAGCCGTGACAGCTTCAGCCTGACTAACGATCAATTTTCCGTTGACGCTTGCCATATCCGCATTCCCCATCTGGGAGCCGTGCGGATGCGGGAAACCTTACGCTTTTCCGGCAAAATCCTCTCTGCCACCCTTTCCCGTACCGCTGATCAGTGGTTCGCCAGTATCACCGTAGATACCGATTCCAACCACCTCCCACCCGCCGAAAATCAAGGTGTGGTGGGTGTGGATTTGGGCGTATCCGCATTGGCAACGCTCTCAACGGGGGAGGTAGTGGCAGGGGCGAGGCCGCATAAAGCCTTGCTATCCCGCCTGCAACGGCTCTCCCGTAGCCTGTCCCACAAAGTTCAGGGTAGTGCTAATCGACATAAAGCCAAGGCGAAACTGGCAAAACTCTATGCACGAATCGCCAATATCCGCAAGGACACTTTGCACCAACTCACCACGGATTTGACCCGCCGTTTTTTACTCATCGGCCTTGAAGATTTGAACGTGTCGGGCATGGTGAAAAATCGCCATTTATCCCGTGCCATCAGTGATATGGGCTTTTTTGAGTTTCGCCGTCAGTTGGAATACAAAGCCGCGATGCGTGGCGGTATCGTGGTGGTGGCGGATAGGTTCTTTGCCAGCAGCAAAACCTGTTCGGCTTGCGGTCACAAGATAGAAAAACTCCCACTGTCAATCCGGCAGTGGGCTTGCCCGACCTGTGGCACCAGCCATGATCGGGATGTCAATGCGGCTATGAACTTAAGAAACTACGCCGTGAGTTACACGGTGTTTGCCTGTGGAGGGGAAGGCTCTGGTCTTGGACGAAAGTCGAAGACGAAACCAGCCCCAACGAAGCAGGAATTTGACGGCAAACTGGACGATATTCAAGTTTGTATAAGTTCAAAGTAACGGTTAAGTAACTGTACTCAACCCTAGAAACGTTTATTTAGGCACGCCGCGAACGCTTACGCCCACCGCCACCTAAAGAACCACCCTCCACGCTTAAATCACCGGCTAATTGTGCTTGTGCACCTTTAGAGACTGAACCTAAATCACGCAGAATCACTTCTAGACTAGGCTTCTCTTGCGGAACATGCTGATCCATCGCAGCACGCATGGCTCTAATATGCTCAGGGCTAGTACCACAGCAACCACCAATAATCCGTGCACCTGCATCCATCGCTAACTCCACATACCGAGCCATTAATTCCGGTGTGCCATTATAGACAATTTTGCCATCAACATATTCAGGAATACCGCAGTTCGCTTTAGCCACAATAATCGGCTCTTGCTCTTCACCGGCTGCATTAAAGAAATTCAACACGGTTGCAACCACTTCAGAAGCACCCACGCCACAGTTCGTGCCGCAAGCAATGGGATGGGGATGCAAACTCGGTTGTAGTTTAATAATATCCGCAGCCGTTAAGCCCATCATGGTGCGGCCATTAGTATCAATACTTAAGGTATTCACGACCGGTAAACCCACACGCCCAGCGCCTAATACCGCTGCTTCAACCTCTTCTTTTGAGGATAAAGTCTCCAACCAAAGCACATCCACGCCTGCAGCCGCTAAAGCCCGCGCTTGCTCTTCAAAAATATCTGCAGCTTCTGCAATCGAAAGTGGGCCATTCGGCTCTAAAATATCCCCCGTTGGCCCCATCGAGCCACCGATCACGATTTCACGCCCTGCTTTAGCAATTTCATCTTTTAAAATCTTGACAGCAGCAGTATTCAGCTCCTCTACCCGATCTTGCGCTTGATGCAGCACTAAGCGGCGGCGATTACCACCGAAAGTGTTAGTTAAAATAATATCGGAGCCTGCTTCCACAAAAGTACGATAATGCGCCGCAATTTTCTCAGGGTGTTCAGTATTCCAAAGCTCTGGAGCATCACCAGTCATTAGCCCCATGCTAAAGAGATTAGTACCCGTCGCGCCATCCGCTAATAGAAAGCGCTTCTCCGCCAGCATACGTAGAAATAAATTAGATTCAGCCATTCTTAAACCCGCCTCAAAAGCAAATAAATGCGCGCATTCTGGCACAGCTTGAAGAAGGTGAATAGCTAACAGAAACCTAGGTGATCGATTTTCCTAGCAGTTTGTTAGTCTGTAGGTCTACTCTTAAATATAAAAGGCCACAGGAACTGACTACCTCCGTTCATGACACTAAAACACCCGTTAAGTCTAATTCATTCTGACTTTTGTCAAACACACACTAGCCTCTTTAGTTAAATACTTAAGGGGGATTGGCTATGCCACACGTCAAGCTTTGCGCAATACTGATCGGCTTACTGTGTTATCTATTGAGTCCTTTCGCTTTAGCAGTACCTGCAAGTTGCAAAGAACAGCATCTCAATCCCTCTCTTCCAGACACAAGAAAGCCGCTTGATTGGTTTTATAATCAAGGACGTGGAGACTGCTGGGTTCATACGGATGACTCAGAACTCAATTTTGTAATAACAGGCATGACTGCCAACAATGCCCCCTTATCCCCTCAGCAACAAACTTTCATTGATAAAGCTTTACAAGCCATTCAGCATTCACGGCAAGTTTTAGACAAGCTTGCTCCTATGAATTTTAAAATATGGTCATGCACCAGAAGAGTTGAAAAACATCTGATTAATGAATTCGCCAATGAC